>PBNI01000001.1 GCA_002723045.1 Methanobacteriota archaeon | reverse complement strand
GCCATCGGCCTGTTCTACGTCTACCTGTTCAGCATAACTGCACTTCCGGCTCTGATGACAATAGTGCCCCCAAAGGACATGGAGATGGGCAAGTCAGTGAAGACCGATAGGAGCCCGCTCGTGGAGAGGATCGCGAGACTCTCTGATAGGCCGGCCATCGCCATCATTGTGGCAGCGGTGATCACGGCCCCCATGTTGGTCGGCGTAAGCCAGTTGGAGGTGGGGTTCGACACGAGGGACAACTTCGACGACTCGGTGCCTGTAGTGGCAGACTTCCTCCTGATCTCAGAAGAGTTCCAAAGCAGCCCCTCGCCGATATACGTCGTAGTTGAGGGGGACATAGTGTCCGAGGAGGGCTGGCAGGCGCTGGATTCCGTAGTCTCTGTCCTCGGGCAAGACCAGAGGGTCACTGTTGTGGTCTCGGACCTCCCATCCACGCTTCTCTCCGCTAGAGGCGCGAACCCTGATCTCTCGACGCTGATGACATCCGTGGAAAACGGCGAGGAAGACAGTTGGTCCAGCCTCAAATCGTGGCTGACGGAGACCCCTGAGGGAAGAGGCCTCTCAGAGGGGATTCTCTCCAGCGATGGGAGGCAGACCCTGGTCTCGTTCCAGGCAGCCACACTGGACTGGTCCAGCACCAACGCTTTCGAAAGCGATCTCTCGGGCGAGCTCTCGGGCTCCATGGCTGCGGGTTTCACCGCAGACCTCAGCGGACGATCGCTGATACTGGCCCAGATAACCTCGGACGTAGCAGAGGCGGCCATCCTCTCGACAGCGATCGTGGCAGGGGTGATCCTCCTGACTCTAGTGGCGATCCACACCTTCAGGACCAAGGACGTGCGTCTCGGTCTCGCAAGGGGTGTTGTGACCTGGATACCCTTGCTCGCGGTAGTGGCATGGGTCTACGGAATCATGGGCTTCACTGGATTCCAGCTGAACTCTCAGACAGTCACCATCGGGGCACTCACCCTGGGCCTGGGTGTCGACTACGCCGTCCACCTCTCGACAAGGATAGAGGAGGAGGTGGAGAAGAACCCAGAGGGGACTCCAGAGGAGTGGGCCTCTGCCTCGATCTCGACCACGGGCCGAGCCATGGCCGGTGCCGCTGTCACAACCGCAGGGGGCTTTTCGGTGCTGAATCTCTCCTCGCTGGTGCCACTGCAGCTGTTCGGCCAGGCGTTCGTCGTGGCCATCACCCTAGCGCTNNTGGCAAGCGTGCTGCTNCTCCCGTCGATATACACGAACCTGATGAAGTGGGAGAGGAACAGGACGGCTGNTCCCGATATCAGNTAGGATCCGCAGTACCNGAAGGGGATAACTGCTTAAGNCAAATTATTGCCCGAACGCTATGCTGAAGGTTTCCGGGCTCAAGAAGGGGTTCGGTTCGGGCCGCAGGAGGCTCGAGGTCCTGAAGGGCATCGACATGGAGGTGCAGAAGGGCGAGTTGGTCAGCCTAATGGGCCCCAGCGGATGTGGCAAGAGCACTCTTCTGAACATCATTGGNGGGCTCCTTGAGGGAGACTCAGGAAACATCTCTCTTGANTCGTTCAACTACGGTACCATGTCACCCAACAGAGTTGTGGACGTCAGGAGGAGTGGGGTCGGCTGGATATTCCAGGACTTCCACCTCATCGACCGGCTGAACGCACTGGACAACGTANCCTTCAGCCTGGAACTTTCCGGCGTCCCCTCGAGTGAGGCAGAACAGAGGGCAAAGTCGGCCTTGGAGAGAGTGGGCCTTGGAGACAGGATGGACTTCATCCCGGACCAGCTTTCGGGGGGGCAGCAGCAGAGGGTCGCAGTGGCTAGGGCNATCTCNGGATCTAGGCCACTGATACTCGCGGACGAGCCCACNGGCAACNTGGACGTAAAGAGCGGCCAAGAGGTCATCAAGCTCTTTCAGGAACTCTGTGCGGAGGACGGTTTGTCGGTCCTCATGGTGACCCATGACCCTCTTCTCGCTTCGATGGCAGACAGGATGCTTCTACTGAAGGACGGTTTGACCGCAGCCTCAGACATCCGATCNGCATGGGGAATAGAGGAGGAGTGAAATGAACGTCGAATCACTGGTNACGAAGGTACTCCCAACGATGCTGCAAGCATGGATATTCCTTGCGATCTTCGTAGTATTCTTGATTAGCACAAGGAAGGCCGGCNGCCGGTTTTACTTTCTAATCAGGCCCATCATCGAACCTTCCAAGGGGCAGAAGAAGGCCAAGAAGGAGTTCTCCATGGAGGNCATGTATCAGGATTGGTACAGGTCATTTCGGACACGTTGGCTGTCAGCNCCGAACAACATCTCAATGGCAGTAAAGAGCGCCTGGAGGGGGCGAGAGAGGGGTCTCGCAATCTTCGCAGGAGTATTCCTCTCTTCATTGGTAATCACGACAGTCCTTGCCTACGCAGTAGGGCTGAATCAGGCATTCTTCGCCTTCAGCCTGGATGGGAATGAGTTCGATGCGAAGGTAGACTTCCAATACGATCCTGATGCCGAGTGGAAAGGGAGGACCAACGACTCGGCATTGTGGGAGTCCCTTTGCGTTGAGATAGTTGAGATGGAGGAGTTCGAAGACTGCGGACTGGTCTTCGGAAGGCAGGGGATCAGAGTCTCGGGTTTCTTCGACTCCGGATTCACCACGCCCCAGCCACTCAACGTGCAAAGCGTCACGGGAGGATCATCGGGATGGGGTAACGTTAGCTGGGACTTCCCGGAAGCGGCCGAGAATGGGCCTCCGATAAACGAAAACAGGATAATTAGATTCTACGGAGACGGCGTGTGGGACGGCGAGCTGGGCGATAGGCACGCTAAGTCGGTTATCTACGGAGCCTGGCCGAGCTCGGCTGCTGATGCTGAAGCAAACAGATCGATAGTGCTGCCATCCAAGATAGCGAGCACCGCAGGGGTGGAGGTCAACGATACGATTGACACCCTGACATTCAGCTACGTGCTAGGNACTTACGAGGGAGGGGACATCGACATTGGCTTCCAGGAGTGTCAGGCACAGATCGAGTTCGTCACCTCCGAGGACTCAGCGCCAGTCCTCTTCTGCAAGGACAGCATTACTGTGACGAACCTCACCATCTCTGCGATATACGAAGAGGGGGATTTCGGCAATCCTACACTACTTTTCCACCCAGTCATAGTCTCTGACTCCGTCCTGAGCGAGCAGCATAAGACCACGCTCATGCAAAACGACCATGGTTACCTTGGAGTGGCTCTGGACAGGACTCAGATACCAACGTCCTCAACGAGAGCAGCTACAGCCTGGCTCAGCAACATCAGGGAGGATCTAGAGAGTGTGAGGACAGAGGTCGATACCCTCGATCCCGCAACGGGGGAGCGGACCGGCGATACTGAGTCGGTCCTACTCCCAAGGGAGTTCATCATTGGGGAGGGTGCGGGAGCGGTCGCACTCTCAATCGAGTACAACGACATAGTCTCGGGAACGATAACATTCCTGAACCTCTTCCTGGGAATAATCCAGGTGTTCGACTACATCCTGGTAATCCCGATAGTTGCCCTCTCATTCGTAGTGCTACTCTACGGGCTGGTCCTATCCCTTGAGCAGAGGAGGAGGGAGGTGGCCATCCACCGAGTTATCGGGGGTACTGAAGCCACGCTCTCCAGGATGATGGTTCTAGAGATATACGCAATCGGCTCCATAGCATGGGCCC
This sequence comes from Methanobacteriota archaeon, assembly GCA_002723045.1. Taxonomy (GTDB): domain Archaea; phylum Thermoplasmatota; class Poseidoniia; order Poseidoniales; family Thalassarchaeaceae; genus UBA36. Next base: position 14,292 of record PBNI01000001.1, on the reverse strand, counting down.
TCGGGTTCGCATTAGCCTCTGGTGCCGTGGAGATCGTCCTCAGGGCGGTTGGTTTCCTGAGATTCACCGACGAGGGGGACATCAGCGTGGACCCGGTGCTCAGCTTCGGGTCGACCTTCACCGTAGCATCACTGACGCTCGGCGCCGCATACTTCTACGGCAAGAGGCGGACCAGCGACTTCCTGAACATCGAGATTGACGAGGGAGTGAGGAAGGTCAGCAGGGTGAAGGNGCCCAACTACCCACTACACTGGTTGTTTTTCGGATTGGGCCTGCTGTCATATATTGAAAGCTGGATCCAATCCAACGGTGGTTTCNTCATTTGGGGGAGCGGGGGCATAGTAAGCAACTTCATCCTAAACGCCNTCCTGCTGCTTCTCGGGCCGTTCTTCCTGTGGATAGGGGGTGCATTGGTCCTGTCCCGCATCGGGGCATCCGGCCCCCAGATCCTCAATCGCCTGGTCGGATGGTCNCCCGCCATATCAGACATCAGGAGGGGGCTCAGTGGCTCCGGGTCCAGCCAATCGGTAAGTCGCCTCTCGCTGATCATGATGCTTACCCTCTCCATAGTAACGCTTGCAGCGGTCCAGGGCCACACCGGCACGTTGGTGGACGAGAGGACCACCAGTGCCCAGAACGGGGCAGACCTGCAAGTACAATTCGACTCTGAGCTATCAGAGAGCGAGGCCATGAGCCTGGTCATACAGTCCATCCAGACCGTGGACGACAACGCGATCACGGACGTAGACTCCATGGCTTCCGTCAGCTATCTGTTCCCAGGAGTCCTGGACAGGGACAGCGGAGGAGTTTACTCCACNTGGGTCCTGTTCGACGGGCATGAGGACACGCTGATCTGGGACGAGCAGGCCATCCCGGGAACCAACGTGGGCAAGATNGCGGAAGATTGGAGGCAGGGTGCATACACGGCGGGTGACGGTGCCAGGGATGCCCTGGACAGGCCGGCTAGAGGGAGCGCACTCAACATATCGATAGCCAACCTGGTCTTCGACGAGTTCGACATCCCATCNGTCGAGGCCTCTAACACGACTGTCACCGTGAACTACGCTGGGAGGACCGACTGGATACCAGGGTTCTCGGCAGCNGAGTCTGACAACTCGATCGTCATAGGGGAGAGTACGTACATNGGCCTGCTTGGCAACCCAACGACCTTCACGCACACCTCCGACAGGTGGTTCTTCGAGCTATGCAGCGAGGAGAACGACGACTGCAAGGCTGCCTTGGAGGCAGTCAGTGCCGACCTCAGGAGCAAGGGCAGCGTGATCTCGGCCCAGGACTGGTCTTCCGCCCACGAGAGCAACGAGAGGAACGGCGGCCTGGTGTTCGGGACCCCCGGGCTACTGAGCATGATGTTCGTCGTCGCAGCGCTTGCCTCGGTCTCATCCGCCTTCGTATTCCTATCCCTGGTACTGAGCCAGAGGAAGAAGGAGCTTGCCATTCTGCAGGCGATCGGAGCGAGCCCGAACCAGGTGGTCAGACTGGTCCTATTCGAGATCATGTCGATACTCATGGTCAGTATGGTCCTCGGGGTAGTCCTCGGACTGGCGGTCTCGGAGTCGTTCAACGGCTTCTTCTCCGTGTTCGGCTTCATCTTCCAGCTTTTCCTGGGGCAGAGCGCCCCAATAGACAGGGACCTGATCTGGCCCTGGTTCGAGCTGATCGTAGTAAATGGCATGGTACTCGCAGCAGTCGTCATATCACTCCTATTCACCACTAGGAGAGCGCTGGACTCGGATCTGGCTACGGTTCTGAAGGGGGAGTGACATGGAAGGACNCGCAAACAACGAGATTCTGAAGGCGAACTCCCTCTACCACGTTTACGAATCTAGTGCGGAGGACGGCAACGTCGTCGCGCTTCGGGGACTCAGCGTCTCGATCATAGAGGGCGAGGCCGTAGCCGTGGTCGGACCATCCGGATCCGGGAAGTCGACCCTGCTGAAGTGCCTCGGCGGGCTGATGAAGCCCTCGGCGGGATCCGTCGAGCTGGGCGGGACGAGAATGACGAGGCTGACCGGGGTTGAGCTGGTCGAGCTCAGGCAGAAGACGGTCTCATTCATCTTCCAGGACGCCAACCTACTTCCGCATCTGAATGCCATCGACAACGTGGCCCAGCCTCTGCTACACCAGGGAGTCATGTCCGGGGTAGCTCGCAAGAAGGCGATGGGGCTCCTGGAGAGGCTCGGAGTAGGGGACAGGGCATACGGGATGCCGGAGCAGCTTTCCGGAGGCGAGCAGCAGAGGGTCGCTATTTCCAGGGCCCTGATCACCGATCCGAAACTGATCCTGGCCGACGAGCCGACGGGCGCTCTCGACCCGATAACCAGCAGGGAGGTCCTAGCGCTTTTCGATCAGCTCCACAAGGAGGATGGCGTCGCATTCCTGCTCGTCACCCACAGCAAGGAGGTCGCTTCNTTCTGCGAGCGCTCGCTGGAGCTCAGGGAGGGGCGATTCATCGCCCAGCATGGGNTGGGGGTNGACATAGGCGACCTATCGGACTCGAGGGAGTTCATAGTCGANGACTCGGGAACAGTGACCCTACCCCCGGACGTGCTGCTGAAGATCGGTGGCCCAGGCAGGTTCGAGGTCCAGGAAATAGAGAGGGACCAGCTACATCTGGAGAGGGTGGCCGAGGAGAGGGAGGAGGTCGAGGGCTCNGGCAAGATGACCCTNTCGCCGACCTGCCCTGCATGCTTCCACCAGTACGGGGAAAGCGATGAGCAGTTGTGCCCGGAATGCGGTTCCAGCAGGCCTATGGTTCAGGCCTGAGGCAGCGAGAAGTTCTGCGGCTTTGCTATTCCCAGGTCCGCGGGTAGCTCCCTGGTCTTCTCTGGCAGCGTNATGGGGATCATCTCGCGCCCGATCAGGGCCACCCTGCTCTCGCTCCTCTCCGAAAGGACCTCCCGGCCAACCATNGGAGCCAGCCTCTCTGAGAACTCCATCACCTCTGCGTGGGTCGGCATGTTGTCGATCGAGAGGTTGTTCCTGCTGTTGCCGACGAATACGAANCCCTTGGCCTCGATGAAGTCNGGGTCCGCGAGGTTGTCCAGGCGAGCGTAGTCATCGTGATGCCCCAGCGACTCGTGCTTGATCAGGGTGTGACGGCAGACCGTGCGGGTGTCCAGGCTGGGAAGGAGCTCCAGGGTCTGCTCCAGCTTGTGGAAGGCCCCCTGATCGAACTTCGGCTTGCATATCCTGTCGAATATCTCCTTGTTGGGGGCNTCGACGCTGACGTACAGCTGGGTNGGGAGNGGGTCTAGGTTCTCGATCACCTTGGGNAGNCTNCCGTTAGTGACNAGGAACGTGCTGGTNCCGTGCTGNTGGCAGATGTCAAGGAACTCACCNAGCCNCGAGTAGAGAGTCGGNTCCCCGTTCAGGGAGATAGCNACGTGCTTCGGGTTCTGGGCCTCTAGCCACTTCTCCCGATCGGCCTTCGGATTGCCTCCGTAACCNGTCAGAAGCCTCCTGTGGCCNCGCACGGACTCCAGGTAGAGCTCGTAGGGATCATCNTCGATCTTGTTGAGCGTNTCGGAGTGAGGCTCCCTCCAGCAGTAGGTGCAACCCAGGTTGCAGGTGTCCACATTGGGTGCCATCTGCATGCATCCATGGCTCTCGATNCCGTAGAACGTGCCCTTGTAGCACGAGCGGTCAGCGATCAATGACTGCTTCGTCCAATGGCAGACCTTGACCCCACCGTGNTCCCCGACGAGCTGGTACCTCTGCTTCGAGAGCCTACTGGCAATGCGTGGTTCGATCTTCGTCACTGGGCTCTGGACCATATTCTACGAGCCCTCTGGATAGATTACTGCCCTTGAATGATTCCTTAAACCCGGAGTCCCACTCCTCGATGATGGCCCGTGTTGCAGCGATGTGCATCTCCCTGGCGATTATCCTCGCGCCTGTATCCGGATGCTTCTCTGAATCTCAGCAGATTTCTAAGGTCCCTCCAGAGAATCTGGAGGTCAGTCCCCCCATCCTGATTGGCGGGGTTCTCCAGTCCGTTGAGTTCACTTCCTCAAGCGCTATGAGCGTGCATGTACCATACCTTGTGAGGGAGGGAGTCTCGGAATTCTTCTCCAACGGGACGACTTTGGTCTTTGATGGGGCGAGTACCAAGACGATAGAGATGATCGCGCCTCCGAACATCGGCAGCGCTTACTTCCTACTAGGTAACGAAGGGTCTCTTCTGGGCCCTGAAATCAGCCCTATCAGGGAGTCTAACCAATCATGGGACGACTTATTCGAAAGCGAGTCGTTCGTGCAGGGACCCTACTCATGGTTGGAGCACCCAGTCGTTCGGGAGAACAGGTCTGGCTACTCAATCGAGGAGGGTTCGATGCACGGTACCGGGATGATCGATGGACTCAGCGCATTCGAGTGGCTGGAGGAGTTCGCTGACCCGGAAACTGGGTATAACGAGAGATGGGGCCCCTTCACCCTGTACGACGCTAACTACATGCGAGCCGTGGACTACCTGCAGGGATACATGGCTGGGATGGGTTGGGATGCTCAGATCCATCGGTACTGGATCTCTGACTTCTCCTACGCAGTGAACGTCTGTGGATACAAGACAGGTGAGGTGTATCCGGACGAGTGGCTGGTCCTTGGCGCCCATCTGGACGTGGCCGAGCCTGGGACCCTTCCCGGGGGTGGAACGAGGATAGGGGCTCATGACAACGGGGCTGGGGTCGCTCTGGTCCTAGAGGCTGGCAAGGGCCTGATCCAGTTCGACCACAGGAGGACGGTCGCGATTTGCCTCTGGTCCAACGAGGAGAACGGCTACGACGGGGTGGACAGGTGGATAGACAACATTCCGCAGGGGGTGACCATAACCAACTACCTCAATGCCGATGCGGTCGGGACCAACTGGCCGGGATACTACACCCTGGTGGTTGACTGCATACCAAACGAAGAGGACGAGCTGGGCGATCAGTGGGAGATGATCAGGATGCTCGAGTGGGTGGGAGTCCAGAACAACGACATCTCCGACGCCCTGCAACTTGGAAGGGAGATCTTCCACGAGGAGGGGTACGCCTCGATGAAGGACGTGGACTCGTCTGACCAGAAGCGGCAGTCTATCTCGGTCCATGACAGCGACAGGGGAAGGTCGGACTACGAGAGGATCGCAGACCAGTTAGGGGTGGTCAGCGTGGACTGGGGCAGCCTGACTGGGGGGTCTGACTGCTACCATGCCAACTGCGACACGGTGGAAACGATGGTCGACATGATGGTAACCGACAACGGGACGGGGGTGCAGAACCTTGTCGAGTCCTTCGATCTGATTTCCTGGTGGATGTTCTCGGCTGCGATGGTGCTGGACGAGACCCCTATCTACGACTTCTAGCCGTACTTCACGCCCGTGCCGTATGCGAATATCTCGACGGCCTTGGGACCCTTCGGTTTGGTCGGAGGAGTCATCTCCGCCGTGTCGATTCGGACATTTAGTACGTCTTGCCAACCTGCTGACTGAGCCTGCTCCCTGAGCCTCTGCTTTGCCTCCGCCCTGCCGACGGAGATTACTCTATGCATGACGTCTATCCTCCCTCCGAATAGTTGGTTTATCCAAGCGATGAGCAATTGCCAGTGGCTCGGAGAGTATACGAAACTGGCGTAGACGAGGCCAGACTCGGATATCCCGCCTACTATGTTGGCACCCTTGAGAGTGGATAGAGGGTCCTTTCCGAAGTGCTCAATCGAGGCCCCCTCCCTGACGACGACTTGTTCCATGCGCTTGCGCGTGTTCCTTTCGCTGAATAACACCCCATAGAGGAACATGAAGGGACCGACGACCATCCACACAATACCGAAAACAACGAATGGAAGGCTGATGAGCACAATCGGCCCGAAGATGCACAGTAGGCCGGTAACATCCATCGCCTCCGCCATGCTACCACCTGACTACTCGACCATTACCGCGGTGCCGTAAGCGAATAGCTCGGAGGCCCCCGCGGTGACAGCGCTCGTGGCGAAGCGAACGTTGACGATTGCATTGGCTCCACGGGCCGAGGCGTCCGCCACCATTCGTGCAATCGCCTCATTCCTGGACTCCTCCAATAGCTCAGTGTAAGCCTTCAATTCACCACCTGCCAAGTTCTTGAAGATGGCTCCAATGTCCTTCCCAACGTGCTTGGCCCTCACTGTCGAACCACCAACGACCCCGAGGTTCTGGGTGATGACCTTGCCTGCTATGGTCTCCGTGTTGACGACCATTATTCCGTCTCTTATGTGCTGCATGCATGCCGCAATCGCGATTGGGACTTGAAGTTCACTCATTGTTGACGTGGAATGCCGAGGGGGCCTCGAGCTTGGTCGGGGGCCTGGTCTTGTAGGATATCAAGACCAAGCCGGCGGCCAGTGTGAGCTCACACATCAGAACGCCGCCGTATGAGAGGAAACTAGTGAACTGAGTTAACCATTGAAAATCCTCAATTGGTATGGAGTCAAAGAATGTCCCATACCATTCCAAAAATTCGTGGGTAATGTAGAATTGAGAGAAGGCGTGTACGAAGACCCATCCCCACGCGAACTTGAGTGCCATATCCCTATCCTCAGCGTTCCACAGAAGGATGGTCGTGGGTATGGAAAGAAGGAACAGAAGCGCGGAGAATGCGGCACCGATGTCCCATAGGGGCATCGAGGAGAACTGGGCAATAGACTCTATGAAATCCTCGCATTCCTCCGTATCTTCGTCTTCAGCGCAAATCTCCTCAGGATCCATTTCTCCCATCATGGCGTCCATAGCGATTCCTCCGAGAGCCAGTGATACTGCATTTAGCAAAGACAACAGTCCGAGGACTCCGATGAATATGGCGCCGCCCTTGAGCCACCATGGGGATGGGCCCTCGACTCCCGCTTGGGAGACATGAATACTGTCAATCACATTCTTCGGAGGGGGTCGACCCCCAAAAGGGTCTCACTCCATTGATCCCATCTCAACCCTGTCCTCGGCCCTGATCATGGTGTGAATGCACTGCCTGGAAGGGTTGACAATGAAGCCTAGCCTCAGGAAGTTCCTACCCAGNATCATCCTGTGCTTGAGCTGNGACCTGTCTGCAAGGCAGACCTCCACGTCGAAGTCCCTGGATGCNATCTCGATGGTCGTCCTGATCACGGGACGCAGGGTCTCGTGTCCNCCNGTGTCCCTGATCCTCCTCCACTTTTGTAGTGGCCTCTCAATCCACTTGCCTTCTTGCTCGAGCCTGAACCTTATCCTGCTCTCGGGGTTGGCCTCGATGATATCTATGTCCTCTGCGTGAAGAGTGTTTGACCATGCACCTGTGTCGATCTTTGCCAGTATTGGCGCCCTCTGGATCTCGGGAAGGCCGACCCACTCCCTCCATCCTACGATAGCCGGCCTAATCACGCGCTCACCGTNCTCTGGGCCCAANGGGCCCTCTTGAATCCAGCGCATTTATACTAGCAAGTTTTCGAAGTGAAATTGGCCTCAATNGGCCCCCATGGAATCGTTGAAGTANAAGTCTCCACGCGTATCCCTAATGGCGCAGATTGAGACCGCACTCAGTTACGACGACGTTCTCCTGCTTCCAGCAGAGTCAGCAGTACTTCCTGCCGAGGTCGATCTGTCGACAAGGCTGACCACCGGGATTGCCCTCAACGCTCCTATCGTGTCAGCGGCAATGGACACAGTCACCGAAGCCGAGATGGCGATCGCCATGGCTCAGAGTGGGGGCATCGGGGTGATACACAGGAACATGCCGGTAGAGGAGCAAGCTGTGGAGGTTGACAAGGTCAAGAGGTTCGAGTCTGGGCTGGTCCTCGAGCCTGTGACTGTCGATCCTACCATGTCCGTAGGCGAGCTTCGATCGATGAAGGATCAGTACGGTTTCTCGGGATTCCCAGTGATCAACGGANACGGTGGCATCGTAGGGATGGTCACTAACAGAGACATCAGATTCGTTGAGGACGAGAGTACCCCGGTTTCCGAGGTTATGACCACTGACCTGGTCACGGTCCAGGAGCANGTTGATCTCGAGGAAGCCAAGAGGTTGCTCCATCAGCACAGGATAGAGAAGCTGGTNGTNGTGAACNANGNAGGNGGNTTCTCCGGCCTCATCACCGTCAGAGACATCAACCGCTCCAGAGATAACCCACTGTCGTGCAAGGACGACAGAGGAAGGCTCCGAGTTGTNGCTGCCACGGGNACAGGCGAGAAGGGCATACTGAGGGCCCTGGCAATGTTCGAGGCAGGAGCTGATGCAGTGGCAGTTGACACTGCTCACGGCCACTCGCACGGCGTTCTGGAGACTGTTAGCACAATCAGGGATCAGGCTGGCCCCGGTGCCCAAATCATTGCCGGAAACGTGGGGACCCCGGAAGCAGCTGAGGCTCTTATTGACAGCGGAGCTAACGCGATCAAGGTGGGAATCGGCCCGGGTTCCATATGTACTACCAGGATAGTAACCGGAGTCGGAGTNCCCCAGTTCACCGCAGTGATGAGCGCTGTGGGGGCTTGTGCGGAGAGAGATGTTCCCGTTATCGCAGATGGCGGAATAAAATACAGCGGGGACATAGCCAAGGCAATCGCATCAGGGGCCGACTGCGTGATGGTCGGATCGCTGCTCGCTGGTACCGANGAGTCTCCAGGAGAGACCATCCTGTACCAAGGCAGAGCATACAAGCAGTACAGAGGAATGGGTTCACTGGGCGCTATGAGCAAGGGCTCCTCGGACAGGTACTTCCAGTCTTCACAGGGAGACACGAGGAAGTACGTTCCCGAGGGAATCGAGGGAAGGGTCCCCTCGAGGGGCCCGGTCGACCAGGTCCTCTACCAACTGATGGGGGGGTTGAAGAGCTCGATGGGATACACAGGAAATGCAAACATCGAGGAAATGAAGAGCGATTGCAAATTCGTCCGAATCACAAATGCAGGGCTCTCCGAGAGNCACGTCCACGATGTGGAGATCACCAGAGAGGCCCCCAACTACAGGAGGTAGATGATGGAGGAGCTGCATCTAGGGGGAGGTTGCTTCTGGTGCATAGAGGGAGGTTTACTCGGCCTAAGGGGGGTTCACGAGGTTGTACCCGGATACAGCGGTGGGCATGTGGACAACCCGACATACGAGCAGGTATGTGGAAAGAAGACGGGTCATGCCGAGGTAGTTAGAGTCACATTCGACCCGAAAANGATCCCCAGGATGACCTTGCTCAGGGTATTTCACACGCTCTTCGATCCCACTCAACTGAACCGCCAGGGNAATGACATAGGTCCACAGTACCGTAGCATCGTNCTTTACTCNNACGAGAGCCAGANGGAGGATGCTTTGGCTGCCATCGAGGAGGTCTCCGAGTACTACGATGACACTGTGGTCACTGAGGTAGTCCCCTTGGAGAAGTTCTGGGAGGCCGAGGACTACCATCACGACTACTTCGCTAGGAACGGAACGTCCAATCCGTACTGCGTGGCGGTGGTAGCACCGAAAATCGCTAAGGCAAGAGCCCGTCACGCAGATTTGTATGAGTGAGGCCGAGTTGTCCCCGGAGCCTTGGGCATTCCACCTACTGGGCCTTGTCACACCGCTTCTTGCTATATCCGGAAACATCCTAGGTGTCGTAGAGGACCAGATCTTCGTAGCGATGGGAGTAGTGTTCGTCTGGGGCGTGGGGCCCATACTGGACATTGTGATGGGCGAATCGAAGGTGGCTCGGCCACCCAGGGAGTCNGGCACCCCGTTCGAAGTCCTACTCTGGGCCCATGGAATCCTGCAGCTAGTTGTTGTAGGGACCTTCTTCTGGTTCGCCGCNAATGAGGGACTGACCTTGTGGCTGGTTATCGGGGGGCTCTCCTCNGGACTGAGCGCGGCNGCCTCGGCGATAGTGACGGCACACGAGCTTGGCCACAAGAAGAGGGGGAGTGCTGGATGGAGGCTGGCTAGGGTGATCCTCTTCACTGTGAACTACACTCACTTCACTTACGAGCACAATCACGTCCACCACAAGTGGGTAAGCACGGACAAGGACTCCGCTAGCGCAACCGCCGAACAGGGACTGTGGTCCTTCTGGATCAGCACGATCCCCGGGCAGTTCGCCTCGTCGGCCAGGGTCCACAACAAGAGGGGGAGAACCGGGCTAAGGAATCCATCATACCGTGGCCTACTTCTCCAAATCGCAACCCTCCTGACCATTGCCTTCGTACCCGGNTGGATGGGNTGGTTCGANGGNATACCGGTAGCTGTTGGATGGATTGTTCTCTCAGCGATAAGCATCCTGACCCTGGAGTACGTGAACTACATCCGCCACTGGGGGCTAAGAAGATCTGAGGACGAGAGATTCACAGCCGACCACTCGTGGAACACCGAGGCGCGATGGTCTAGGTGGAGCCTGCTGGAGCTGACTCGTCACTCTGACCACCACCTCCGTGCCAGCGTCCCGTTCTGGAAGCTACGCCCGTACGAGGGGACTCCTGAATTGAGATGGGGTTACTACGCCTCTTGGTGGCCATGCCTCGTACCGCCGATTTGGAAGAGGGCGATGCGTGACAGGCTGCCGGATAACCAGTAGTTATCCGGTCAAATCCATCGCAATTCTCAATAATGCCTCGATAAGCAACTCGAACGTGGTACCAGAATCGCCAGAGGGGGCTTCGCCTAGCACGACCTCCGCGCTGATACACACTGGCCTTCTGTCCGTCGGTCTGAGCAACCTGTTCTGGAAGGGAAGCGAGATCAGCGCCAATCCTAACGAGGAGATTCTCATTCTGGCCATGGGCCTCTTCTGCCTTGCGATTCCCTTCCAGGGCCTGTACATCCTCCTGTCGAGGATGATCAGGGAGTACGACTCGTCTGCAAAGATGATGGTACCCGACTCCATTCTGAGGCTGGCATCCATATGCGAGATGGTCAGCTACGGCTGTGGGATTACCGGATTCTGCCTGATGCTGATGAGGACCTCGACAATCCTGGGAGTGGTTCTCCTGTCTTCTGCAGTTCTGGTGATACTAATGGCTAGGACGGCTATGATGAAGGCTTACGAGGCGAACCAGACTGTCTACTAGAAGGATATTCAAACTGGGTTCCTTCGGAGAAATATGCTCGATGAGCTGATGGGGTACGGGGATAGGGACAAGGGTCCTGACACTGCGATCCTGACTCTGCTATTCCTATTCTTTTCTCTTCTCTTCATCTCCAGCTCGGGCTCACTGGAGGCGTCTCAGACGCAGGAGGAAGTGGCTACATCAGGGGTTATTCCGGATGTAGCGCTGGGGACCTTCAGAGTCGCATGCTGCGTCCTGGTGGTTTTCACCCTATCCTGGGTGGCCCTGGATCCCAAGGGTAGTGGAGACTACCCGCTCTACTTCAAGGAGCGAGAGATACGGCCCAGGAAGGTAGTGGGCCCTACCCGGCTTGCTGCATTCACGATGTGGCACTTCGCCCTGATGGGAGTGAGCTACGGGGTTTCCGGCGCAGCTACATGGATCCATGCTTCTGGGGGGACCGTGCCCGACTGGATTCTGGTGTCGTCCCCCATCCTATTTTCCACGTCATACACGTGCGCGATCCTGGTGACGTGCGTCATCTCATTCCACATCATCGGGGACAACCTGTCGAAGGGCCAGCGGGTTGACCACCTCTTCACGTGGTACGAGATCGTGATGCACAATGCCAACGTGGCACTCCTCGGGACCTCTCTGTTGCTGAATGAGATGGATGTGGAGTGGGAATTCCTAGCGTTCCCTGCGGTATTCGGAATAGCCTATGTAGCTTGGGCGGCTATCTATGCCAACTTCATCTCAGGAGTCTTCATCTACGACTTCATGGACTATAGAAAAAGAGGGGCTCCGCTAATCTATCTGGCCCTTCTTTCTATGCAGACATGCTTCTTCCTGGTCGTGATGGCCTTGGACAGGGTGGCGGATTGGAGTTTCCCAATGGCGACCTTGTTGGTTCTAGCAATGACTTGGCGGATCACTACCGTCAAGGATCCCAGTCAGGGGTAGAGCCGTCTCTGAGACCAAGAGTCACCATCCCTCTCCAAGGCTATACGCTCATGGAGCCTGTTTGGCCTGCCCGACCAGTACTCTACGCGATTAACGGTGATTCGGAATCCCCCCCAATACGGAGGGAGGGGGACTTCCTCGCCATCGAACTTTGACTCGAATTCCGCGAACCTTCGACTTAGGTCGTCTTTCGACTCCATCTGGCTACTCTGGTCCGATGCCCATGCTGCAATCCTACTATTCCTGGCCCTGCTGAGATGGTAATCCTGTACTTGCGATCTGTCCATCTGGTATGCGGTCCCCTCCATCCTGCCCTGCCTCTCCATCTGTGGCCACCACATTGTCGCTGCGACGGAGCCACAATCCAGAATTTCGACGGCCTTGTCACTCTCCAGATTCGTGAAGAAGCCTATTTCCTCCCCTTCCAAGAACTTCAGAAGCACCATTCTGCCTCGAGGAGCCCCGGAAGAGTCCACGGTTGCTAGGCTCATTGCGTTGGGTTCCACGACCCCGCTTTCCTTGGCCTCATTGATCCATTTGACTAGAAGGGAGAGGGGTTTGCCTGGGTCCTCTATTGAGATCTCACCCCCGTCCCTGTAGTCGCCCATCGACCGTCACGGGAGGATTGGCATATGTATTGGTGTCGAAATTGCGTTTTGGAACTGAATTGTCTAAATGGTGAATTCCCAGCGGGAGTCATGGGTTGGGCTTTCGATGCGGGGAAAATTATCCTGACGGCTCTGATTATCTTCTCGATTGCGCAGATCTCCGAGAGGAGTACCGTGATGGCCGCTGTTCTGGCATCGATCCCCATCGTTAGTGTTCTCTCGATGATGATGATGTTCCACGAGGGACAGACTGCGATGGAGATTTCCGGTTTCGCGAAGGATATCGTCTGGCTACTGATACCTTCTCTTCTGATGTTCATCGTTATGCCATGGCTGATAGAGTCCAGGAGCTGGGAATTCTACCCTGCCCTTGCTGCGGGTCTGGCATGCACTGTGACTGGATACTTCTTGATGCTGCAGATTATGGATAGGGTCGGGCTATCTTCGTAGGTGACCCCGTGTCAGGACCAAGGGATTCCAGAAGGCCGACTAGCCTACTGTAGCCTCATTGGATAATGCCAATGCTTCGAGGTACTCGGAAACCATCCTGCCGAGCTTCTTCTGATCCCCCTCTCTGTGTAGGTCGACCCGCATCGAGGAGGCTCCCGGAAGTCCCTTGGTAAATGAGACCGCGTGCCTCTTCAGGTTCTTGTTTCTGGTCTCGGAGTATATGTCGTCGCACAGCTCAAGATACCTGTTCCAGCACCAGTGCCTTGCTATCGCATCGCCTCCATCCCCCCACGGAGCTGGGCCGGTTATCCAGCCAAGGTCTCGCTTGATCTCGTAGAAGATGGTTGGCCGTCCAATGGCCCCCCTTCCTATCATGAGGCCGCTGGCTCGAGTTGCATCGAGGCATTTGGATGCGGACGAGGAGTCGGTGACGTCCCCGTTCGCTATCACCGGGATGGAGACTGCTGCTGATATCTCACGTATCTGCTCCCAGTCCGCCTCCCCCGAGTACCTCTGCCTAAGGGTCCTGCCGTGAACGCAGACCCTCTCAACTCCCTCTTCCTCTAGCCTCTGGCATATCTCCAAAGCGGTGTTGTCCCCGCTTCCGGTCCCCAGCCTCATCTTCACGGTAATTGGGACCTCGGCCACTTCTATGCAAGCTCTAACCATGTTCACAACCCTGTCTGGGTCTCTCAGAAGTGCTGCACCGGCATCGTTCTTGCAGACCTTGGGGGCCGGGCACCCGAAGTTGATGTCGATCACATCAGCTCTGTCCTGAAGCATCTCCACAGTCTGAACCATCTCTTCTGTAATTCCCCCGAATATCTGAGGGATGAAAGGTGACTCCCTGGGGTCGCTCTCAACCTTGAGCCACGAGTATGCATTCCTCCTAGTAAGTCCGGATGCGGCGGTGAACTCGGTCACCGTGACGTCTGCTCCGCATTCCCTAGCTAGAATCCTGTATGCCAGATCGGTGACCCCTGCCATAGGGGCAAGGAAAAGCGGGGGGAAGGGTCCTTCCATTGGATGTGGGAGACAATGATTGCCTTTGAGACCGTCGAACTCAGAAGGTAGATTCCCAGTCATCTACGTCCTCGGCGAGCTCGAACTCCAAATCGGACTTGACCGTCCCTTTGGCCTTAAGCATCTCCCGGGCTAGAAGCCAGTAGACGAGAGCGAGGGATCTACGTCCCTTGTTGTTGGCGGGCAGGGCGAGGTCGACGTTCCTCAGCCTGTTGTTTGCATCGCAGATCGCCACGACTGGTA
>PBNI01000004.1 GCA_002723045.1 Methanobacteriota archaeon | reverse complement strand
TCGCTATGGGTTGGATTTCCAGCTCATTCAGGGACAAGCCATGGCTTCTGATAGTAATGGGGGGGAGTGTACTATTCGGCTCGATTCTTTCAATTCTCTACATACTTCAGGAAGCACAGTTGTACAGCGGCTGGGATATCCTCTTCACAGGAGGGTTCTACTTCTCCAAGAACAAAATCTTCCTAACAATCGGAGAGGCTCAGGCTCCAGATCGTGGAAGACTATTCGCTTCCTTTGGTCCGATAGTAGCAGTTATCGCAATTGGATGCGCCATAATTCTGCTATGGAGAGGCAGTAGGAAGAACCAGTCAGAACTAACTCTATTGGGACTGTGGACCTTGATCGCATCTTACATGTCTTGGTCTGCTGGTCGATTCATCATCAACGCAACACCTGCTATGGCTGTAGTAGGTGGCATCGGAATCTCAATGCTGTGGAGTGCCGCTAGCCTACCAACATTTTCGAAGGTTTGGAGGAACTCGGGAATAGGCACTCCAAGGACTCGTTTCAAGTCTCTATGGCCAGCAACGAAGGCCCGTCCAGGCATTCCCGCTATGATCATGGTAATCCTACTTATCTCTTCACAGCATGCTACGTACGGAATCGACTCTGGTATACCTGGTAGTGAAAGGTCCGCAAACGAGGTCGACCAGAGCATATACGACTTGGCCCCAGATATTCTGAGGCAGGACCTACTCGGTTTGTTTTCAGTAATGAACAGCGAACAGTACGACCCGAACGATTCGGGTCTGTGGTATCTGGGTACCTTCGGACCGAGCTTCGGTGGACCAGGATGGAACGGGGCTTATGAGTGGCTTTCAGAGCAGGACAGTGAGGATCCATTCAGCGAAAGACCAGCCTTCGTTTCTTGGTGGGATTACGGTTTCCAGGCTCTTGCATCAGGTGGCCACCCTACCGTTGCGGACAACTTCCAGTCAGGAATCCCGAGTAGTGGGGCAATGCTCCTATCTTCGGGCCAAGAAGACACTCTCTCGATGTTCATCGCAACACTTGCCTTCGGTGACAGGAAGTTGAATGGAATGGATCTCGGAGAAGAGTTCATCACTGAATTGGGGTCAGAGTTATCCCAAGATCAGATTCAGGAGTTCCAAGCGATTCTATCGAACGAGGACAGGGGGTTCCTGGAAACACGATCCATGGCAGTAGTAGCAGAGTACGGCGAGGTACACATGCTCAAGGGCAATCCGTTGGGCGATAACGGTCTACCAATGGTAGAAGCGGGACACATGTTCATCGTAATCAAGGAAGGAGAGCAGTTCGAAGAACCCACGGCTAATGAATCAGAGGCTAGGACCCTGTTCAACAATGCACGCGGATCAGGTTTGAATTCAGAGTACGAGATCCTTGATTTCGAAGACGCCAAGCACTACAACGTTGGCGGCTACCTATACACGCGGGACATAATTGACGACTACTACGACGTATCTACTGCGATTCACCGCACTAATGCGAAGTTCGGCATGGCTAGGGCATTCCTTACAGCTGCTTTGGACCTTGAACAACTCGTAAGCGTATACCACGGGATTTCCTCCATCGACAACTACGAGGTGTCCGTCTTCCAGGAATCCCATGGAAGCACAACAGCAAGAAATCATGAAATCAGATACTTCGCAGTAGATAACCGCCTCTATCCAATGGGTGGAAGCGCGTATCAAGATCAGTCTTATCATAGGGGTGGATTTTCAGGTATTTTCCACGCCCCTACCGGACTCTCTGGCCTAGACATGGATACGTACATCACGACTACCTACGAGACCAACCAAGGGCCGAAGACCTTCCAGGAATTCGTGGATCAGCAGATGTCGGACCTCAGGGCACAGGCATCAGGCGCATCAACTGGCGAAGACATGATCCAACTAACGGATAGGGTCTACCAGCATCAGGACGGATTCTTTGACACAATGATTGCAAGGACGTACGTGGGTTATGGGACCTCCACACTTGGATTGCCCTCAATCACCGGACAGGTTGGAGATGCTGACTCTCCATCTACCTGGATACTCCCCAACTCACTTACAGGTACTCCTGGGAGCTACCTACAGGGCTCCATGGCCCTTCCTGGAGCAATGATGAACCACTTCGTACTGTCTAATTGGTATGATCCGACTAATGGGTCACATTGCCAGGAAATCCATATTTCTGGATCGGCCTCTACAGTCACAGGCTCAACCAAGCTGACAGACGTCACCCTGTCAACAGACGCTACGCTCTCAACCGGTTGGTCCGCCATTCAGTCAGGAGGACCATGGGAGGTCACTCATTCTGATGAAGGCGTTATTCCCACAGGTTCTACTATCCCCACCTACAGTAGCGCGATCTCATCCGACTCCGAGACCATCGACATCAGCAACGGCGCTACCAACACAAGCAATGGTACAGATTTCGTTCTAACGGGCAAGGTTGACAAGTACTGCGGCTCAATCTACGACTCTAACNGACTCGTTAAGATTCTGAAGTACTACAGCGGTGCCACTCTNGAGGGAACCGTGTCTCTCGAAGGGNTAGGATCAGTCCCTAATGCGAGGATTCTNATAGAGAGAGACGCATTCAGCGGTGAAGAGATCGAAGTTGACGGACATGTNGTTGACAGAGATTCGAGNACATACTGGATCCCCATCGGTAGCACTCAGGCTAACGAAGACGGATTCTTCTCCTTCAAGGTACCAGCAGGAAAGATCCGAGTATCCGCCTTCTCGGGCGAACCAGATTTAGAATCGGCCAGAACATCACTAATGACCGGATCAGGCTCCTCCATGCAAGAGCTATTCATCGAGAGTTCCCAGAATAGGAACGTGAATCCGATAACGGGAATACTCGGAAACGTGTTCGGATCCACGTGGCTATCAGAAACAGTCGTCAATATATCTGGAACAGATGGACACAGTAACGGCCAATCGATAATTCAGGCTCCNATCTCNGTGTCCCCATCTTCCGCTGCAGGAATCCTGGAATGGTCCGGGGAACTGGACTTTGACGGGGAACCCGTGCTTTCAGCACAAGTTATTCTAACTCCTTCCTCAGAGGAGGTTTCCATCGAACCCTATGTTGTCATGACCTCCAACGGAACTATGGAGGGCGAGGACCTGAAGTTCACGGGAANCGGAGAAGCGACCTTCATTGGAGGGGGATCCGTCGAGAGTATGGGTTCAGTTTCCGTTCGGGAATTCACCGGTTCTCANACCCAGACCATCTATGATAANCACAGCNTAACAGGGCAGGGACAGTTCTCCGGAACGGGTACCTTCGATGGCTCAGTATCAGGGGACTTCCCCGATTGTTCAGGAGATTCAGTCCCTGATGGCTCTGACGCATGCCTAGTTAGCGAGGACAACTACATTCTGGATGGGATAATAAACGGCTCTGGAAAGTTCACTTCTTTCGGGAACAGCGAGTTTACCAGAGACCTATTCCAGGCCACTTTCATAGGCTCCGGGACATTCATCACAGACTCAAACCAAAATCTATCTTCGTACGGGACAATAAACGGGACGGGCACTTTCTCTGGACACGCTCTATTCAGCGGCCCCATGGTCAGCCCTGGATCTTTCCACGTTGTAGACGCTCTACCTGGAGAATACGTGNTATCCGTCGATTTCGGCGAAGGGGATCCCGTGGAGTTAACAGCACCATTCAGGATTCCACTATCTCCAACAGAAAGCCAATCTCCTGTTTCGATTTACGGAGGTGCGATAAAGGGCCAGATATCCNTGTATTCTGGNCAANCAGTTTCAGAGGAAAGAGTGTCCATATTCTCAATCAACGGATCGAGCGAAGACTCTGTNGTGGAGTGTAAGGGGATAATTACNCNCCCATGCTACGCAACTACCGACGAAACTGGCTCTTTCGAAGTGGGTCCAATTGTGCCAGGGGCCTACATCGCCGAAATAGATCTAGACGATGATGGATTCTCGGAATTGTCACAGATCTTCACATTTGAATCAGATCAAGGAACCTTGGTCTCATTCCCATCGGAGGTTCCCAGAACTTCTGATATCACATTCACCCTCTCAGACGAAGGAACGAGCGTAGACGACCTCGAGTTGCAGTTCTTGCCCGGGGATCAGAATCAGGCACCAGTATCCGCAATTTTCGATAATGAAACAAAAACCTACCATGCCGAATTACTTCATGGCGATTGGGTTCTCAACTACACNCTGGGAGATAACAAGCAACTATGGCAAAGAGTGAAGGTTGCTGAATCGGACATCTCAGAATCATTCCAATTCCTCTCCAGTCAATCCGTGAATGGAATAGTATTGAACAAACCAGACAAGGACGGATCAGCCCTGCAGGCCGAGTCCAGAGTGAACAACCAACAGGTTGTATTCCAATGGGAAGGATTCACCCTAACCGCNACCACCGACTCATTCGGGGAGTTCAGCGTCCTTCTACCACGTGGNGCATTTGTTCAGGCGACCGTCGAGAGAATGATTGGTGCTGGTGGGTTCTATTCTAACGGTACTAGCTTCCAGGTACAAGAAGCGATGGAAAACATTACCATCGAACTGACAGATTCCATGATGGTACTGGGCGAAGTAAGTCTGAATCGCGAAGGAAATACGTACAACCAAGGATTCTCTGGTTGGTATCCAGTCCATGCCCTAGCAAACAACCTCGATGGTGAAACGACTGCCGTCTGGAGGGAGGAAGTTGATGACTTGGGGCGCTTCGATATGCTCCTGCCAGTGGGGAACTGGTCATTCACACTTGACGCAGGCGGGATGTCCTCCAATTCCGTGATTAAGGAAGTCAACACCTCGATGGAAGGCGTAGTAGAATTACTCGCTTTACCNCTGGAGAATAGTACCGTCAGAATCGACTTCTTCATTGATCATGANGGGGACAACAATGCATCGAATGGAACTCCTGTCAACTACCCATTCGAGATCAAGCCACTCTCTCCCAACGGTGCTGGTTACATTGTCGAATCCGATGGTGACGAGTGGATCAACCTGGGGGCGGCCGAATTATCATTAGAACCGGGGCGATATCGAATTGTCGTTGATAGGGCTAACTCCTCTGCTGACGAGCCGTTCGACACGCTTTATGATACGAACGAAATATTCGATGTGGAAATAGAGCCCTCTTCGATTGTGCGTTCGGTAGGTTTCGAACCAAGATGGCTGACTAACATCACTCTGAGAAACGAGAGTGGGGAAATACTNCCCAATCAAGAGATAAAACTGGAGTCAGTGGATAGTGGATGGATTCAGACATTCTTNACCGATGAGGAAGGAATGTTGGTTGAGTACCTCAATGAAGGTGATTGGATAGTGATAGTTGACGATTTCGAGACCAACTCAGATGTCTTCGAGGGNCTTAGAACGGNCATTTCTGTGAACCAGGATTCAGCAGGAACCAGATACAACTTTTACACNCAAGAGCTGGCACANGTAACTCTGACTCTGCAATCATCCTCCGAAGTAGNCATTGCTGAGGAAATAGATATCACAGTCACATCCCAAGAAGGGCTAGGATCCTTCCAAACTACCGTNGATGGGCTTGANCAGGCTTTGGAAATCCGACTCGTCCCAGGGTTGTGGAACGTAGAGATCAACCAAACCAGTCAAGATGGAGTCAGGATACTCTTGGCCAATTCAACCCTGATTGAGTCAGGAGTTACTGTGGGGCCTGATCACCAGGTTTACATGACCGTGCAGAAGCTAGTTAGGCTCAGCGGGAAGGTCTTCTGGGACCTNGATGCGGACGGTGCTCCTGGGTTCTCAGAGGGACTGGCCAATGCAACNGTCAATCTCTCCGGAAACGACGATAGCCAACAAATCATCACCAGCGATANCGGAGAATGGTCCACATTCCTGCCTTCGTTGAGCNCTTGGAANGTTACAGTCGAGAAGACAGGATTCGANACGCAGAACACAACGATAGAACTNGGAGAATCATCACTNATTGAGGATATCGAGATTTCTGCGGGTGAGGTCGAGGTCTCCGGCACAATCTCCTATCTGGACCAGGGTTGCGTTTCCAGTGGNGACTGGNCGGTTTCCATAATTCCATCTCAAGGAATCGCCAGAGATCGCGTGCAAATCTCAGGGAACAGTGCAGGAGAGTGGACAGCGCTTCTACAGCCAGGAAGCTGGGTTGCTTACTCCACAACCTCTGACACAACACCAGATTGTCAGGGGCTAGTGTCTATCGATCCTCTCGAAGTCGGAGTTGAAGGGGGTTCAGTCGACTCCGAACTCACGATTGGAGGAATACTGAACCTAGATACGAGTTGGCTTGACTTCGAGGGAGGGGAGCACGAACTAATCGAGATTGAAGATTACGAACTACTGATCGATTTCAACTCAATGTCTTGGGCCGAGGAGCTAGACGAGGACGGCACACTATCGCTACTTCTTCTCCCTGGCATCGTTCAGGCATCCAGCGACTTCGAATTGGATGAAGGGGGTAGGAACGTTTCCTACTCTGGAGGAAAGGGCGTTACAATAAGGGCTGGCCAGGAAAGCCCACTAAGCACTCTCAGCATAGAGAGGGTCTCCAAACAAGATGTGACTCTTTCTGTCCAGGGGCCCGAGACTGTCCAGGTCAATGAGTTAGACCAAACGTGCACAAACGATGACGATGGAGACGGCGTGATCAATGGTGAGGACGCATTCCCACTGGACTCCAGCGAGTGGAGCGACAACGACGGTGACGGCATCGGCGATAATGAAGACTCAGACGACGACGAAGATGGGACTACCGACTCCGAAGACGACTTCCCACTAGGGCAGGGGCTCTTCGAGGACCAAGACCTTGGTTGCAAGTACAATACCGCATACTTCAACGTCACAGTGAATTACCAAGGCCACAACTCATTCGATGAATACACAGTCGTAGGTACTGTCCCTGGAGCCGATGGAGCGCAGTGGAGTGTGGAGTTCCAAAACTCTACAGGATCCTGGTCGAACACCCACTCCTTCGACTTGGGTCTCGGAAACTCCGACCTATCGGATCAAATCAAACTTCGAGTCGTTCCTGCATATGTGGGCTCCGCACACCACTTCCCCTCGGGGCACATGGTCCTAGTCAAACTCTCAACAAACCAGGGATACTCATCTCAACTCGAACTAACAGTGGAAGTGCCTCCGACCAGAGGCTTGGAGATATATGAGCCAGACAACGTCTACTTCGATGAAGAAGAAAGAGCGGTGACTATGGAGATACCGTTCAAGAACACAGGCAACTCGGACGAACTATTCTTCTTCGAATTCGAACAGAGCGATTGGTGGGAGGTTGCCGGACCCAGCACACAACCAGCATCGCCATTCTCGGATGGAACTGCAACCTTCACTTTCGTGAGATCTAGCGAGGCAGAACTGCCAAGCCAATACACGGAAGAAATCACGTTCACTGTCACTGATCAGAATAACAACTCCTACACAGGAGAAACCATACTGGTAATGGACGCACCATCTCTGTCCATAGATGGGGGCACTGTCGACCTTCTCGGAAGCGACTTCGCGACCTTTGGCGAAATCGAGACGTATTCCTTGAATATCACCAACTCCGGAAATGTAGACGCAAACAGCGTCACTTTGTCTGCAGCCCTATGCTCCGATATACGGTGTGAAAATTTCGTCGGAGTCAACTCAACATCTAGCGGTTCAGTTCCAGCGGTGGGCGAGTCCACATTCTTGATTAATATGGATTTCACTCAGTTCGATGAGCCAAAGAACTATTTCATCAAATTCTACATTGAGGGGGAACTCATCGCTGAGATATCCGAGCCATGTAATGATATTCTACCAGATGGCGAGAAATCTTGTGTATTCGAAGCGCAACTCTGGACTAGCTCGGAAGAAAACGATAGTCTCCAGTACCTATCCTATGCTTTCCTAGTCATGCTCATCGCTGCCCTTCTGTACTTCACTAGAAGGCCAAGCAGACGAGTTAGCGCCCCATTCTAATACTACGTCCTCAGAGATAGGGTTGGAACAAACATGCGTGGAATCTCGCATCTCGAACTCATGCCAGAGCCCGAGGACTCAAGCCTACTTACCGCAGTAGACACAGATGCACCGGGTTATCCGGGAAAGGCATATGGCCTCACTGATGAGGAGGCAAGGAAGCTGAGATGGCCAATGGGCCCAATAATCAAATTCCTTTGGCCGTGGGGGGCAGTAGGATTCTCAGCCATTGTAGTCTCAATAATGCTAGTCTATCCTTCAATATACTCTGTGCTTGGTAACGTTCTGGACTCGGAATGGGCTTTCGAGGACTCCGGAATACGAGAGCTGCAGAGTTCCGGAACAATGGGGGAAGGAGTCAATGTCTGCATAGTGGACACTGGAATAGACATCTCTCATCCTGACTTCTATGACTTGTCTTTGGAAGGCTTCCGAGACTTCTACACCGAGGTGAATGAACCTGTTCGAGACATCGGTCAAGCTAGCCATGGAACCCTGATGGCGGGGCTATTAGTCGCAAACGGCTCATTTGTTGGAGCAGCACCAGAAGTCTCCCTTTCCGTAGCAATAGCGCTTGGACCGGATGGTAAGTCAGCGAATGAGAGAATGGTCTCCCAAGCGATAAGGTGGTGTAGAATTTCACAGGATGCTGACATCATATCACTCAGCCTAGGCTCTGAGCCAGGATCCATTTTCGCTTCTTCATCAGATACCACTGAAGCAGTAAAAGAAGCTCTTGCGGAGGGGATTTTCATAGTCGCAGCGGCTGGAAATATTGACCCAGAGCAGAACTCCTCGGACGTTTCATCTCCTGCAAGCCTCCCAGGAGTTATTGCAGTCGGTGCGCATGGTAAATCAGGAGACCCATGGAAAGATAGCGCCACGGGGGCATTAGCCGACCCAGAAACAGGTGAAAATAGGACTTTCCCGAACCAGAAACCTGAGATTATAGCACCCGGAGTTGATCTCTGGTCCTGCATAGACAGCGAAAGAGACCCACCCTACGCCTTCTCAACAGGAACTAGCGACTCCACTGTCATGGTTACAGGTGCACTGGCCCTAATACTGGCAATTCACGGACAACAAATTGCCGGTGATGACGGAGAAATCGACGAGCAAGAGATGAGCATGGTCAAAGTTGCACTGGCCAACTCGGCCAAGAAAACAGCAGGTCAAGTACAGACACATGACCACAAAAGCGGGTACGGTCTACTGGATGCAGTTGAGTGGTCTACACAGGTTCAGAAGGAGTTCGGAATAGGCGCTGAGACTACCGATTCACCTGATTCAAAGTGACGCCGGCGTAACGTATGGTTATATTGGCCAGTTGTTGTCCGAAGGATAATGGCCTGGGACAAAAAGATGCGGTCTTTCTCCCTTACAGGATTGTTCCTGTTCAGCATTCTACTTTCTCTAGCTTTGCCGGCTGGCACAGTTTCAGCCTCCAACGAGACTACATCGGGGACAATAACTGGGACCGAGACATGGGCCGGAGTACACACTCTCACTGGAGATGTAACGATAGCTCCCGGTGCCAAACTCATCATCAACCCAGGAGCCACGATCGAGTTTCCAAACGGAACCCATCTTGATGTCAGGGGGAGCTTATGCGCTGGAGTCGCTTCATGCGGAGCATCGTCCAATGCAGGCCCCGCAATGCGAATCAACCTAAGGTGGAGCGAGCCGGTTAATGCAAGTGCAACCGGAGAGTGCTACGGGATGAGCTACGGCAACCAAGAGATTTGGATAGACGATCCTTCCTGCAGTGAAGGGGTTCTGATGCGGAGTTCTATAGATCTGGCAGAGACGGGTCTGAGGTACGTCACTTTCGATAGTGCTTGGGGTATTCCACAATACATCTCGGCAGTGGGGGAGTTTCGATATGGGGCCCTAGTCCTTGACGGTGCCAGCCCTGCCCTAACTGAACTGTCATTCAATCAAATCAATACATCCAGCGTGCTAACCACGAACCTAGCCCAACCGTCATTCAATGGGGGGGACTTTGCAGTTGGAATAGATGCAAATACCGGAATAGTCGGTGCCGCTCTCCAGATTTACTCTTCCGGCTCATCTGTGAGCCCATTCTCCTTGTCCGACATTACATTGACTGGGACAAACAATGGCTGTGGTAACAGGGACAACGGCAGACACACTATCTGGGCCGAGAACTCATTCATCGAAATCGACAATGCTGACATTCAATCTGGGGATTTCGGAATCGGACTATGGACATCTGCAGGCAGTGTAACAAATTCCATCATTAACGTGAATTGCAACGGAATTGACTTGAATGGAAAGAAGGCAGTTGGGGGGACATCATTCAACTTCGATATTTCGGATAATGAAATTACTACTGTCGACGGTGCCGGGATCTTTTCCGCTGCGGGTGCACTTGTGGATATTACTGGCAATGATATCGGGGGGGCTGCTTCTGGCTCAGGGGTTGCAGTTTACAACAGCGAGGCGCACATCCATGGGAACGAGATTGGACCGGTAGGGGGATACTTTGGACTATGGCTGGGCGGTTCTTATGACGTAATAGCCGAGAACAACTCAATTTTCGAAACATCCCTGACTCCAATAGTTGCAGGAATGTACTCATATTCTATCCAGGCTGCATCGAGACTCTATCTAGCAAACAATTCAATCTCATATGACGGAGCGGGAACCTGTAGTAGCGATACCAATTGGGGGGGACAGTTCTCCTGTCCAGTTTTACATGCATACTTGACAGGGGTGACGATGTACGACAACATAATCACTGCAAGTGGCACAGCTGATGGAATTAGGGCCGTGGGCTCTCTCTTGGATATCCAGCGGAACTCTTTCGATGTCCAGAAGACTGGCGCAGTGATCAAGAATTACGATAGCGGGTATGCCGACTCACAGCAATACGGATCCCTGGCCTACTTCTCTGAGAATGATTGGAACCAAGCCGAATCAGTATACAACGTAACTAAGAGCTCAGTAACAGCCCAGTCTGAGTATATTCCATCCCCACCTAGCGGGGAATATCCAGTCAAACTATCCTGGCCAGACCAGGAAGCCTGGCCTGACAACCAATTCCAAGGCGCCATAATCCCAACCCCAGTCAAGGATTGCAATAATTGTCAGAACATGACTCCAAGGAACTTCCCATTGGGAGTTAGCATGGATAATAACTCCACAGTCTTCACTTTTGCAGATCTTACAAACTTGGACCTGTCAAAAGTGCAGATTGCAACACAGCCAACACACTTCGCAGTCCAGGTAAGTAGAGCAGAATTGGTCCGGTTCCAGACTCTGATTGGGGGGGAAAAGGTCAGTGATGCCCTAGTCATAGTAGAGGATGCAGTTGGAAACGATCTCTACAGGGTCAATTCCGGCGGTGATGGATTCACGCCGTGGATCGCACTACCTTCTAACTTCCATTTAGACTTCAGAGGACTAGGTGGTGGAGACAATCCGGATGGCTTTGCGGATGACGAGTACGAGGACTCCTGCTCGGACGGAATCGACAATGACGGTGACCTGATAATCGATACAGATGACCCCAGTTGCGACTACAACGCAGGAACAAGGGAGCTATCTTTGTACAGATATACCGCGTATAGATTCGGATATGGTTACTATTCAGGAGAATTCACCCTAGAAGAGAACTCCCTGCAAGAGACAGCCCACCTCGAGAATCAGGCACCGACGGTAATCGTCACACAGGAAGATGGGCACTCCTTCCGAAGAATAGTCAATATCACAGGTAGCGCACACGATGGAACTCTAGCCAATAGCTATCCCACTGACGAGAGGGCACAATGGGATCAAGGAGGATACGTTCACGAAGTTCAGGTCAGAAATCCATTTACAGGATCATGGGAGAGTGCGGAATATGCGATTGACACTAGTGGGGTGAGTGAAGGGAAAGTAACCCAATTCAACAGGCCCTTCAGCTCATGGTACTACAGCATTGATATGACGGGCTTGGCAGGAGAGGGAAATTATACCTTCGAATTTAGAGCCTTTGATGGGATAGACTACAGCCCAGTGGTATCAAGGACAATCAAACTAAACACACAACCGCCGACAGTATTCGTCTCATCGCCCAGCTCATTTTCGTCACACGACGAAGGCACAGTAGTTTTCGATGGATTTGCCCAGGACCCTTACGGGTGCCCAGATGACTGCAATAGTGACATCGGTCTGGTGTACATGGACATATCTGGTCCCAATTACCAGGTTACAAGTCCAGTCCAGACAAATGAAGACGGGACTTGGGATTGGGAATGGGATTTCAGCACTAGGCCTAGAGAACTAACAACCTACACATTCACAATTTGGGCATCGGACTCTGACTTCTGCATCGGTGAAGTTGATGAGTGCCAGCCGGTAACGCTCACTCTGACAATAGATAACAGAAACAGTCAGCCTACGATTAGCGTAAACCAACCTGTTTCAGGTTCACGTATTTCTTCTTCAGCGGACACTTTGCTTAGTGGAGTGGCTAGAGACTTCGATGGAGGGGTTACCAGAGTGGACCTGGAAGTAAAGGACGTTTCAAACGACTACGTCACCGTACATGAAATAAGCACGGGCGAGTTTTCTGAAGAAGGCGAGTGGGAAATAAATTGGGATACTACTCAACTTAGACACGATGCCGAGTATCAACTTAGATTCCGCTCATATGACGGCATAGACTACAGTAGTTGGGTGGATGTGGTAATCACCGCCGACAACCCTCCTAATGTAGGTAATAATCAACCAGAGTTCGCCCAAGCCGATTGGCAGAGCGAGATTACCCTCTATTGTGATATCGAATCGATTTCAGTTGACAAGTGCACAACCGTTGAGATCGATTTGAAAGAATATTTCTCGGATATTGATAATGATATCCAGTTCATGTCAGTTTACAATGATCCATCCATTGACTCCGATGACATATTCCCACTCGTTGTGGGTGTCGGTACCGATGGGATAGCTCGTTATGATCCGGCTGATATGCTATTCTATGAGGAGAATATAGAGGCATGGACGCTGAATAATGTTATTTTCATCGCTACAGATGCATGGGACTCAAAGGCTAACTCCCTGCCAGTCACATTCCGGGTCCTTCCCCTAGAATTTACTATTCAAGAGCCTAACCAGACTTGGGTAGATTTGGATGGAATTGCGATATATTCAGGAATCGGACTACCAGGAAAGCAAGTCTCAGTATCCATAGGGGGAAACCCAGTAAACACCACAGTTGTTCAGGAAGATGGAACATGGGAACTCGGAGTCCCCGCCTCGAGAATCAAAGGAGAATCCTCCATTCCCGAATTCTCATATGCTGGCCAAAATACAGAAGTGACTCCCATCTCCAAGGGAGAGCCTACTGGAGACTCCACTAACATGGCGTTAGTCTTAGGAATAGCCGGATTGACACTCATAGCTCTGGTGGTACTGGCATTCTTCAGCGGATTCATTGACATAGAGGTTGAAGAAGACGAGGAGCCAAAGCAACCTGCTCAGATTCCAGAAGGAGAAGAATGGTGGTCTGGAGAATCGAATGAAAATACTGACGAAGAAAGAGGATTAGAAAGGTACGACGACCATCCTGGGTGGCTGTGGAATCCCGATTCAGAGGAATGGGTCCCGGATCCAGATTTCCAGGAATAATCGGAGTCACAGGTCCTCCTAACATTATTGAGGGAGTCCAAGGGTTGAGTTTCCATGACAGCGGGCACTTCTTCACGACCTGGGGTACAGGAGAGGATATTCCTACATCTAAGTGACTATGTAGATCACACCGATAAAGTCGAGGTCCCATTCGCACTGTCCCAGATGGGCATAGCAAACGCGGTCTCTATTGCGCGATCTAATGTTCCGAGGGCAATATCTGGAATGAAAGAGGCCGGCCATCTTGTGGAACGGCAGGCGCACGTCACCGGCGTCTCTAGGAAGAGGAAAGCCTACTTCCTGACCGATGAGGGTGCTAAGGTTGCAGATGAAATTTGGTCTAGGATATCTGAGAACAAGGTTCGAGTTATTCACTCAGATGGCCGCTCTGAATCTACAACTATTGCACAGGCAATCGAGTCATCAGAACTCCTGCTTAGACATGTGGACATGCTTAGATACATGGATGATTCAGGGATAATTGATCTGTCAGGACTTTCATCCGAATTGGTTGAGAGGGATCTTTCCAAACACATCGAGAAGCAACTTGTTTCTTACCTAAACGATCTTCCTAGAACGAGGAGATTCTATGGCAGGGAGAAAGAATTGGACGTAATGGCCAAACTCCTCGAATCCAAGTCGGCGTCAATTCTGGTCCCAGGGATTGCAGGAATTGGGAAGACTTCACTTTCTACCAAGATTCTCGACCGATTTACACACCGGAGAAACCTCCTTTACCATAGATGTCAGGACTGGGAGGGATCTAGGGCTTTTCTTGAAGCATGCGCAGAGTGGCTCTCTGCGGTTGGGCACAATGACC
>PBNI01000003.1 GCA_002723045.1 Methanobacteriota archaeon | reverse complement strand
CAAAGAAACAATTGAGAGGTTCTGAGATAGGTGGAAAAAGGCTGGGCCTAATTGGGTTCGGAAGAATAGCCAGAGGAGTTGCTTCGATTGCTTCATCATTCGGCATGGAAGTCCATGCTTTCGATCCCTTCGTCGATGAAGCACCTGGGGGTATTCAATTACATGATGATGTGGATGAAATTTTCAGATCTTGCACCCACATATCTGTACATTGCAATTTGAATGAACAAACAAGGAATCTGGTAAACTCCGAACGAATATCAATGATGCCTGGAATAGGCCTAGACGGGATTGAATGCGGTAATCACATAGTTAATTGCGCAAGGGGCGGTGTAGTCGATGAATCCGCTGCTTCTATGGCTCTGGAGTCACGTCAACTAACATCACTAGCACTCGATGTTTTCCAAGTAGAGCCTCTTGCAGAGAGTGACTTGCTACGCCACGACTCCTTCCATGGAAGTCCACATATTGCAGCTTCAACTCTGGAGGCACAGGCTAGGATTGGGACTGAAATGGCACGACTGGTAATAGAGTATTTCGAAACCGGAAAGTGCAATAATTCACTGAATTGACCGACTATAACTCTAGATTGTGCATCTGTACCAAAGCGTCGGAGAATAAAATCAGGGATTCGGGAATTTGGATATCCGAAATTGGAGATTTAAGAGAAAGTCCACGATCCTTCTTTGCTCTCCAAACCATTGAATTGAACTCTTCCAAGGACTCAGTCTTGCCTCTAAGTTCTTCGAACAACTCGGTGCCAGGAAATGAAGGAAGCCTTGGGAATACTCTGACATCCACTGAACTAGAATCGTAAAGTGTCGTACTTAGGTAATGTGTGAAGAATGGACAAATTGGGCTAAATGCACTAAGAAGATCACGCACTATCCTATGTATTGTCCATGTAGCAGAGATATCTCCATCATATAGCCTAGTCTTTGACATCTCGAGCCAGTGACTGGGGAATATCCCCGTAGCAAAGGACTTGAGAGTCTGTGCTGCGGTGTAAATATCTACATCTTTCCATGCATCCTCCACTGAGGCCATGGACTGATCAAATTCAGACAGGATCCATTTGTCCTCTGTATTCAATTCAGGGGGTGAAGACAAGTCATTGGGAGCTTCGAATTGGCTTGCGAACCTAGCGACGTTGAATATCTTAGTGAGTACACCGTAATACTTAGTCTCAATCTCTTCTGGATTGATATGGAAGTCATCGCCCACCTGCGCATCACAGGCCTTCCAAAGTCGAAAGCATTCACTTCCGATTTTATTTGCCTTCAGCACTACTTGCTTGCCATCGGCCCCCTTAATCTTCCATGAACCGGTCCTACCCCCGGCTCCACATTCGAGAACGCTATCTGCATCTATGCCATTTCCTAATGACTTCGACATCTTCCTGCCCCATGGATCCATTCCAAGCCCGTCTACCCAGATACTCTGGAAACCAGCACTATCTAGTAAAAGTGCACTCTTCAGCAGTGTGTAGTATAACCAAGTTCTGACAATTTCCTTGCCCTGAGGCCTAATTGAAGTCGGGAATGCCCTATCAAACAATTCGGGATCCGTCAAGTAACCTGAGACGTAAAGATTGGAATTCGATGAATCCATCCAAGTGTCAAACACCTTCTCCTCGCCTGTCAGTTTCCCAAGGGTCGAACGCAATTCCTGATAGGTTCCGAGCGTATCCTTGCTCTGCCTATCAACTACTTCAGAGTCATTTGGGGGTGAGTCTCTCCATGGTTGCACATAGGATCCTCTTGGCGGAACGACTACTTTGGTCCGGTCCTCAGAATACCAGATGGGTACTTCTGTATGGTACCACCTACGTCTGCTGATGGGCCAGTCAATAGATATCCCATCTATCCAATCATGCAAGTACTGCCGGTTCCTCTCTGGTATGAATCTGCTTTCTTTTGAAAGTTCCATTAGCCTATCCAGAATATGTGTCTGTCGTACATACCACTCCTTTAGTAGAATAATCTCTATTGGATTTCCTCCCCTCTCGCTTACGGGTATTTCTTGTAAACGGTCTTCCGTAGAGATTAGATTTCCTGATGATCGTAGTATTTCTATTGCTCTTGTTCGGGCTTCAATTACCTTCATTCCAGATAATGGCCCCGCAATTCCTGTCATCTCACCATCAAGATTAATCGCTACGAATGGTCTCATTCCAAGCTCTCTAAAAATGGAGACATCATTCTGGTCACCGTAAGAGCAAACCATAAGAATTCCAGTACCGAAATCCATCTTTACTGACGGATGGGAGGCAATCTCGACATATTGGTCTCGTTCTGCTACTTCTATCGGGAGTTTTACTCTCTTACCTAGTAGGTGACCGTATCTCTCATCGTCAGGATGTACAACTACTATTCCACAAGCACAAATCATCTCGGGCCTTGTAGTTGAAATTATGATTTCTTCACCATCCTCTGTGTGCCACTTCACATTGCATAGTTTGGCCTCTCGCTGAACCCTTTGGACCTCCGCATCGGCTATCGTGGTACCTTCAACTGGATCGTAAATATTGGGCCTAAGATCTTCTACAATATCACCACTCTTGAAAAGCTCAACGAAAATTGACTGCGATACTGCCCTGTAGTCGGGAGCATCTGTGAGGTATTCGTTCTCATAGTCGCAAGATAGCCCGACTCTCTTAGCAGTATTTCGCATAGCTTTGGTGTATTCCTCAATAGTTTCCGAACAAAGCTCTAGGAATTCTGCCCTATCATAAGTCCTCATCTTCCTCCCCGTCTTCTTTTCTACGGTGAATTCGATATTGATGCCATTCCGATCCACACCCCAAGGGAACTTCACTTCTTTACCCAGTAGCCTCTGACTCCTCGCAATAACGTCGATCATGCTGTACTGGGCAACAGCTCCAATGTGCCATGTTCCACTAGGATATGGAGGAGGGGTATCAATAACGAAGATCTCCTTATCTGTTTCTTTGTTGAATGCATATCTTTTTCGATAANCCTCTTCATCGTAGTGGTCTGCTTGAATTCTTTTCTCGAGGTCAACACTCCACCGCTTATCTGAAATCTTAGGCTGTCCCANGAACCCCACCNAATAATTGGCAGAGAGTCGTGTTATTGACCATTGCCGTGCAGTTGTAAAACGTATTTGAGACAATCATCTTTGCCGAGGGGTTGAAGGTATGCCGTTTCACGTCATGGCGGGAGGGACATGGCTAGGGAAGATTCTCAGAACCACATTGGCCGCTTTTTGTCAGGCGCCAAGGAAAGATTTTCCAACATAGTTCCAAAGGATTTCCAGCTAATACCATCGTTGTCACGAATCCCCAACCAAATACGCAGGAAGGTCAGAGATCATGAGGGTTCCAGTTTCCTAACCATGTTTCCTGTTATGGCGGTCCTGGTCTCACTGGCATTCACAGTATCACTTTTGCCTCATTCAGGTGTATTAGACTGTAGAGATGGTTTCGATAACCCAAGCTACTGCAAGGAAGAGCCCGCACTAAACGTGAATGGAGACTTGGAGGTATACCTTCCAACGGATTCAGATCCACTTAGTGTAAAGAACCTGATCGCACAAGTTGAGAATGATTGGACTACCAATGTGATGGTCATTTATGTCGAGTCTTACGATTACAACGTTACATGCGTCGAGTGTGGGTCAAACGGACAGATTAACATCCTAGAGCAGATAGACAACGTTGAGCGATCCATCAACTATGTTAGGAACGACAAGGGCGAAGAAGACGACGTCGAATACGTACTTTCCATCTCTACCGTAATCAAGGAAGTAAACTCAAGCGGGGGCCGCGTCGTAAAGGCCTTCTTCTCAGGCCTTGCCGAGGCAACTGGAAATCAGCAGCTCTCAGATGAGATAAATGAGACAATAGACTCGCAAAGCGATCTTATTGGCAATTACGCAATTCCAGATGAACAACAGAGGGTAGATCAAATACTACAGGAGATGCCTCAGAATGCTCTTAACAAGCTGGTAAGGAATATAGGCTCAGGTAATGAAATCAAGACCGCATACGGTTGGAGTCGAGCCGTAATAATCATAGGAATATCTGATGATACAGGTAACAAGACAGTTGGCGATATCGTCTCAGAAACCCAAGGCACTATTGATAAAATTGCAGTGGAAAATAATTGGGGCACTCCTGGTTCAGAAGGGTGTGGACCCAACCATGGATCATTATGCCTTAGGATGACTCTAACCGGTCCTGCACCACTTACCAACGCAGTCACTGAAGAGTCATTCAAATTATTCTGGCAAGTTTTTCCAGTAGGTGTTGTAATTGTAGCAGCGATGCTGTTCCTCTTCCATTGCGATTTACTACAGACAGGGAGAATTCGATTTGTCCAAGGTGTTAAGGTTGTCATAATATCTGGATTGCCCACACTTTGCGCAGTCTGGGTAACCTTGGGGCTAATCGGTCTTACCGATTATGAAGTAACNATGACAGTAATACTAGTAGGTCCGATCGTACTCTCATTGGGAGTTTCCTATGGACTGCATATTACGAATAGATACGCAGAATCTAAGGGAACCCCCCAAGAGAAGATGTCTGCAGCTCTNCAATCTACAGGACGCGCGGTATTCCTCTCTGCTATGACCACGATTATTGGATTCATCTCTCTAACATTTGCTCCAATGAAGCCCATTCAGACTGTTGGATGGGCGTTGGCCGCGGGCATTGTAGTAGTGTACATCCTCACCATGATAATGGTCCCCAATCTTACAATACTTCTAGATCTCAAAAAGCCCTCACATCCCCCTCCGAAGGTTTTCGTTGCTGCAGTCAACATGCCAGTCAAGTGGTCTCGAATCACACTTGCCCTATTCATTGCATTGATGGTCATCTCTGCTGGTTACAACAGGCAAAACGTAGAGGAGAACATCGACCTCCTAGAAATGGCACCCAGTGAAGTGGAAGCGGTACAGAAGATGGGTGTATACTCGGATGAGTTTGAAGCAGGTCAACCTGGGTTCTTACTTGTTGATGCAAACATCAAGGCTGAGCCTGAGATCGGNCTAGGGTCAATCACCGCAGAACATCCATACGCCAATCTTGAGGGCATAGAGAATCTCGAGTCTAGATGCAATGATGTTGAGAATGCTACTGCGGTCTCGATAGTCTTCCTGATGAAGGCGATNGCTGTGGGCGTCAATGTATCTGGTACCCCAATTAACGATTTCATAGAAGATACNCCCCTTCCAGAGCCTATCAAGGAGATTGCAGAGCTAATCTTCGACAGAGACCAATCAGGAAATGTCTCCTTCTGGACTATTTTGGATACACTTGATGCCCAGGAGGATGATGGNGGTAGGCAGGCTCAGAATTTCCTACTCTATGTGTTCTACAATAGTATGACAGAAGAAATGAGGGAGCTATTCATTTCNCCAGATTATCAGCGTTCTCTGATATACATAGATATGCCATTCATGGATGTCAAGAGTACTGCAATAACTACAGAGCAGATTAACAACTGGGCAAAGGCTGCTGGAGACTCTGAAAATCCAATCAACGTATTGGGCGACTCACTAATCGGTGTTGCTTCAATAACGATAGAAGTAAATAATTTGATAGTAGACTCACAATGGACCTCTCTGGCATTCGCACTGGGATTCACGATAATCACCCTCGCTCTGGTTTTCAGAGATATTAGATACGCTTTCCTTACCACAATCCCAGTAGGATTCACCGTAGCCATGCAGTGGTTAGTAATGGATGCGTGGGGCCTATCACTATCACTTGTGACAGTGATGATCGGGTCAATCCTTGTTGGTGTGGGTATAGACTTCTCCATACACATTGCAAATAGGGTCAAGGAGATGGGCGGAACATTGGATGGAATTCGCACTGCATGCTCAAGTACCGGAATGAGCCTGTTCGAGGCTACAACAGTAACTGCCATGGGCATGACATGTGCTTTTGGAATAGACATCCCCGCAATAGGCCCCTTCGTTACAGTCATTATTGTCCTCCTTATTGTGGCTGCTCTCTCTGCTCTTCTGTTACTACCAGCGATTTACTCTTTCATGGTAACTTCCAATTTGGGCCTTACAGGCGGTACGACAGCAATGGTGAAGACGGCTGGTTTGCACACGCAATCGCAAAACACAAACATAGATGCCTTAGAGTCAAGAATATCCTACTCTCAAACAGACGAAGCCTGGTGAATCAAATTTATTGCTATGTTCTGACTAGGACGCTCATGGTAAACTACTGGCTGATGAAGAGCGAACCCCACGTCTATCCTTGGGAACAACTGGTTTCCGATGGCTCCACACATTGGGACGGAGTAAGGAACTATCAGGCTAGGAACATCATGCGTGACGATATGGTTGTTGGTGACATGGTACTGTTCTACCACTCAAACTGCAAACCCCCGCATGTTGCTGGAGTAGCTAAGGTTTGCAAGGAGGCGTATCCCGACCATACAGCCCAAGAGCCAGAATCAAAATACTACGATCCAAAGGCTTCGGTAGAAAATCCTAGGTGGGTCATGGTAGATATTGAACCTGTATCAGAAATGACCTCAGTAGGCTTGCCTGAACTTAGATCCAATGGAGATCTTGAGGGAATGCCTCTATTGCAAAGGGGTCAGAGGCTTTCAGTTCAGCCTGTAAATAGAATACATTTCGAAATTGTATGCAAAATGGGCGGATTACCCGGAATACCTGAGTAGTGGGCGTGTCCTCGGTGGACGCTCGTCATCAGTGAGAGTGCAGCACCAGCCTTCTCCGTCCCGAAGTCCCAAGGCATCCAGCATCCCCGGTCGGGCTGCTCGCTTCCGCGCCTGACCTGGTTCCCGGGCGTGAGACGCTTGCAGAATCCCTCCGGATTCCGCTAACGCCAACCTGGATCTCTTGGGGGCGAGACATCGCAGTCANCTGGTGTAATCCCAAAGGCTCGTTTGCGCCGCCCTCGGACTTCGAGTCACCATTATCNACGATTTGTGAAAAATAGAGCACGTCAACTCCCCCTCTAGCCCAATTATCCCGCTATGACGACACGTATGAATATGTCCAGTCAATCAAGCTTCATACTTTGACGGGCAGCCTGTTTGAATCTCAAAGGACTCGATTACCCANATCNGTTTTCCATCGGAGGAATATTCTGAATGCAGAAGCCCTCTAACAGCAATAGTCCTGCCCTCGTCAAAGCCATCTGGAATAGGAGAGTCGTTGAAATCGACAACCAGCGTCTCTGTGCTTCCTTGCAAAGTAAACACGAGCTCATCATAATCCATTGTTCCTGGCAATACTATTCCGCGAACGAAGATATTTTCTCCTTCGAATCTCTCAGGTTCACTCATTACCTCGTCAACACTGTACTGGACCTGGGGGTCCACGGTCACCATCATTAGGGCAAATATTGCTATCGATGTTCCGAAAACAATCAGCAGACGGGATAGCCTAGTTAGTTGCACGTCGTATTCTAGAGGCTAATCTCTAAATGTGTTTGTATCCGACTGCTTCAGATAAGGAAGAAAAGCCAGACTCTCTAACTCTACTCTTTATTCCTCTAACTATACTGGACACCACTGTAGGGCCATTGAATACNAATGCCGAGTAAAGTTGAATCAGCGATGATCCAGAAATTATAGCCTCCCATGCAGTTTCCTTGGATTCGATACCGCCCACTCCGACAATAGGAATTTTACCTTGAGTTTCTCCATAGACCAAATTTATCACTTCAAGAGAGCGTGAATTCAAGGGGCGTCCAGACAACCCCCCGTCGCTTGAGAAAGCCTTTCTAGACTGAGTGGATAGTGGTGCTGGCCTCTTTATCGTCGTATTTGTAGCAACTATGCCATCAACACCAGATGTTGTACATAGAGAAACGGTTTCCAATATATCATCATCACNATTATCTGGAGAAATCTTCAACAAAATGGGCTTGTGGGAACTCTTCATTTCCCTGACCTTGTTGCATGATCTTAGAATCGAAGATAGATGCTCTTGACCTTGAAGATCTCTAAGACCAGGAGTATTGGGTGAAGAGATATTGAGTACGAACATGTCTGCGTGATCCCATAGTATATCCAGAGTAGAGGCGTAATCGTCAGCNGCATGGTCATTTGGAACCTTCTTCGATCTACCAATGTTAGCAGCAACCGGTGTCTTCGGCCATTTATCTTCGGATTTACGTGAAATCAACCTCTTCCGAATTTCCGAAGCACCGGGATTGTTGAAACCCATCTTATTCACTAGCGCTCTATGCCGATTGGCACGAAACATTCGAGGCTTTGGATTTCCATCCTGAGGATATCTGGTAACTCCACCGTACTCTGTCCATGAGAATCCCATAGCTGACCAAGCCATGAGCGCCTCTGCACCTTTATCGAAACCGGCTGCTAAACCTAGGGGGTGGTGGAACATCTTTCCAAAGACTTCTATTGGAACTTCCGGAGGCCTGTAAAGGGCGTTCAGCATATTCTGTCCGNCACTAGTTTCACCAAAACTTTTCATTACTCTCATAGAAATCGAATGAGCAGTCTCGGAGTCAATGAGCCTCAGTGCAGGGCTTCCCAAAACACTCCACGCTATTCCCATCATTNACGCCATACGCATCTATTCTTCAATCGTTAGGTTTCAAACTCAGAGATTTTCNCCTTTGTTNAACAACTTCGGTTTCGCGCGCGCTCGCGCGTGCGCGTGCGTAGAAGGCCNCCATACTCCACCTAGTTTATACAGGGCTTGTTACGGCCGAACAAATCCCGAGGGATAATATGAAACTTGTAATCCTTGAATCGGGTGCAAAGGCTAAGACTATCAAAAAGTACCTCGGAAAGGGGTGGATTGTAGATGCCTGCAATGGCCATGTCCAGGATTTGCCCGTTAACAACAAAGCAATGTGGGCCTATAAGGATGGAGAGTTGCCCAATCCACCATGGAGTTGGACAGATGAAAAGGCGGAGAGGAAACTATCCTCAATAATCAACAAAGCATCCAAATCTTCGGTGAACGAGATATTTATCGCCACCGATCCAGACAGAGAGGGGGAATTTATCGCATGGAGGCTCAAGGAAATTCTTTCAGATTTCGACTCGATACAGAGAATCTCATTCAACGAGATTACGAAGGAAGCAGTAATGTCTGCAATTTCCGAACCTCGAGATGTAGACATGGATCTCGTAAATGCAGCCATAGTTAGGAGGCTGATAGACAGATTAGTTGGATGGAGATGCTCTAAATTCTGTAAATCATGGAAATTGAAATCAATGGGAAGGGTACAGACTCCTACACTTGGTTTCATTGTAGAAAAGGAGTTGGAGAGAGATAACCACGTACCCAAAGAGTATCATTCAGTTTCGGTGCCATCTAATGGGATTGAGATGAATGTTAGATTCCACGAATCGGAGGATCCAGATGCATGGTTCGATGATGATGGGAAACATCACCCAAATAGGACCTCAAATACCCAATTAGCCGAACAAACGGTTGAAATGATAAACTCCTCAGAAAAATTGATTCTGTCAGAAGCTAAGGAGGGTACTGTTAATCGAAGACCAAAACCACCCTTCACAACTGATACTATGCTTCAAACTGCAAACTCTACTCTTGGATGGTCAATATCAAAGACCAGTGGAGTCGCTTCATCCCTATACAATGGGGGGCACATAACCTACATTCGCACCGACTCAACTAGAACTAATCTAAAGGCCAGAGAGAGTATCAGAAATCATATCTCTGGTAAACTTGGAGAAAAATATCTGGGTCAAGGAGTAGGTGAGTCGGGGAAGAAGAACAGCAATGTTCAGGATGCTCACGAAGCAATTAGGCCCAGTGATCCTTCGATCGAGAATGCAGGCAAGGATACCGATGAGAAGAAATTGTATCAACTGATATGGTCAAGGTTTGCAGCCAGCCAAATGTCCAATTCTGTAAGAGAAAGGAGAACTATGAAATTTTCATGTGAAGGAGTGGAGGTGCCAATTACTGGAACCGCCTCGTGGAGGACACACGACGGATGGGAAAATGTATTTTCCTGGTCCATGGGTGAAGTTCCTTCAAAACCACCAGCAGTTGGGTTTTCTATGGGAGAATCGTGGGATATTGATTCTAAGGCTGAAATGACTGTGGATTTCACAAAACCACCAAGAAGATTCACCGAAAGTTCGATTATACAAGAAATGAAGAAAAGTGGTATTGGTCGCCCATCCACATATGTTTCAATGGTCAAAAATCTCGAATTGAAACGATATGTCGAAAAAGATGGGAGCTCATTGATTCCGACAAAAAACGGCAGAACCCTTTGGTTAGACGTTGCCCCACATTACAACCAACCAGATGGGGAAATATTCTCCGCAGACTTTACCGCAATTATGGAGTCGGATTTGGACTCGATAGAAGAAGGCTTATCCGAAGCCCACTCAAAGTGGAACGAGTTTGAACAACTATTTCGTAAAGTCCACCTACTTGCACTGGAAAAGAGAAAGCAGAAGCCTACACTGAAGCAGATAGAATATCTTGAAAGAATACTTGCAAATATGTCCGAGGACGAAGTATCGGAGATATTACAAAATAAATCAGTCAAACAACTATCTGGAGACGATGTCAAGGGTATTCTTGATGAAATCAGCGAAGAAACAAAGGCAAATATCGCACCAAGTGAAAAACAGATAGCACTAATCATCAGAGTCTCAGATAGATTAGGTCTCGAGTTGAAAGGTATTCTGGCCGAAATGGGATTAACGGATCTATCAGAACTTACTGGTGGCAAGGATGGCAGTGCCAGTCAATTGATTGATAGTCTACTAAATATGGACAGAAATAGTCCTGCAACAGAAAGGCAGGTATCTGCAATAATTTCGATGGTCGAAAAACTAGAGATGCCAATTGAGCAAGCTCTTGAGGCCGTGAGAACAGAATCAATCGAGGCTATCACCAAATCAGATGCAAGCATTCTGATTGGAAATCTTAAGAAAACAATAAATTCCAAGCGAAGAAGCAAAAAATAGTAGTGTATGGGTGATCACATGGTCCGTGAGTTCGATGTTGTTGTGGTTGGTGCAGGTCCCATTGGCGGCTATCTTTCACGAAGGTTCAACGAACATGGAAACAGCGTACTCCTGATAGAGGAACATGACCAGCTTGGAAGGCCATTCCAATGTGCAGGTTTGGTGAACCCCGCATCAATGAAGACGATAGGTTTGGAGGATACAATTCTAACTACAATTTGGGGTGCTAACATCCACAGTCCAACAGGCACAAGAGTAACGATAGGTGATCCTAGCGTTCCACGTACATTCTCAGTCTGCAGAAAGCTCTTCGATGAAGCAGTTGTTATCCAATCAATCGCTTCCGGAACAGAGCTTCTCCTATCATCAAAGCCGTATTCAGCAACAGTAAACCAAGAATTCGTCCAAGTAAAGATTGATGGCCCCAACGGTGACGAAACCGTTCACTGCAAGCTACTTTGTGGTGCCGATGGAGCGCACTCATGGGTTCGTAGAAATTTCCGTATGGGAAATCCTCGTGAAACTATGATTGGTTTCCAGATTGAAGTTACTGGCTATAAAGGGGATTCAGGAATGTTAGATATGTACACTGGAAAGAATATTTCACCAGGATTCTTCAGCTGGGCGATACCGACTGGAGATACTACTAGAGTAGGCACATGGACAAAGACCGAGTTGATGAATGGCTTATCCAGCGAGCAGTATCTCGACAGGTTATTGCAAGATCAGCAAATCAACTCCAGGTTCGAGCTATGTTCTGAAGTAGCGAGATTTTGTGGTCCAGTTCCCAGTGGCATTATTAGAAAGCCACTAATTGAGAGAGTGGCACTCTTCGGAGACTCTGCAGGTGTATGTAAACCTACAACCGGGGGCGGCATAGGCCCTGGATTCCAACAAGTGGACTTACTAGTGCCGAGGCTCAGTAAATGTATGGAGAATAACGAACTAAGCAGAGGTACCATGAATTCGATATCTTCATCACTGAAGGAGATGGCTAGGAACCAGAGGAAGAAGAGGGCACTAAGGGATGCATTTTTGACTGAAATGAGCGATATCGAGCTTGAGAGAATATTCGATGTATGGGCCAGACCAGAGGTTACTGATTTGATAAATGAATTCGGCGACATAGAGAATCCGATACCACTAGGGATCAAGATGCTTAGGGAAGTACCTGAATTCCGAAGGCTTGCAGGTAGGGCCGCCAAAGCCGTATTATGGGGATAGCATGGACAGGTACGTACAGAGCATCAGGTACCCTCCATTCGAATTGGAACATATGAATCCTAGAGACATCCCCATTTCTAAGGCTGCAATCGATAATTATAGCATGAGTGTGACTAGCTTCACCATTGGCTCAGAAGATGACTGGTTCGTTCAGTGGAGGGAGGGGGAAGAAGAGGACGCTGAGCTGCTAGAGCTAGAGTGCGAAATCACAGATTCACCTCCACGTTTCTTGACTGAAACCCGATTGGGCTGGTATGTTAGACCAGATAGGCTCCACAATATTTCTAGAAAGCTAATTATTCCTACTGTAACATTGCTAATACTCTCTTTGTTTTTACATGCTATAGAGCCCGGATTAGTTGAGCAAGGAATAATCGATGAAACTATCGCAGGCTCAATTTCCATTGGCCCTCTGGACTATCCTAGGTTGCTATTCTACACGTTCCCACTATTCATTTTACCACTTGTTTTCAGAACCATCGCAAACTTCAGAGATTTCAACAGGCAGAAGAAAATTACAGAGAGCCCATATGAGGCGCCCGAAGTAATCGTAAAAGCTGAAAGAGGCTCAATAGATATCGAAGTGCGAAAGAGTGTGATAGGTCTGCAGTTAATTCGATCTAGGGCTCAAGTAGGCGTAGCTATGCCAGAGAGGAGCTCGGTACTTGCGACACTGAAAAGGCAAGAAGGTGGACAGCCATCTCCAGGAATGTCAACGAAGTTGCCCGAGAAAAGGCTGGCTTCTGGAGATGAGATTGGAACTGGCGTGGGCGAATCTATTCCAATGCAACTATCATCGAAGAAATCAGTTATTCTAGAGCCCCTTAGGATAATGGAAAAGGGCGATTGGACTAAGACCATAGATTCTTCAAAACAATTCACACTAAAAATGCCATCAGATCAATGGCCAGGTACGGTATATTCGTCACTTATCGCAATCCATTGGGAGGTAGTTTTGGAGTTTCTTGAATCCAATGGCAGGAGGATTTTCTGGGTTTTACCATTAATCATGCCACAATCCAAAGAGCCGACACAAATTCTCAGAGCTCCGGTGATTAGCGGTAGAGCAGAACTATCAGAACTGTAATTGAACCTCAGCCTCTTCTACATTGTCCAGGATATTGTAGTCAGAGTCCCTTCTAGCCGGATTGAAGCCGCAACTCAGTATGGATTCCTTCAATTCGGCAATAGTAGCCATTGTCTTCGTGGTTCCAGAAGCCGAGACTACATTCTCTTCCATCATGGTTGACCCTATGTCATCTGCACCACCCGTCAAAGCGATTTGTGCCACTTTCAAACCCATAGTAGGCCAGGAAGCTTGAATGTGGTCAATGTTACTCATGAACAGCCTGGATACGGAAACATGCCTGAGGTACTCCACTGAGCCTGCACCTAGGTTTGTAGCACCCCTCCTAATCCCTATTTTTCCGAAAGCATTGTTCTCGAGCATTACTGGCCATGAAATGAATGATGTGAATCCAAGGTAGCCTTTTGATAATGAACTCTCCTGTAATGTTCTGATCTTATTCATATGCTCTACCCTATCTTTGATACTCTCGCCGAAACCGAATACGTTGGTGGCAGAAGTAGTCAGGCCCAATGATTGCGCCTCTCCCATCACCCTAATCCAATTCTCAGAGGACCCCTTCCTAGGTGAAATGCCACTCCTTACACTATCAACGAGCATTTCGGCACCCCCTCCCGGAAGCCCGTGCATACCAGATTCGCGAAATCTCG
Source organism: Methanobacteriota archaeon (assembly GCA_002723045.1). Taxonomy (GTDB): domain Archaea; phylum Thermoplasmatota; class Poseidoniia; order Poseidoniales; family Thalassarchaeaceae; genus UBA36. The sequence continues at coordinate 9,503 of PBNI01000003.1, read as the reverse complement.
ATAGGACCTCTATAGTGGATAGGCCTGAGATTTCTGCTATGCCCTCAATCTCAATGGGCGAGAAGCAATCCAAAGCTATCGAAGGATGCCTACTAGAGAGCGCTGATAGTAACTCAGTATACCATTCGAAGTTTAGTGAGGGGTTAACCCCCCCTTGCATTAGGATTCTCGAACCGCCTAGTACCTCTAACTCATCAATGCGAGCGCTGATCTGGTCTAATGTCTGGGTATATCCTTCATCATGACCGGGTGAACGGTAGAAGGAGCAGAAATTACAGTTAATTGTACAAATATTGGTGTAATTGATATTTCTATCAATCATAAAAGTAACGAAATTCCCAGGGACTTGCGTCTTCCTCCTCTCTGAAGCGACATACATCAATTCGCTCAGGGGTGCTTGGAGGTATATTTTCTCAGCTTCTTCAACGGTTAGGAGAGGATGATCGGAAGCAAGCTGCCCCTCTAGAATTGTTTTCCAATCAGTCATGAATTCCCTTCCCTACTACTTGCTCAATTTCGTCCACCATCTTCGGACATGATGATGATAGCACTAAGGGCCCTTGTTCTGTTACCAGAACGTCATCCTCTATTCTAATTCCTATACCCGCGTATCTTTCTGGGATTAATATGTCATTTCTCCAGGATCCAAAGTATAGGCCCGGTTCAATTGTCAAAACCATCCCTGGCTCTAGTAAGAACGAGGAGTTTGGGTCGCCCTGGCGGCCCCCACCGACGTCATGCACGTCCAATCCTAGAAAGTGCCCAGTACCGTGCATGAAGAAATTTCGAATTTGGCCTTCGAAAACACCAGGTTTTCCTTCGACTCTGCCCAATGCTTCTTCAGTAGTGCACTTTAGTACTCCAAGTTCTATCAGTCCCTCAGCTATAATCTCACAAACTGCCTCATGCATGGAAACCCATGGCATTCCAGGTTGACAAGCCTCTATTCCTGCTAGTTCTGCTCTTAGAACAAGTTCGTAAATTTCCCTCTGAGGTTGAGAGAACTTCCCATTCACTGGCCAGGTGCGAGTAATATCTGATGCATATCCACTGACTTCACATCCTGCATCGACTAGGACAAGATCACCGGATTTTATCACCTGGTTGTTATTCTTGTAATGAAGTACAGTTGCGTTATCTCCCCCTCCTACTATTGAGGGGAAGCTCCATTGGCTGAGTGAAGACATGAAGTGACCTTCTACCTCAGACTGAATCTCCCATTCACCTATGCCAGGTCGAGAATTGCGCATTGCCTTCTCATGGGCTGAGGATGCAATGGATGCTGCCTCTTGCATATATTCGATTTCATTTGCCGACTTTATCCTCCTTATTGGATCGATATATGTGCGCAAATCTTCGGTTTCAGTATTCCCATCTATCAATATGTCTAATGAGGAGGATGCACCAGGTATTGTGAAAATTCTACTTACATCCGAAATTAAATCTTTGATGCTTGAATCAAGACTTTGCAATGTATCCGTATGATCAACTGGCCATGACTTAGCACCATCAACACCAATACGTACCCCTTCCCATATTTCCTTTGTTGTATCCCTTTCAGGTACGAACAGTGTTGTCACCCATTTTCCAGATGAATTTGTTGCTAGTAATGTACCTTCATCTTCTTCCCAACCACAAAGATACAGCATGTATGAATTAGCCCTAAATGGGTATGCAACGTCATTGGATCTTATTTTCCGATCATTTGTTGGTATGATTGCTAAGCTCGACTTGGGCAATTTAGAGAATACTAATTCCTGGCGGCTCAGGTACTCTTCTCTATTGAATGGTAAACTCATACAAATCCCTGTAATTACTGCCTTTTGGTCTTTTCAAGATTAGTTCCACTTGGGTATTTCTGAATCATCTGATCTAGATCGTCTAAATATAGAATATGACAGGAAACCACCAGAAATAATCAGAATTAGTATCGAAAGAGGAGGACTACCCGATCCGCCACTATCTACTACGATAATTGAGATCATAGATGACTCAGAGTCGTCGTCAATTACTTCAATCGACAAGACGAAACTACCGTCATTCACTCCATCGGGCCACGATATAGATCTAGAAGGCCCTTCATAGGTCGGAATATTGTCAACTCTCCAAACATATCTGAGTCCATCTATATCGTTCGAAGTATCTGTAGATGACGATGCATCAACAAGAATAGAGGAGTCTGGTGACATAGTAATCTGATCATTATCGAAATAATCCTGTCCATTAATGGTTAAGCGTGCTGTTGGAGCCATGTTGATAATTTCGAGTGTTGTAGTTGAGAGTCCCATATTCCCTGCTTTATCAGATACAGATAGTGAAATGAAGCAAACTCCCGAATTTACGAGATTAAGTCCTATCGATCGGTAATCGGGCCCACTGAAAACCTGATTTATTTCTTCACCTGAGCCTCCAATCTCGTTTATTGACCAGGTGTATGTCAGTCCTTGTATTCCCCAGTATTCGTCGAAAGTGGAAGATGCGTCGAAGTATACCGTGTCCGTACCTTCGGTCAGCTCTTCAGGAATATTCACAATTACTGTAGGAGGGGTGTTATCGATCATAATACTGATACAATCATGTGAGTAAGTAGAGTCTTCAATTTCGGATTGGGCGAATATAATAATGTCATGCCATCCATCATCAAAATCAATCAGATCGATTTCGAAAGTTAGAGTATCGCCGTCCCAAGAAATATCGGAAAGACTAGGGTGCAGAGTCGAGTTGTAATTAACCGCGTAATGCGATTCTTCACCCTCAAGCCCCTCATAAGTGCACTTAATTGTGCTTGAACTACTTATTATGGTGGAGAATGCTGGCATATTGCCATCTATAGTTGAAGATAGTGCCTCAAGGGTATATGATTTGCTATGCCAATAATCCATTCCAATTTCACGTATATGCAGGGTAGGTGAAAATTCCTCTCCGGTACCCCCTAGGGATAGAATGAAAATGCTTGCAGACTCTAAAACAGTGACGCCATTTGAATCAATTACGCTGACAGTTAGGATACATGAGCATGAGCCTACTGTTTCAGGGAAGATGTCGATATCAAATGTCCATTCCGTCAACGGGCCAGAAGTAACGCCTTGATCGAATTCAGATACCGAAACGTAGTGTCTCGTTGAAGTGGAGTCAAGCAACTCCCAACTTGCCGAATGGGGTTCCAATTCATCAATCACTAAAGCCTTGAATGTGAATTCATCATCAATGACAGTTCCATGTTCGATATCAATGCTAAGTGTAGCATGGAAGTCAGTCTCCGCCTGTGAATTAAAAACTGGTATATTCGAATAAAATAATAGAATTACTAAGATGACGGGGCCCCGATTGCGAGAAGCTAACACGACTCTCATATTGTTCGCGTTGAACCAACACTATTCAATCCCATGTAATCATGATTCTATCTATCAGATATTCTCATCTGCCACGAAAGCTCATCAAGCCATAGTCCTAGTGTATCTCGATCAATGTACTCCTTTGCTGTACTAGCTGACAGGACGCATTCGCATGATGCAGATGCTAGTAATGCAGCATCATAGAGAGAAAGACCCGAACCAAGAGCTGCCGCAAGTGATGTTGCGGCAGCATCATGCATTCCGATTTGCTGTTCAGCAGCAGGTGCCATGCATGGTATCAGCATAGATACGGAATCACGCTGGTACAATTGAACACCGTTTATTCCACCAAGTACAAGAATTCCTTCCCATGAATACTCAATCAACATTTTCTGGGCAGCTTCCTCTATGTCTGATCCGATTCTGCGAGCTAAAAGTGACATGCCCCTCTTCTCAAAAATCACTACTGATGCGCCCCGGCTCTTTTCAAGGCCTGTTAATTTCGGATCTACTATCACTGGAATACCAATGTTATTTGCCTTGGAAATTAGGTTGAGTGATTCTTCTGTAGTAACGACTCCCTTGTCATAGTCAGAAATTACCAAAGCACAACTGTCCTCTAAATCTTCTATTGCAGAAGAAGCGAGCTCAGAAGCAATCTCTTCATCTACGGGCTCGTTGGTACCTCTATCTGCCTGAAGAAGTATTTGCCCCCTTTCGAGGAGGCTCTCTCTACTCCCGAAGAATCGAATCTTAGTGAGAGTCTCCCTGGATGGAATAATGCTCACGTTATCCGTTGAAATATTGAATTCATTGAGTGAGGTAATTATTGCCTCCCCCTCCGCATCATCCCCTAAAGCAGTATAGAATGAGACTTTCATTCCAAATGAAGTGAGTCCTATGGCTATATGTGCAGAAGCACCCGGTGATTCCTCCGAATGGGTAATCTTCAGAACAGGTACTGGGGCTGTCGAGTTCAGATTATTTGCAAAACCGTGGTGATATCTATCGAGCATTGTGTCACCAATAAGTGTCACTTTTTGGCCATCTATTGTTTTCAAAAGATTCCGCAGAGTCTTGAGGCTTTCCTGTCTTCTTTCGTCGGTAGCATCGGTCACGATGATTCCACGAAGGTCACACGGATGATATTTGGGGATAGCGTCTAATTTGGTAGCGTCCACGATCGTACATGGAGTGGACGGGGAAATGGTGGGTTTTCGATGGTCCAGCGTATAGTAGATTATGGGAGAAATCTGCTATTGGGACACTTATCGATGGAGGTGGATTGGCCCTTACTGACATTGAAGTCATATTCTCAAGGAATCACAGAGGAGTTGGCTTTCCTTTGATTCCAGATGATAGCGCCATGTTGGAATGGGTGAATGAGAGACTCCTGAATGACCCGGCACTTATACAAGAATATGCGATTTTAGAAGCATTAAGAGTTCCTGGTAACAAAGTTGTACTCAACCATAACTTCTCTAAATTGGGCATAGATAATTGTAATTCATGGGGGATAAGGTGGTCGTCAGATAAGCATCCCGCTAGAGATAAGCCTGACTCAGAAGTTATTTGGTTCAATTCGAGTGAATTATTGAGTGGGAAATCCGATCGGGCCCATTCATTGGAATCGTTACTTCAGTGGTCAAATGAGGTATATTCGAAGGATAGGATATCTGAGGTTCTTGTCGTGGATGAGGAAAAGTCTGTAGTCACTTATCGTATATCTGAGTCGAATCCAACAGGAGTACTTCGCCCACCAGACTTCAATGAGTTTCAAAGAATATCGAATCTGAAATCCGTTGATCTGGGAGAAGATGGAGTATTCATTATTGACGGCGATGATTGGGAATACGAAGCAATTGGATTGCCACTACACGGCGGCAGACAGCTCGAAAATATCGAATACATGGTCGTACAATCCGTTACGAACGATGCAACAGAGAATATGTCGGTATCGTCTAGTATAATTCTTGATCTTTGGAAAAGAGGTTTGAACACTAGGTCTGGTTTCAAGTACGGGACAAAGTGGAGATGCTACCCCGCAGATGTAGGGGAAGGACACGCTCCTTGGTTAGTAGTAGACCCATCATCAGACAATCCAAAGAACTGGGCGGAGGCTTGTCTCTCATCGAGGTTAGCTTCTGGCGTAAACAAGGATTGGCTTTACCCAATAAAGGAAGGTGAAAACGATTGGAGATACCTGCAAATATCCAGACCACCCTCCGATTCAAGATGGAGTAATCCTATCAGGCACTAATTTTCTTGTTCTGCCTGTTACCAGTTGCCAGCGATAATGCCATCAAGATGAGAACTGTTGAAATTGCATTGGAGGGAATTGCCAGCCAGTTTAATGGGCCGAACGGGAGATCTCCTTCCGCAGTTAATTGGAAAGGGATTCTTTGCTCGATGTTATCGGAGTCTAAAATGACAAGTTCTCCCTTTGCAATCATCCTCGGCTCCAGAAGACCGTCAGGAGCTATTCTCAATTCGATTGGATCTCCGGGATAGAACAGTCCGTTGGTTAATGGTTCAGCAATTCTTCCAGCGGCACCTTCGATCGTGATGCTGTATGTCCTGGGGCCAGAGCCTAGTGATTCTGGATAAAGGGCAATAGTCGAGTCTGAGTCCCAAGGTACGGTTGCTACGATATTATCAGTGGATAGTCTATGGTTTACGACGATCCAATCAATAGAAACTGTGTTCTTTGGTCGGTCCTTGCATCCAATATTGCCTTCAATCGTCCCTTTGTTCGATGAAGAGTTTGTTATTTCGATTAATTTAATTCTTGTCGAGTTGCCATCGTGAGGAGGGATTGCGACATCGCCTGTCGAAGAAATATCAACTACGACTTTACATTCATCAATACTGTAAATATCCACAACAATCGGCTCATCACTAAGCACCACTATAGGATTTCTGGGCACGGTTACTGTAGAGTTAGCATCACCAATGAAATCGAACTCGATAGTTGCAAAACTATCACTGATATCTATGACAGTGGCTGTCCATTGGACAAGCCTCCCGTGATTGTCCCAAATCTTCTGTCCGGTATGGCCAAATCTATCGCCAACATCAAACACATCACCTGCTGATCCATAGTCTCTGGCCCTCAATAAAGCATCATCTCCGTCTGCTTCAACAATCTTAACCCATGGTTTTATCGGATCGGTATTCACTAGGTTGGAAGATACGTCTCCGAAATTTAGATCCTGCTGCTCGACTAGAATGCCGTGCCCAGGCAAACCCATGTCGAAACCAGTATTCGACCTGAGTGTGATCCAGACATACTCTTGTGGAGCTATCTCAATCTTTAGTGGATTACCCCCATGAGATAATGGCTCTAGGGAGAAGTTTCCATCAGAGGTTAAACTAGGCTGAATTGGATCTATGGCACCAATTAGATCGAGAGTCGATGATGAAGGCAGCGTTGGCCTAGAACCATCTTCTATCCAATTTCCACTGGCCATTATGTCCCAGTCACCTAGTCCGTGCCAGTTTCTCGTGGGTGCATCGCTATGAACATCATACAAATCTACGGCCCCCATCTGATGCAGCATCTCGTGAACTAATACGCCGAGGCCCCCATGTACTGAAGCCATGGTGTAGTGTTCGAATGTATACTCGCCCACCACAACAGGATCGTAAAATGCGGAGAAGTGGCTCCAAATGCTTGTAGATGGCCCCCCCTCTTCTTGTGCCTGTCCAGAGTGAAGAATTAGTAGCCTGTCAACAATGAAATCACCATCAAGATCCCACTGAGAGATGTCCTGGTTCTGAAATGTACTGATTATCGCCTCTCTTGCTAATTCTCTAACTCCGCCCGAGTCCGATCCAGTGTCTCTCTCGGACACAGAGTCTGTTCCCCAGTGAGACTCCAAGTATGGCGATGCCCATGTCTCCCCCACTATAGTCGTCTTCAATTTAGAATCGCCTCCGCTCATCTCGGAGATGTATTGTTCGGCAGAGTAATTGCCTTCAAACAGGCCACCTAGTAGTGAGTTAGGAAAAGGCTTGGCGGGGAAGCTGACTCTTAGTACAGGCCAGAATTCTTCATCCGCAAGTCCAACCAATGAGCTTTCATTACCATCTCTTGTTTCTACCGATGATGATATGGCATCATTAATAGATTCAGAATTTAGGTATACAAACGATGATGCGATCAATAGCATTGACACAGAAAGAAGTCGGAAAATAGTGCCTGGTGCGATTTTGTTCACACCTACTGGCCGGTAACTAATGCTTTCAAATCAATGCTCATGTGTTAGCTCTTGAGTCAAATTTATTGCAAATTTAACTGATGATTCTAACTGGCATGGTGCCTGAAACGAAATCGGCTAATATGGCGGAAATTATTCCAATAATAATCTTCAATCCATCAAACTCAATCGGCAAAGTTAGAATTATTACACCTGATGAAATTGCTAGTAAGCGCTTCCTGAATCTGGTTTGACCGTTGTTTATCATACCAAATATTCTAGTTAGAGAGAGCGAAATGGTTGTCATTGACCAGACCACAAGTACCCAAGAAATTGCCATACCTATTGAGAAGATAGAGTAGGCATCGTATCGAACGAGTACTCCATCGGGTCTACCAGATGCTTCTGATAACTCAAACAGGATGGGGATGCCTTCATGCCATATTAGGAAAATGACGATTGGGATGATAGTTGTCGTAAGGATTAGTACCGATACTAGCCAATTACGCTCCGTTGGATATAGTCCCGGGCTAGCGAATGAGTAAGATTGTATGGAAATCAATGGCAGCAATGACAACAATGCTAGAAGAATCACGGCGGCCCACCTTAACTGTAGCCATTCGAAAGGCCCATAGATTGACATGTTCTCATTGTTGGGCCCAGTTTCCAACGGCAATATGCCTAGCCAGTGAGTGATCATATTATCTATTGAGAAGGACCAGAAAACACACATTATAATCAATGCAAATGAAATTTTACGGGATATAATATTCAGTTCCCTCAGGTGTTCTTGAATATCCCAGTTTGGGAAGATGTTGGCGAATTCGCGAGTCACAATACATCCTTCGCTTCAGGCAATGTTCTCGCTGCAAGAACCGTTCTATATACGCCATAAGCTGCCCATGCACTAACGAATAACGCTGTACCGGTGGCGAAGTCTGTGAAGTCCACACCTTGGAAAACGATTGGGGTATCGGAACTAGCCCAGCTGACTCCCAGGTAGAAGGATAGCAAGCAGCCGAACGCTCTACGGAATCCCTGGGGATAAGCCAGTTCGCTAGCTAGGAATTCGGGACCATCACCATATTTGCGTTCGAGAATCTCCTTCTGAACGACAGCCCCGACAATAAGTGCAGTTAGGCTAGTCCAGTAGAACAGATTACCTTGAGAGAATACCCTTTGGGATATTGCATCCTGACGTTCCTTCTCAAGTTGCTCTTCGGAGACTTCTAGCAGGAATAGAGAGTCATAGGTACCAACAGAGATGGTCCGGGTTTCCAAAGTTGATCCGCTCTCTTCTGTCGTAATAGTACCAGGAGGGTTGACTGAGAAAGAGAGGACGTTCCAGTAATCCATCTCATCGGGTATTCCGCCTCCGTCTACAGAATTTCCGGCTACCCAAAACTGTACTACTCCTAAGTCATCTTGGGGAGCGGTCCATGTCAATTCCCATGATCCATCAAGATCCGTATCAGAGTGTGAAACATCATCAGAACGGCCCTCTGCGTATCGAATCTCTTGGTCGTCTTGCCAAGTGAAGTTTCCAATGGAGTCAGAAGAGATCAAGAATCCTGCTTGTGTGTTTCCTTCACCGCCCGAAAGTGTCAGAGAATCAGCTACCCTGATAGTGAGTTCGTAACTCTCAGATGTCTCGTACATCAAGGGAACGCCCGTAACCATTACAACTGCTCTATCTGATGGAGCCCCATTGTTATGGCAGGAGCAACCATACTTTACAGTCAACTCATCGTTTGAATTGTAAGCGCCGGGACCATTACTCATTCCAAGAGCAGGGATTGATACTGCAGCGACTACGATAAGGCATACGAAGGCGCGACTGACGCTCACACGCATGATATCACTAATCCTTCCTCGCAGTCGATGTCAAATAACGGTTGGGGGAGGTAGACCTCATAACTCCTTGATAGAGGAATTCAATTCATTCATCATCTTCTTGCCGTCGCCGAAT
>PBNI01000020.1 GCA_002723045.1 Methanobacteriota archaeon | reverse complement strand
CCTAGTACCGCCCTAGCGACGTACCAAGTGGCCTGAGAGTTCCACCCATGAGCTATCTTGATCACGATGCCCAGGCCTTCCGCCAGTCCTCGTGCTCGATTGCCAGCCCGAGGAGGCCATCTGCTCCCTCCTTTGCGATTAGTTTCCCCTCGCCCGCCTTCAGGCAGGTAGAGTCCAGTCTGTTGAAACCCCCGATCAGGTCAGGGTGCCTGTTCATCGACTCCCAGATCCAGTCCTTGTCCTTCTCCCTGACGAGTCCTGAGAACATCAACGCCAGCTCGTCCACGGTGTTGGATACCGTCGGTAGCCCGCAGCCATCCTTGGCGACCCTCTGGGGCTCCCAGTCCGGCTTCCCCATTATGTCTCTGAGGACGTCTATGAACATCGGGAACCAAGGAGAGTTGGGAAGCGAGTAACCGGCACGGTTGATGCCCATAATCCTCAGTGCCTTGAGCATGGCCGCGTGCTCCCCGGAGCAGGTGTGGAACCACCTCCGAGGGCGCCTCACCTGCCTCCCGAACTGTATCAGCGGCACGTCGAGCGGACACTGCATCAGCCCCCACTCGGATTCGGTTAGGAGCGACTGGGCTGCAGCCACGTGCTCCGTGTCGCCGTTGTGGGAGGAACAGGCTATCGCCTTCTGCTCCCAAGTCAGGCCATCAGCCTCGAGTACGTCTGCGAAAGTCTTCATGATCAGGGGCTTCATCATCGAACGCCCGTAGACCAGTACGTTGCCTCCGAAGGAGTGCACTATCTCGGTCCCATGCGACCATGAGATTGCTCCGTGGATCGTGTTCTCCGACACATCCAGTCTGCGGAAGTCAACCAGGGGCTCCCACTCCACGTCTCGACCGGTAGCGATTCCCTCGTGTTTCTCGCCCAATGGGTTGGTGGGGTAGACTGAGGAGCCAGGCCTGCCCGGGGAAACGCTCGATGGCCTCCTACTCGCTTCGTCTCCCATCCATTATCCCCCATTGACCCCGGGTGCGACCTTGGTCATGAATGCCGTCATGTCCCTCATCACCCTCTCGCTGTCGTGATTGAAGAAGTCGAACCAGCACATCAGCCTGTCCTCGGGATCGAATCTCTGTGAGATCTGCTCGCTGACGCTTTGGACGCTACCGATCACCGCATTGTCCGTGGCCCGATCGATCTTGCCCGGTTCGATTGTGCCCTCCAAGGCACTCCAGTATGTCGAAAGTGCTGAACGCGCCTCTTCCATGGCAGCCTCGTCCTGCTGTTCCCTCGTCAGGCCTTCCTCGTCGTTTACGAACACCATTACCGTCCGAGGCATCATCCTCCTGCTCCAGTCCCCCCCGTCCTTGTGGTAGCCCCTACTCATGCGCTCGTGGGTGTCCTCTATGACATGCGGGGGCGTGATGCTGAGGTTGAATACCTGAACCGGCCTGAACCTGTTCACCTTCTCTTGGAGGTTCGGGTCATGGCTCCCGATTACCAGGTTAAGCAGGTCTCTGCGCCAGTCTTGGGGGATGGTCTTGATGTCCTCGAAGACGTACCTGTTGCCTATCTCGATCGATTCTGGAGGGGTTTCGAGACCATGTTGCCGAACCGCTACTCTCTGAACCTCTTCCCAGTCCTCGTCCGTCCTGAAGTTCTCTCGTTTGAGGGTGGTCGCTGGGACCGATTCGCTCGACACGACCTCTCCATTCAGCAGTCTTAGGAAGATCTCCGACGCCTCGGAGAAAATCTGCCCCCGAAGGGCGGGCCACGCCGCCTCCTCGACCGCATCACGGGGGACGATGCCGTATGGTCTGGCCATGAACTCGAAGCGTCCTGCTGAGAAGCCGATGTGGAGCTTCCTCTCTTCCTCAGGGTCCATACCGTGTAGCGCGAGGAATGATCCGACCCTCTCAGCTTGGGCAATTGGCCCTCCGGAAGCAAGGATGGACATCACAGCGCTACCTACGTCCATCCTCTTCGTTCTGGAGAACATCTCACGTGCGACTTGGAAGAAGTCGGTGCACAGCCCGACCTCACCTGGGTAGTGGGGGACAACCGGGCTCTTATTCGACTTCTGAACCTCCGTTGAGAGGTGGGCCTGGGCCACCCAACCGACTCCGAAACCCAATTCGTCTGCAAGGACTACTTGGTCGAAGAAGTTCGCGAACATCTCGCCCTCAGATGGCTTGAACCCAGAGGTATCCGGGGTCTGGGAAATAGAGAAGAAAATGTCGAACTCCATCGGACCCCTCTAAATCGAGCGCATTCGACCGCCATCCACTGCCAGGCTTATTCCACGGACGCCACTGCTGCTGGGTAGGCAGAGCCAAGTGACTGCGGCTGCGGTTTCCATGGGGTCGATTAGACGTTGTATTGGGACGCTCCCCATCCACCCGTCCTGGACGTCATCCACCGACTTGCCGGTTCTCTGGGAAATCGACTCGGCCAGTGATCCAAGCCTGTCCGTGTCCGTGAACCCTGGAAGGATGTTGTTGATGGTGATGCAGGGGGGAAGCTCCCTCGAGAGCGACTTGGCCCACGATGCCATTGCCCCCCTCAGCGTGTTGGAGAGTCCGATGTTGTCTATTGGCTCCCTTACCGAGGTTGAGATTATGTTCACTATCCGACCTGTTCCCTCGGATTCCATCTCCGGGACCAGTGCCTTGGTGATTGTGTGCGATGCGTGTAGGTGCCTCCTGAAGGGCCCTTCGAAGTCATCCAGATCGTTTTCTAGGAGCGGCCCGCCAGGTGGCCCTCCCGAGTTATTCACTAGGATGTGCACTGCACCCAAACCAGAAACCACCTCTTTGACCGAATCTATGTCCTCCAGATCCAACTCGATTGCCCTGTGGCCTCCGCCATGCATCTCCTCGATCAGGGAATCTAGGTCAGCTACCGTTCTAGCACATGCTATGACATTGGCTCCTGCCCTTGCCAGCATTAGGGCACATGAACGACCTATTCCCTTCGATGAGCCGCATACTAGGGCGGTCCTACCCTCCAGTACTCCCTCTGCGAAAGGAAAATCTGCACCTGCAAGATCCGTCCCCATCAAATCACCTAGTCCGAGTAGTGCGCATAAGTCTGGTCCCTAAGTTTCTGTCGGACGACTTCGAGCACTTCTTCCGGGGCATTTCGGAAGGTCGGGTGCTCGCCTTTTCCCTGTGGTCTCCTGATTTCGGACCATCTGCCTTCCTCGTAGGCCATCAAAGCCTCCTTCATTAGCACCCCGGCGAGTACGAGGGTTTGGTAGCAGAGGTCTTCGTATGTCGCACCCCTCTTCACCTGAATTTCCCTCCTCATCAGGAGTTCTCCTGTATCGATGCCATTGTCACAGAAGTGAGTGGAGGAGCCGATTGGTATGTCGTGGTAGACGGACCACGCCGGAGAAGCAGAACCACGGCATTCTGGGAGAAGCCCTGGATGGGAGTTAACCACCCCCTCGGAAGGGAAATCGAGAATCTCGCCTCGGATGATTCGAGTCCCTCCGAAGACGATTAGGTCCAGGTCCATCCCTTCCAAGTGGGGCATGACCTCGGGTGACTTGTGAATTGGTACGGAGATGACACTTACCCCATGTTCTGCGGCCTGCTTCTGGATGGGGGGCGCAATCGGGTTCCCCTCGATCCTCTTCAGGAACTTCTCCCTCTCCTCGTCAGCGATCGCCGAGTCCTCCTCGATAATCAGCTCCGGAACGAATCCCTCTGAGAGCATCTGCATGAGCATTTCCCTGCCGTATGGGTGCTCCTTCAGGAGCAGGTAAGCGAACTTCGGTTTACTCATGTTACTGAACTTCGGAGGGGTCATTGATACCCTTCATTTTCGGTCAAATGCCCTCAAATCTACCCTCTGATGCAATTTGTCGCCTCCCCAACCTTCAAAATGGGGCCTTGGCTCGCCGGCACGCTATGTCAATGGTATACAACAGCAAGATGAAGGAAGCAATAAAGGCTGGCGGGTGCAACACCGCTGGAGACGCCGCAGGCGCTCTAAACGCAGCAGTAGAGGCTGCAGTTGCATCAGCAGTGGCTCGATGCGGCTCTAATGGCCGCAAGACGATCCGCGCTCACGACGTCGGAAGCGGAAGCTCCGATTCCGGAATGGTCGTAGCTAGCAGGGTCAAGGAGGCCTTCAAGGCACACGGCTGCAACACCGGTGGAGACGCTATGGGCGCAATGAACGCTCTAGCTGAGTCCGCTGTGTCCGACGCAGTGTCAAGAGCCCAGGCAAACGGCCGAAAGACCGTTCGCGCAAGCGACTTCTGAAGTTCTTAGGACTCAGAGGCAGATCGGCACAGGCCGAACATAACCCCTGACGGGTGCTCCGTGATACCCACGGAGCTCCCGACAGGGGCCCAAAAACATCTCCGCCACTCATTACTTTCTCTTCGAGTGTCGATATCTTCGCCTCGATGGTTTCACAAGGGAAAGTAACTGCCAACTGCCATGACAAGTGAAGAAGAGGAGAAGAAGGCCACCTCTGGCATTCAGGAAACCAAGGTCCCGGAGAGGGTTGTCGACGACCTCCCTACCATGTACTGCTTCGAGACCTGCCCCTTCTGCTTCAAGGTCAAGGCTCTGCTTGGCTCACGAGGGATGGAGTATTCGAAGGTCGAGGTCGACCCCACCTTCAAGACGCAACTCAAGTGGTCTGAATGGGGAAAGGTCCCAGTTTTCGTCGACTTGGATGGGACGCAGGTGAACGACTCCAACCACATCCTCCACTACATAGACTCCAATGGTCCAGGCTCATTCCCGCGTATGGGAGAGGACCCTGAGCAGGATAGGTGGATGGATTTCTCTAACAGCGTACTGGGGAAGTCTATAGTGGCTGTAATTTACACTTCTTATAGGACATCAGTACAAGCACTTGACTACGTCACCAGGGTTGACAAATTCTCCTTCGGAAGCCGCCTGATTAACAAGTGGCTGGGCGGGCTAATCATGCGAATGGTGGGAAAGAGCAGGGCCAAGATGTTCGACCTACCTCCCCGAGAGAACCTCCAACACCAACTGGACATAATGTCAGAGGGTATCCAGGGGGACTTCTTTGGGGACGAAGAGCCGAACGGTGCCGACTTCGCTAACTTCGGAATCCTTAGGTCGATGCAGGACCTCAACGGGTTCGACATCGTCGAGAGCCACAGTGTGGTATCCGGGTGGTACGCCAGGATGCAACAGCACTCTGGCGTGTTCTGAAAACAGAAGTGTCGAGTTGAAGGGTTAATAGGGCCCTTTTCCGGGTATCGGCCATGACAATACTCCCTGACGAAGACCTGCCCTTCGATGCCACCATGCTCGATCGCCTCGCAGAGGTATCCATCCGAGTCGGCCTCAACCTACAACCAGAACAGGACCTGATTATCTCCGCACCAGTCGAGGCTCTCCCCCTTGTCAGAAGGCTGGCGGCCGAGGCATACAGGAACGGGGCGGGCGTGGTAACGACGCTCCTCTCGGACGACCAACTGACACTGGCACGGTTCGAGAACGCATCTGACGAGAGCCTAGACAGGGCTCCGGGCTGGATGTTCGAGGCGATGGGGGCTGCCTTCAATGACAACACGGCCAGACTCGCGGTCTCCGCGGCGAACCCACTGCTACTGGCAGGTCAGGACCCAGCCAGGGTGGCAAGGGCAGCCAAGGCGACTTCACTCGCGGCTAAGCCGGCGATGGAGCCGATAACCAACTTCTCCACGAATTGGAACATCGTCTCATACCCAGGCAGAGCATGGGCCAAGCAGGTCTTCCCAGGCATGAGCGAGGCCGACGCCGTCGCATCCCTAGCCAAGGCCATCTTCTCGATATCAAGGATCGATTGCGACGACCCGATATCCGCCTGGGCAGATCACCAGATGACGCTCACAGAGAGGCAAGACTGGCTCAACGAGAAGAACTTCCACTCCCTGCACTACAAGGCCCCAGGGACCGACTTCACCCTTGGGCTGGCTGATGGGCATGAGTGGAAGGGTGGGGCGAGCACTTCCTTGAACGGGATTTCCTGCACCCCAAACATCCCGACAGAGGAGGTCTTCACGACACCTCACGCCCATAGAGCAGAGGGCACCGTCAGGGCATCCAAGCCCCTGGTCCACATGGGGACCGTAATAGACGGGATAGAGGTTCGATTCGAGGGGGGGAAGATAGTAGAGGCGAGTGCGGAAGTCGGGGAGGCTGTGTTCCTGGAGCTGATAGAAACGGACGAGGGCGCGAGCAGACTCGGAGAGGTAGCTCTGGTGCCGCACTCATCCCCTATCAGCGAATCTGGCCTGCTTTTCTACAACACTCTCTACGACGAGAACGCTTCCTGTCACATCGCACTCGGGCAATGCTACTCAAAGTGCTTCAAGGGCGACATCGGGAATGACAAGGACGCGGTGGCCGAAGCAGGAGGGAACTCATCGAACATCCACGTGGACTGGATGATAGGCTCTGCCGAGCTTGACATAGACGGAATCTCAGAGGACGGTCAGAGGACACCTGTGATGCGCAGCGGGGAATGGGCCTTCGAATGAAGGCAGGAACTCCACACTACTTTATGCAGACACCGATGTGATTACACAGAAGTCAATGTGGCGGATGCGCGAGAGGATCGAGGACGTGGGTTGGACCTTCAGGGTCATGCTCAATGAATTTCTAAGATTCAATATTGTCGGGGTCTTCAACTCTGCCTTCGCCTTGGTGCTTTACGAGACTCTCTATTGGGTTCAAATTTGGCCAACCCACACAGCAGTGGTAGCTTGGGCGGTTTCATGCGCGATAGGAAATGTAGAAGCCCACTACATGCATTACAGGTTCACGTTCCACTCCACATTTTCCTACATCTGGAGTATGAATAGGGCCTTCTGGACATATTCGGGACAACTTGTGGTGACGACATCATTCCATTATCTGATGGTCGAGGTTTTCCTCTTGCACCACACGCTAGCATGGTTCGTGAATACCTGTGTTTTTGGATACATCAATTTCCTACTGATCAGGTGGATTGCCTTCCCTCCGGAGTATGACGAGGGGTTCGTGCATACGACATGACTGACTACGGGCAACAAGAATCTTCATGGGGTGAGTTTTGAAAGGATAATCAATGACAGAGTACACACTCCAACAGAAACTGATTGCTGAATTCGTTGGGACGCTATTCCTGACCTATACGATCTGCCTAACCGCGGTTTGGGGCTCATCGGGCGATTTCCATCCCGGATTCGCGATAGCCGCGATCCTAATGGCCATGATTTACAGTTTGGGATATATCTCAGGTGCCCACTTCAATCCAGCGGTAACTATAGGGGTCTGGATTCGAGGATCCTGCGAGAAAGCAGATGTTCTACCGTACATCGCGACTCAATCAATTGCTGGTGTATTTGGGGCACTTTTGTCCGGCTTTACCCACACGGGGGAGCATTCCCGCGGCTCTCTCGAAACGACCTCGTTACTCCTGAACAGTGAAATCCACGAAGTACTACTGGCAGAGTTTCTTTTCACCTTCGCACTGGTTTACGTGATCCTCAATGTCGCGACCTCTGAAGCAACATCTGGAAACCAATACTACGGGGTTGCAATCGCATCAGTGGTGTTCGCGGGAGCCATTTCAGTGGGAGATGTTTCCATGGCATCGTTCAACCCGGCTGTCACTATTTCCCTGATCACTGTAGGAAAGTTGGGTATTGCACAGTCGTGGTTGCATTTCGCACCCCATTTGACGGCGGGCATCCTAGCTTCTCTGGCATTCAACAAGACCAATTCGTGATAAACGAATACTCTCGCAGGAAGGCATGCCTAGACAATCGGCTGTAACACTTTTTGGCGAGTGGGCCAGACTCGGGAAGGACGAGGGAATGGAGTCTGGACATTCGCCAAGCGTCGAGCAGATGATCGATTCTGTGATCAACAGGGTGCCAGAGAAATTCTCAGCAATAGACGTCGGCTGTGGTAATGGATGGGCAGCTAGGAGGCTAGCTAGGCTGCCAGGATGCTATCGCAGCTCTGGGGTAGACGGTTCGGAACAGATGGTCAGAAAGGCCAGGTCAATCGACCCAGGAGGGGATTACTTCGTAGGAAATCTCCCGGGATGGAGGCCAGAGGAAAATGTGGACCTGATTCTGAGTATGGAGTTCATCTATTACTTGGATGAGCCGTTGCAATTCTTCGGAACCCTGCATGACGATTGGCTCTCAAGTGGGGGGTCTGTCGTTTTCGGGCTGGACCACTACCTTGAGAACGAGAGTAGTATATACTGGCCTGATTCACTAGGGGTCCCCATGGCCACGCTATCAATGGGGGAGTGGCGAGATGGCTTGGAGAGTGCTGGGTTCAGGGATGTCGAGGCTCTACAAGTATGCCCCAGGGAAGACTGGTCCGGAACGCTTGTCTTGATCGGTACAAAGGCTTAGGCCTATTATTCGACTTCCACGACAGTCGTTGGTATTCCTATTGACTCTGCCCTGTCGATAACTATCCTCGTCCACTTACTCGTCGGTGATGGCATTGCTAGGATGTGGGTGGCCGCTGCGAGTATCTTCTCGGTCAGAGAGTTCGGGGCCTCTCCCCTGTTCCTGTCTATCAGGCTCCTGAGTGGGTCGCCCCACTCCTCGGAGAAGACGGCTATCGGAATCAGGTTGTTGTCCGTCCACCTCTCGGCCATGTAGTCCACCCCACTGGCCCCGCCGACGATGATTAGGTCGGGATACGTGTTCTCCGAGATCCACTCTTCCAAAGCCGACTCGAAGATCTCGAAGTCGTAGAACCTGCTGCTGCCCACGATCGCGAGGTTGATCACGGAACCGTCTAGGTTCAGGTCTTGTCCACCCAAGGTTTCGACGACTGTCTGCCCCGGCTCTTCCTTCATCGATTGCTCATGGGGGTGTGCATGGATAAATGCTGCTAATCATTAGATGCGGCTTTCTTCGCCCTCTTCCTCTTCCATTTCTTGTATCTGGGCAGTTGCCATTTGGCAATCCCGGTCCACATCAGGAGCCAGATGAAGTAGTCGGCGACCATGGAATGGACATCTTCTGACCATTCATAATCAAAGTTCGATATCGCTGCGAAGTAGACAATCACAGGGAGCGAAAAAAGAATGTGCGCCCATCTCCAGATATCATTCCAATTCCTTGCCATGGGGCCGGGGCGCTACCCCTGTTATTTTACTAAATCGCAACTCAGGGGGTGACTCGACTTCTGTCCCTGGGGAAGAGTACCACTTCTCTCACGTTGCCTGCACCGGTTAGCACCATCAAAAGCCTAGCAACCCCAAGTCCCCAACCAGCATGTGGAGGGGCCCCATATCGGAATCCGTCGGTATAGAATGTGAAATCGGCCGGGTCCAGACCTACGTCCCTGAGATTCTGCTCCAAGACCTCGACCCTGTGCTCCCTTGCACCTCCGCTGGTCATCTCGTCCCGACCGAAGTTCAGGTCGAATCCACGACTCAACTGGCCTCCCTCAGAACCATCCTCTCCTTGCTTGTGGTGGATGTAGAATGGCTTCATCGACATGGGCCATCGAGGGATGAAGTGGAAGCCCGGGTACTGGGCTGCGATGATGTCGCAATGATGGCTTTCTATGTCCTCGCCCCACTGGATTTCTCCCCCTCCTGACTTCACTATCTCTATTGCCTCGCAATATGGGATGCGTGGAAATGGCAACTCCGGCACTTCTACAGTTACCGGCTCCTTTCCTTGGGATTCTCTGTACTCGTTTACGACTCCAATCAATGACATGTCTTTCTCTGCAACCTCGCTCCAGATGTGGTGGATCATCCTTTCTTGGACTCCCATTACGTCCTCGTCATCCATCCATGCTCCTTCGATGTCGAATGAGACGAACTCGTTCAGATGCCTGTAGGTGTCGTGCTTCTCGGCTCGGAATGCCGGGCCGATCTCGAAGACCCTCTCCAATCCGCCGAGAACCGCGAGTTGCTTGTACAGTTGGGGGCTCTGTGAGAGGTATGCATCCGTCTCGAAGTACTTCATGGGGAACAGGTTGGTCCCCCCTTCTGCGGCTGCGGCAATGATCTTAGGAGAGTTGATTTCTTGGAATCCCTCCATAATCAAGTGCTCCCTGCCATACTGGAGGACCTTGCTCCTGAGTTGGAACATTGCATTGACGTGTGCCCTCCTTAGGTCCAGGTGCCTGTTGTCTAGCCGCACATCGAGGCCCACGTTGACCTCGTCAGTTACCCCAACTGGCAATGGCGTCTCAGCCTCGGCCAATATTGCCCCAGACCCAACACTAACCTCGAACTCGGCAGGGGGCACAGGATCTCCATCCGCCACCTTGGGGGGGCGCTTCTTTGCGACCACCCCAGTAACTTGGATTGTCGACTCTCTGGTTGCGGACTGGATCGCCTCGAATAGCTCCTCGTCCATGTTGTCTCTCTTGAGGAATGCCTGGATCCGACCAGTACCATCCCGGAGCATGAGGAAGCATATCGCACCCCTGCCCCTGACTGTCTCGGCATAACCAGCTATTGTGACCTCTGAACCAACCAAGGACTCCCCGTCCCCGACAACCTGGCCGATGGTATGCGTTCGATACGATGTTGGCTCCCAGTTTGAACTGTCTCTCACGAGGTCACGTGACGGTCAGTGCCTTTGAAAGGTTTTGAGTGACATTCATTCCTCTTCGCTTGCTATCTTGGCTGAAATCAGGAGGAAAGCAGTGTGCCCCATCGGCTGATTCCCGGGCCTAACCCCACCTTTGCTCGCCTTGGTCCATCTCCTCTCGACCATCTCCCCGCTCCATTCCACGACAAGACCCAGTCTCTCGGCCTCATCCCATGATTTCTCCAACTGTGAAGTGGTAGGGCAGTAGCATGCCAGACGACCCCCAATTCGAAGGAGTGGAACAATTTCAGAGAGCACCGTCCAAGGCTCTGCCACGTCGATAATCGCCGCATCCAGGTCGTCACATATTCCAGATGCCAAACCACCTGCGTCTGAAAGATCCCCTTCGATAAGGTGCCAGTCAGGGAATTCAGGAAGGATCTGCTCCAGCCTCTCCATGTTCGAAGAGCCGACCTCAGCATGCTCAGTCCTATTCTCGACCGATATCAGGGTCCCAGAGCCACCTAGCACACTAGCTAGGTGCATAGCAAGCCCCCCTGAACCATGCCCTCCCTCGAGCACCTTGGAACCCACTCCTATCCCCATCCATGAAACCAGAAAGCCTGCGTCCTTGGCCCCGATGACCTGAGCCCTTCGTGACATGTTCCTCCTGGCCTCGGGTAGCCTTGGATTTACTATCGACAGTGACTTCTGTCCCACTGTGATCCGGTCTCCCACGTCATACCCTTCCAGCATCTTCTCGGCATCGAACCTCCCCAGCCCCTTNACCTTCACTTCCCCAGGAACCCTATGGACGAGGTAGGCCCTNCCGTCATCCTCTCTAAGTGCAACCCATTCTCCGATGCTATCGCCCCATTNCGACGGGTTGAGGCAGACGTTTCAAGTCATTCAATCGACAACCAATGATTTCGCCCTAAAGGGCGAGGAGAATGATTATACTGGCCATACCTTCTGAAAAATCGATGGCATCAGTCGTCAGACTACTCCTCCAACCCTCGTTCTGGGTATGCATACTGCTCGCAGCCGCACCCCTTTCTTACGTGATTGATGTTCCCGATAAGGAGGATTTCCAGAGGATTGAGCTTGAGCAGGAGTCCGTACCATGGTATGCATCTAGTCCCGGTCACAGTGTCTTCGGGGAGTACGTTGGCGCGCATTGGTGCGGACCTTGTATGAGCAGTGCCTCCCCATCACTAGACAACCTGAAGACTTCCAATCCAGAGGACTTCACATTCGTCTCATTCTTCGAGTCTAGTAGCGGAGGATGGCCCAGT
The DNA here is from genome assembly GCA_002723045.1 of Methanobacteriota archaeon. GTDB lineage: Archaea > Thermoplasmatota > Poseidoniia > Poseidoniales > Thalassarchaeaceae > UBA36. The sequence goes on along the minus strand of PBNI01000020.1, from coordinate 12,470 downwards.
GACGGCCCGATCAATCGTCAGACCCATGTAATGCAGGCATCATCTGGATACCCCACATTCTCTTTCGCAGACCAGCAATCGGGATCATGCTACAAGGTTGGTGCGGCGGGGACAAACTACTACGACAGCGACTTCACAAACGGAGGTTGCATGGACGCATCCACCGACGACTTCCAGCTGGAACTGTCGATGTCACTCAACTCTAGCACCGATGAGGTCTCAATCACACTGGAAGCAATATACGTCGGCTCCGAATCTTCGGTCGATGTCTTCGTCTATGGGGCTGTGACCGAGAAGGTCGGCGCCGACTCCTACGACAATGGCATCAAACCTCATCACAACTGGAGGGGATGGCTCCTGAACGGAGACGACTCAGGCTTCCAGGAATTGACCCTAACGCAGGGGACTTGGGAGTCACACACGTGGGTCGCACCTCTAAGCCTGGTTAGGGCCGGGGGGGGAAACACCCAGTGGGAGAATTTCTGGCCAGTATTAGCCCTAATGGACGGCTCCCACACTTCCTACAACCAGTTCCTGGCAGCGATAGACCCGGATATGGGGCCATTGATCGACGTTGGAATCTTGGAATTCGAGGTGGAGAACACAAACCAGATGCCTGGATTCGTGCCAGGGGACATCCTGCAAATCTCAGCCAGAGTCTCCAACAACGGGGTCGAGCCATACGAAGAGGGAGGGGAACTCGGAATCTACATCATCAGCGGCTCGGATGAGATCTACCTCGGGGGGCAGACAATCGGAACCATTGGAGTCGCAGGATCCTTCCTCCACCAGATCGATTTCGATACCTCGGAACTAGAGGCAATCTCGTCAGGTGTATCCACATTCAGGGCCAAACTGTTCGACATGGGCAGCGATCGCAACTCTTCGAACGATTACGTTGACGAGGTCGCATTGCACGACATGCCTCCAATCCCATCCCAACCAGCAGCGACCGGCTCAACAACCTTCGAACGAGGGGACAGGGTCCAGTTCGAGTCGTCCGCCCTGCCAAATGACCTAGTGGACGACATGTACTCAATGACCCCTCTGATGGAGTACTCAAGGTCGGGAGAGAACTCCTGGGAGTCCTCTTGGATATCCGAACCGGTAATGGAAGGCTCAGGTGCAAATACGGTTTACGTACATACGATCCAGACCCCCCCAAATGCAGAATCCGGCAAGTATGACACCAGAGTTATGTGGGAGGATGCTGCAGGGCAACAGAGCGAATGGCTCGTCACAAGCGAGGCATTCGAACTAAGCAACGCACTACCAAGGGTCCTTAGCAGCAATGATGCCGGATTCGTCGGCACCCCCACGGTGAAGGTCGGATCCACGGAGTCGATCTCCCTCGTTGGCTTGGTCAGGGACGCCGAGACCCCGCTTTCCATGCTCTCCATCACCAGCTCAGACCCCGAGTTCAAGGGATGGAACTCGGCCACCTCCGAGATCACCGTCCTCTTCGACTCAATCCTAGACGACTCAATGGGCAACCCAATCCCCCAGGGGGTATCAATCTCCATCGACGATGGCGAGGACGTAAACAACGGCCTCCTCATGTTCAACGTCATAGAGAACGGAGCCCCTCGATGGTCCCCCATACCCACGCAGGCAGTCTTCGAAGGCGGGTCCGCCAGCACAATACTCACCGGATACCTGTCAGACTCGGATGAAAACGGCGACCCAGTCCCTGCTTCCGATCTATCCCTCTCCATCGTTTCGAACAGCAACGAAGACCTGATCCACGTTTCCATCTCGGACCAAACCATCACTGCGATAACCGCTAACGAGGACTACAACGGGGTCGCAGAGGTCGTGGTAATGGCAAACGACGGGGAAAAGTCGTCCCAGACCTCCGTCGTCTTCTTCGTGATAAACGTCAACGACGCCCCAGAGATAGACATCTCCAGCCTCGAAGGACTAACCATGAAGGCGGGAGAGTCGGCATCCATCGGAATCCTTCCCCTAATGTCCGACGTCGATGACCCAGACGAGGAGATATGGGTCGACGTCGACACCCCGGTCCCGGGCTCAGTCCAATTCGATCACGTCAACGGCGTCCTCAACATGATGTGGGAAGATCCGGGTGAGCACAACGTCAAACTCACCCTGATCGACAGCCATGGGGACTGGAGCTCATCGCAGTTCGTCGTAACCATACTAGACGCAAAGCCCCTATCATGGCAAACTGACTTCGAACAAGGAGACTTGGAGGTCCAAATCGAGGACCTCGCGATTGGGTCCAATCCTACAGTGACGATCGAGTATGATGGGGATATAGAACTGGTCGACTCCGAGGTTCGGTGGTCTATTTGCAACGGAATAGTCGGAATCTGCCATTCAGCCGGGTTATCCGATGGCCTTGGCCCATTCCAGGTGATTTCTTCTGAAGGGTCCGGACTCTCAATAGGCGACTACCTGACCCTGTCCGTGAAGGCGGTAGATGCCGATGGATGGGACAGGCTGACTCCAGAGCACATGGACATACTGGTTCCAACCATGAATGTGCCCGAGGACAATATCCCGGAAGTGGAGGATGAAGATGACGCGGAGGCGGACCAGCAGTCCGGCGGTGACGACTCTAGCCTCTCATCCATGGAGATCCTTGTCGGGATACTCATCCTGATGGTCTTCATCGGCGGAGGGACGATGGCCGGGCTGTACTTCTCGGGAGCAATCGGAGGGAGCAGGGTGGAGGAATCCAAACCCCCCTACTCGCCACCTCAGAACATTATCCAACCGCAACAGGAGGAGACAGTTGACTTCGAGCAACGGGAAGAAATTCACCCCCCTCTGCCCGAGGGCGGCCTTCCATCTGGGTGGACCATGGAGCAATGGAAGTACTACGGCGAGGAGTACCTAGAGAGGCAGAACTAGGGCAGAATGACCCCAGACTGCGCAGACGCACCTTCAAGAAGGTGCTACTAGCAGGAAAGTCCCCGAGGGATAGCCATGACCGAACAGGATGAGCCGGACGCAGAAGCCCCGGAGTCGGAAAAGGATCCGCTCGACTCTTGGGAAGAAGGCTCTGCCTTCGGCGTCTCCGATGACTCCGACCCAGTATGCGAAACTCCCGTGGATGAGTGGATCGAGGGTTTGGACATCGAGTCCACTGAGCAGGTGCCTATCCCGCCAAAACTGGTCGATCAGGTGATTGGTCAGGAAGCAGCTTCGATCGTCGTCAGGAAGGCCTCCGAGCAGAGGCGTCACATGATCATGGTCGGAGAACCAGGCACAGGCAAGTCCATGCTCGCTCGCTCCATGACGGAATTCCTCCCACCTGAGCAACTAGAGGACATTTTGGTCTACAGAAACCTCGAGGACGAGAACGAGCCGAAGGTTCGCACAGTACCAGCAGGCAGGGGATCCAGGCTCATCGCCGAGCGAAGGGCCCATGTGAGGCAGCAGAGGGAGCGAACCAACAGGACCCTCCTCTTCATCGCCCTTGTCGTCGGCGCAGCCCTACTTCTTGCGACCATCTCTTCAGGGGAGATCCTAACATTCATCTTTGGCTCATTCATACTGGTGTTCGGCTACTTCTTCCTGAGGACGAGGCTCACTGCAGGCGATGAGTCCAACATACCGAAGCTGCTGATCAAGCATGAGAGGAGCGACGAGCCCCCATTCATCGATGCAACCGGGACCCTCGCAGGTGCCCTACTGGGGGACGTAAGGCACGACCCGTTCCAGTCCGGTGCCGATCTCGCAACCCCAGCTCACGAGCGTGTGGAACCCGGAGCGGTCCACAGGGCCAACAAGGGCGTGCTCTACATCGATGAGATCAGGATGCTTAGGATGGAAGAGCAGCAAGCGCTTCTAGTTGCCATGCAGGAGAGGGAGCTTTCCATCAGCGGGCGCTCGGAGAGGTCATCGGGGGCCCTCACGAAGTCCGAGCCAGTCCCGACGGATTTCATATTGGTCGCAGCCGGGAACCTCGACAGCATCCAGAACATGCACCCAGCATTGAGGAGCAGGATCAGGGGTTACGGATACGAGGTTTACGTCAATACCGACATGAAGGATACGGAGAGGAACAGGCGCAGGCTGATTCGATTCATCGCACAGGAGGTCGGTAACGAGATGGCCAAGGGCACCGGAAAGTCAATCCCCCACTTCGACAAGCAAGCTATCTCCCTAGTCCTCAAGGAGGCACAGAGGAGGAGCGGGAGGAGGGGCAAGCTTTCACTCAGGCTCCGAGAACTTGGGGGCCTTGTCCGAATCGCAGGTGACTTGGCTGCCGAGGAATCATCCCCACTCACCCATTCCAAGCACGTCGTCAGAGCACGGGCAATCGCAAAGCCGTTGGAGCAGCAGGTGGCAGATAGGTATCTGGAGAGGCAGTCGGAGTACGCCATGCTAGTGAACGAGGGCACGAGGGTCGGCAGGGTGAACGGACTAGCCGTACTGGGGGCCGACACCGGCCTGTCAGACTACTCGGGAGTGGTCCTCCCCGTAGAGGCCATGGTCACTCCCACCCAGGGCAGGTCGGGCCAGGTAATCGCAACCGGAGGCCTCTCGGACCTGGCAAAGGAGAGCGTCACGAACATCAGCGCTGTGGTGAAGAAGCTAACTGGCAAGGACATCAGGGACTTCGATCTGCACGTGCAGTTCCCGGGGACTCACAACGTGGATGGCGACAGCGCCTCCATCACCATGGCCACGGCAATCATCAGTGCATTCGAAGGCGTGCCGATCGACCAGAACCTAGCAATGACCGGTTCCCTTACCGTCCGCGGCGAGGTCCTCCCAATAGGCGGGGTTTCGGCCAAGATAGAGGCAGCGGCGAAGTCAGGGATCAAGCGAGTCGTCATCCCGAGGTCGAACCTGAACGACGTCCTGATAGACGAGAAGTACGAGTCGCAGGTTGAGATACTGGCCGTGGACTCTCTCGACGAGGTTCTCGAGCACGCATTGGTAGGCAAGGAGGAGAAGGTGAGCCTTGTTGAGAGGCTAGCCCAGGTGATCGACACAATCTCCACTGGGACAGACAAGCAGCCATCCGCTTGACCGCTAACCAATTCTTGAAGTGCCACTCCTCGCAGCGGTGCCGGTAGCAATGCCTTCCAGACAACGCTCCCCAATGGGAATTCTGTTCCTAGTCGTCCTAGTGGACATGCTCGGCCTCACCCTGGTAATTCCCTTCCTGACATACTTCGTCCAGGACCTGGCATCGGCAGAGGGGATTGTCGACACCGGCTCCCGCGACTTCTGGGTCGGCATCGTGATCGCAACCTACTCCCTCGCCCAGTTCATCTCGACCCCGATACTCGGGGCTATTTCTGACCGCTTGGGAAGGAGGCCAGTGCTGATGTTCGGCCTCGCTGCCAACTCGTTGTTCTTCGTCGTCTTCGGCTTGTCAGGCAGCCTAGCCATGGCAGTCATTGCCCGCTTCCTAGCCGGTGCTGGGAATGGCAACATCGCAGTCGCCAAGGCATACATCGGGGATATCAGCGAGGACGAAGAGGTAGCCGGCAGGATGGGGATGCTGGGCGCGGCATTCGGTCTCGGATTCATGATCGGGCCATTCATCGGAGGGGTACTATCAGACCCAGCGACCGGCTTCGGCGGCCCGTTCGACAGCCAGTTCTGGATGGACTACCCGTACCTCCTGCCATGCATCTTCTCTAGTGCCATGTCCGCTATAGCCCTCATCCTCGCAGTCTTCATGCTCCCCGAGAGCCTGCCCCCTGAGTCCAGGTCAGAGTCCGAGAAGTCACCGATAACCCACCTCGGGGAGACCTTCTCGAGGATCACCTCGGTGATGGGGATGCCAACCATCTCCTCCTTGGTCAACGTGAACTTCCTGTTCCTGGTGGGTTTCACCATGATGCATGGGACATTCATCCTCTTCACATCGATGGACCCCGATAGCGGCGGCCTAGGATGGAGTGAGAGGGATAACGGCTGGGCATTCGCATTCGTAGGGCTGCTTGGGGTCATCGTCCAAGGGGGTCTGATCAGGCCTCTAACGAAGAGGTTCAGCCTCAGGGGGATGATGATAGTCGGGACCGCGCTAACCGGCCTCGGGATCTCAAGCATACCCTACGCTTCGTCGGAGGCCAGCTGGTTGATCTTCGGATCCTGCGCCGGCTTCGCGATAGGCAATGGCGTTTTCATGCCCTCACAGAGCTCGCTTCTGACGTTCGCCACGAAGGATGGCGGATACGAGTTGGGGACCATAATGGGGGCGCAGGAGGGCCTGGGTGCGCTGGCACGTATCATCGGCCCATTCCTCTCGGCAGTAATCTGGTCATCCACCGTGGAGGGGACGGGGCTCTGGTCTTACCACACTTGCTTCAGGGTCTCCGGGCTATTCTTCCTAGTAGCACTTTTACTGCAGCTCCGGTTACGATCGCCCGGGGGGGGAAAATCCCTGCCAGGAGGTACCTGATTTGTCCATACCCGCAGTCGTAGCACATGGCGGTGCGGGGGCAGGCCCTGAGAGGCTGGCAAACGTGGAGAGGGCAGTGGCGATCGCCGCAGCGATACTCGAGTCCGGAGGAACTGCCGTCGAAGCCGCTGTGGAGGCATGCGTAGTCCTGGAGGACGACCCGGTATTCAACGCCGGCACGGGCTCGGTCTTCAGGACCGATGGCACGGTACACCTCGACGCCTCAATACAGGTCTCGGACGGGAGGATGGGCTTCGTCATCGCAATGGAGGACACGCCCAATCCGATCAGGGTCGCTGCTGACCTGCTTGACGAGGAGATAAACGGCCTCACCGGGGAAGGGGCGAGGGCCTGGGCGGATTCCAAGGGCTTCGCCAAGGCCCCCGTAGAGGGCAGGCCCCCGTTCAAGGAGGCCACTGACACGGTCGGGGTGATAGCCAGGGACCGCTCAGGGTCCATCGCGTGCGCGACGAGTACCGGTGGGTGCAGCGACAGGCCGCCCGGTAGGGTCGGGGACGTCCCGCTTCCGGGGTGCGGATTCTGGGTCCAAGGAGGAGTCGGCGTGGGTGCGACAGGAATCGGCGAGGCGATTACGAGGGGCATGCTAAGCTTCAGGGTCGCCGAGAGGATCCTTGACGGGGGAGGCCTCGAGGAGTCGATGATGTGGGCCTTGGAGGAGTGCTTGGAGGATGGCGCCGAAGTGGGCATGATAGCACTTGGCTCGGAGGGCACCGGGCACGGACTGGCCAACAGCGAGAACATGCCATGGTCATCTTGGATCGCAAGGAAGTGAACTGCTCACTTGGGATGCGCTTAAGGAGGGGCCTACGTTGGAAGACACGGAGATGGGACCTTGTCAGATATCGATACTCGCATCAAGCAGATTGCGCAGGTCCTCGGGCAACTAGACGACAACCAGGTGCCTCGCAACATCAGGTCGGCCACGAAGGACGCCGTTGACAAGTGGCTCCTCAATGAAGGGAAGGACATGGACGTCAGGCTCGGAATGACCGCATCGATACTCGATGAGGTATTCAACGACCCCAACCTGCCGGGGCACTACGGGCCACTGTGCCTCCAGCTCCAGACTGCTCTCGAGGAGATGCTGAACGAAGTCAGCCGCTCCTGAGAATTGAAGAGCCAGACCCCCTCAGTCAACATGTTAGACATGGCCCAATGGACCAACCTATCCTACGCAAACGTCGCCACGACGTCCCCGACAGCCCACCGCATTTCCTCCGAATGGGCCGATTCGCTGGCCAGGGGAGGGGCCGCGGAGTTCGACGGGGAGGCGGAGAAGGAGGGCATGATGCCCCTCAGGGAGGCGGCCTCGAAGCTCCTCTCCTGCGGGATAGGTGACGTATGCGTCGGCTCCAGCGCGACCGAGCTACTCTGCTCGCTCGCATGGGCGATTTCCCCTCCAGAGGGGTCCAATGTAGTCTCCAGCAGAGTCGCCTTCCCCTCCACGGTATACCCATGGGCGAGGGTCTGCGAGTCCAATGGCGCGGAGATCCGACTCGCCGAGCACGACGACTCCCTGTACACGGACCCAAACGACATCCTTTCGCTGATCGACGAGCGGACCTCGGTCGTTACGGTCTCTCACGTTGAGTTCTCCAACGGCCAGAGGTACGACCTCGAGAAACTCTCCGAAGCAGCCCACTCCGTGGGGGCGCTACTCGTCGTCGATGCGACGCAGTCGATGGGGATGGTGCCCATAGACGCGCACTCCACCAAGGCAGACGCCATCGTCTCATCCGGGTACAAGTGGCTGAGGGGGACTTACGGCGCTGCCGTCGGTTACATCTCGCCCGCGGTGGTGGGGGGCCTCAATCCCGGGCTGATGGGATTCAGGAGCAACGCCGACCTATGGGACCTCCGTGCAGACAGGCTAGTCCTTCCAGGGGACGCGAGCAGGTTCGAGTACACCACCATCCACTTCGGGGCCGCCCTCGGACTCGCTGCTGCCATCGAAGAACTGGTCGAGATCGGCATGGATGAGGTCTGGAGGCATGACTTGGAGCTCGTCGACTCACTGGTCAGAGGGATCAGTGGAATGGAGGTCGAGATATCCTCCCCCATGTCCGAGGAGGAGAGGAGCGCAATAGTCAGCCTGAGGCTTCCCAGCGGCACCAGCAGCGTCGACGTAGCAGACCGCCTGCAATCGGAGTACTCCATCCTAGTAACCAGCAGATCCGGTCTGCTACGTGTGTCTCCTCACATCGACAACAGCCTCGAGGACATCGATTCGCTGGTGTCGGCGTTGGGCGAAATCATGTCATAGATGCGGCTGGATTATGGCACCTGCGATTACGAACATCACTACGGCTATGCCCCTGTCGATGACCCTCCATGCCTCCGGGCTGTTCAGGACCTTGGACATCCTCTTCGCCCCGTAACCAAGAGAGAAGAAGAAAACGAATGATGCCAATGCAGCACCGACCCCGAAGGCAAGCCTCTCGTCGCCAATGAATCCAGTAGAGGCCCCGCCGATCAGAAGCAGGGTATCGAAGTAGACGTGGGGGTTCAGGAAGGTTATCGCCAGAAGTGCTGCCATGGTGGCCGACAAACTCCCCTCGGCATCACCATCGATATCAATCGCCTCGGGGTTCATCGACGACTTGACCCTCAGGACCCCATAACCAGCCAGGAAGGCTGCTGCCCCCATGGCAATCAGCGGCTCCGCGCCCTCTATGCTGGAGACCAATGCGCCCACTCCCAGAATTCCCGCGGCAATCAGGCTGACGTCAGCCAAGGAGCAAGCCAGGCATGTGGCGAAAACATGGGATCTCTTCAGCCCCTGCCTCATGACGAACGCATTTTGGGGCCCTATAGCGAGGATTAGTCCCAAACTGAGAGCGAATCCTTCGAGTCCAGCAGAACCGATGCTCATGCTCACGTCGACCTGCGTTCTGCAGCCTTCTTCCTTAGTTTGTTGTAGCCACACTTCCTGCATGATCGAGGAGGCTTGATCCCACCATGGGCTCGGTGAGTTGCGGAGCAGTTCATGCAGATCCACTTGATCAGTAGCCTCGCTTCCGCCTCAGGATGCCTCTGTGCCATGTTGTCGCGCGACCTGCCCGGCCTTCATAATCGCTTCCCACGCTTCCTTATTCCCACGCCTCCCTTCCAAAGCATTCAAACACCTCTGGCCGTGTTACTAGTCACGTGCCAGCCAGCGTCGTGCTCGGTGCCCAATGGGGAGACGAGGGTAAGGGCAAGGCCATAGACCAGCTTGCACCCAATTCCCAGTGGGCTGTTCGATTCCAAGGAGGCAATAACGCTGGCCACACAATAGTGGCTGGGGGGACCACCCTCAAGATGCACCTCCTTCCTTCGGGAATCACCTCCAGGGAATGCAAACTGGTGCTCGGTTGCGGGATGGTGGTAGACCCTTGGGTCTTGGACAGGGAGCTCAGGGAGTGGGCAGAACTCACCGGGGAGCAACCCGAGGGAGAGAGGCTCTTCATCAGCGAGAGGGCGGCTGTCATCCTCCCTTTCCACAGGCTATACGACTCGGCCGACAAGGTCGTCGGAACTACCGGCAGGGGCATCGGGCCGGCTTACAGGGACAGGACGGAGAGGGTCGGCCTCAGATTCGTGGATGTCAGACTCATGCTGGGTCGAGACTCGGAGATAGGCGAAATGGCAAGGAGGATGAACGACCAACTCGCCACAGTCGGGGTCGCTGATCGAATCGATCCCGAGCAACTCGGCTCCGAACTGAACTGGATCCAAGAGAGGTTCTCAAACGCCATCCGTGCGACCGGCCCCATGCTCGACGCTTCCCTTGCCAGGGGGGAGCAAGTCCTACTGGAGGGGGCCCAGGGGGCAATGCTGGACATCGACCAGGGGACATACCCATTCGTAACTTCCTCGATCACTTGCAGGGCCAATGCGACGCACGGTGCGGGCATACACCCAGGTCACATCGAACAGTGCTATGGAATCACCAAGGCCTACACCACACGCGTGGGGAACGGGCCGTTCCCGACCGAACTCTCCCTCGAAGAGGGGCCAGGCAAGCAGATGTCCGTCGTCGGACACGAGTTCGGGACTACCACGGGCCGCCCTCGTAGGACGGGCTGGCTCGACGCAGTGGCATTGAACGAGAGCCAGAGGCTCAATGGCTACACCGGCCTTGTGGTGACCAAGCTGGACGTCCTGGGGGGACTGGACGAGTTGAAGATATGCACCTCGTACGAACTAGACGGCCAGGTGATTTCGCACCTGCCATCCTCCTCCGAGGAACTAAGCAGGTGCAAACCAGTCTACGAGTCCCATCCGGGCTTCCCGGCCATGGAGGAGGAAGAGTGGATCCAGATCGCCGAGGAATCGAGGAACGGCGGTGGGATTGACTCGCTACCGAGTTCGATCAGGGCATACCTAACCAGGATAGAGGAGATATCAGGGGTCCCGGTGGTCAGCGTCGGCGTCGGTCCGGACCGACTGGCCTCCATCGCCAGCTCCGGAGGCCCCTTCGACATCGAGTTGTCCGAAGCAACCTTCTAATCGGCCCCCATTGCCGCAGTACCAATGGGATTCAAGTCCAGGGCGAAGAAGAGGAGGCTCGCCTCGTCAGGCGGTAAAGACGGATCCGCCAAGGAGGAAAGGCCTGAGTTCGTCGGTGACGTCCCCTGCGACATCAAGGGGTGCGGCAACTGGGCGGACAAGAAGGCAGGCGGCAGGAAGATGGCTTACGACAGGGCCGTAGATGTTTGGGGGTCCTCCGGCATCTCCCGGAAGGTTCGCAAGATTTCCCTCTGCAAGCCCTGCTACAGGAAATGGAAGAAGGAGAACAAGGGCCAGCCAAAGGAGTGGGAGTAGCCCAGACCACCCCTGCGAAACTATGTTAGACGATTCGTCTTCCACTCGACCCATGAGCCAACCAGTAAACGAGCCCATCATGGGATATGCTCCGGGAAGCCCCGAGAGGACCGAACTGAAGAACGAGATAGACAGGCAACTGTCCGAGGTCATAGAGATCCCCTGTGTGATCAACGGGGAGCTCGTCTTCACCGGAAACACGGTCACCCAGGTCGTTCCCCACGACCATGGCCACGTACTCGCAAACGTCCACCTAGCAGGCAAGGCAGAGATGGACGCAGCGTGCGAAGCAGCAGTTAGCGCCCAGGATGAATGGATCGCGCTCGGCCTCGAGGGGAGGTGCGAGGTGTTCGAGAGGTGCGCTGACCTGCTGGCAGGGGACTGGAGGATGCGAGTGAACGCATCGACAATGCTGAACCAGTCGAAGACCGCGTTCCAGGCCGAGATAGACTCGGCCTGCGAGCTGATCGACTTCTGGAGGTTCAACTGCCACTACGCCCGGGGCTTCCATGACGACCTGCAGCCGCTGGTCTCCCCCCCTGGCGTCGAGAACTCAACGGAGATCCGTCCGCTGGAGGGCTTCGTACTTTCAATCACCCCATTCAACTTCACAAGCATAGCGGCCAACCTGCCCAGCGCACCCGCAATCGTGGGTTGCACCTCCGTCTGGAAGCCGAGCAGGAACTCGTACCACTCCAACTACGTCCTGATGCAGCTGATGATGGACGCGGGCCTGCCTCCGGGGGTGATCAACTTCCTCCCAGGCTCGGGAGCGGAGATCACAGGAGCGGCCCTGTCCAATCCGGACTTCGCCGGATTGCACTTCACCGGCTCGACATCGACCTTCCAGGGGCTCTGGCAGGAGATCGCCAAGGCACTGCCCGACCTGAGGTCCTACCCTCGGATAGTGGGCGAGACCGGAGGCAAGGACTTCGTCGTGGCCCATCCGGACTGCGACCACCGGGGCCTGTTGGTGGCTCTCCTGAGAGGCTCGTTCGAGTACCAGGGGCAGAAGTGCAGCGCGGCCAGCAGGGCGTACATCCCCTCATCTGTGTGGGGTGCGATAGGGGACGACCTGTGCTCTGAGGTCTCCAAGATCAAGATGGGCGATGCCCGGGACTTCACGAACTTCATGACCGCCGTCATCGACCAGAGGGCCTTCGACAAGATATCCGGCTACATCGAGAGGGCCAAGGACGACGATTCCTGCGAGGTGGTCGTCGGAGGGGGCCACGACGACTCCACCGGCTGG
>PBNI01000002.1 GCA_002723045.1 Methanobacteriota archaeon | reverse complement strand
ATCTTCGTTCTGTATCATCTCTTCTTCTTCATGACAGAATGCCCTAACCCCAACCTGTATCACTCTGCCAACTCCCAACTCCAGAGCTCGACGCATTACCGTCCCATGGGAAAACCTCTCTCCGTTCAACTCCCCCCTCAGATCAGCATGAGCGTCGATCTGCACTATTGTCAGTTCTGAAATGTCTCCAACGGAAGGGTGCTGGTGTAAATTCTCCAGAATCGGAAGTAGTATCCCATGTTCGCCCCCAAGAACCAGAGGGAACTCCTGCCCAGTAAACCATGGTCTAACATGTTCTCCGATGGAGTCCAATTGTTCCCTGAGGCTTGGCGCCTCAGAGGACCACGGTGCCGCAGTGTGAATTCTTGTCCCACTCGGTAGATCTTCTGGGAGAATTGAGTCATGCAACTCTACCTGAGCACTTGCTTCGATGCATGCCTTAGGGCCACGACGAGTTCCTTCTCCGTAACTGCAAGTCATCTCAAGAGGAATCTGTAGTATTACGATATCCCAAGGGCCACTTTCCGACTCCTCAAGTGCGAGGAAAGTATGACTGTCGGGCTCATCCATGGGTACTCGAGAAGAGAGCACAGATTAACCACTTCGGGCGGGTTGAACGATAGAAATAGAGCAATTAGCAAGATGTTTGAAATAACCTCGGCTTCCATCGAGAGTCGGTGGGAAGATGGGACTAACGCTAGCACAGCTTACTCAGGCCATCAAGAGCAAGGTGGATACCACTATGGAGACTCATGTGGCCGAGTCAATTGCAGAACATGCATTGGGCTTCTTCGGCTTCTCAAACAGAATTATCGATAATGCACTCGAGCCAACAGACAGGAACATGTTCTACCAGTTGCAGGACTATGATCTGCTAACCACAGAGTCCGAGGAGACCACCCTCTGGGATGGAAGGGAGTGGAGGATCCACTACTGGAAGTTCAAAGCAAACGCTGAGAACTTTGCCAACTTGGCTGTTCAGAATGAAGACAAGGGAGAGGAAGATCCCTATGCTGATATCTATGACGGTATGCCTGCAGGTCTTTGGAGAGAGAGATCAGGGGTAGACGACGACTATGAGGAGCCTTTGTTCTAGTGGTGCCAGCAGTCATGCCGGGAATTGTTTGAAATGCCGCAGTGTGCGGAGGACAACATGACCAGAGCCTTCTCGATAGCCGTAGTGCTTTCGATGCTAGCGGTTTGTGTACCCTCGTCACTAGCTTGGGCAGAGGAAGGGCAAATCAACAGTTGTGAAATCCTTGCAGATTGGGATCAGCAATGGGACTTCTCAGAAGATGGAGGGTCCGAGGTTTCTCTTGTTCACAGGTATCGGGTAGTTTTCGACCCACCACTCTCCGACTCCATATCACATGAAGAATTGAACACTAGCGTCGAGCATACCAGAGGCTCGTTTCAATCGTCAGGACAAAACGCCTCGATATTCGTGGCTGGAGGGGAGATAGAAATAATTCTGGAAGAACAGCCTCAGTTTGGAGACTATGTCTGGATATCTGTTCAATCTCCGGTTGCCTCATGTAGTCGCTCGCTGAATATTACAAACTGGAACCAACCAATCTCAGATCATGAGGTCACAAGAGAAACCAATTGGTCACTTTCAGGAATGGAGGGAGATAGTCAGGGAGTCACTTTCGAAGGCAGAGGTTGGCAAAAGAGAACTGGGGACGTCTTAGAGTCCAATGAACTAGGAAATGGTACTCTAGTCCTAGATATAGCGAACGGATCACAGGGAGCAGCAATAGATCTTGGATTGGATAGAATCTGGCTAAATGAGACTTATCATGGAACCGAACTAATCAGCCAAGACTTCGAGATGGCCGGTTCTGGACAGATCGCGATTTCAATTGATGAAGGCGATGAGGGAGCGATAGTTAACGCGGAAATCAAGGATGCTTATGTTCTAAGGTCATTCAAAGATGGCAAGATCACTGAGAGGATGATGTTCGAGGGAGATGGATGGATTTCCATTGATGGCGGAGATAACGAGAGCTCCGGAGGAGTCTTTGGAGAGGTATTCTTGCTTTACTTCGAGACTTGGGATGAGGATGGCTTTCGGAGACTCCAGGATATCCAGATTGAAGCCAATGCATCTGCCAGAATATCTGCTGCAGGCGAGTTCTTCTCATTTGAATTGGAGGAGCTAATACTCAGGGAGAAATGGGAAGAGGGAATCAGAACTGACCAGTACTCTAGGATTTTCGGAAGCGGGCAGTTCGACTTCATAGCCTCAGATGAGGCCCCATACATCGAGGTCAATGGCACCATCCCAATCATTCACATGCAGTCAGAAGGCGGAGAGACCGTTGCTGACACAATAATTGTTGATGGTACCTACGATGGTGATGCTGAGGGGTCCTTTGGTCTAGTGCGGAGGATTGTAGATTCTGATGTCTACGGAAATGCGACTGGGACCCTTTTCGAGGCTGATAAAATCCAGAATGAATTTTGGTTCAACGTCTCTGCCACGCCTTTTGGCCCAATAGATCAGGAGTGGGGAGCGGAGCACAACCTGACCTACGAGTATGTAGTCCCTCAAGAGGACTGGATGAATCGAACGATTCGTTATACATTTGTCGAGGACAACGGTTCTACAGAGGACGAGTTCCCCGAGAACTCCCCTATCATCCAGAATCCAGATTCTCCCGAAGCGAACGCTATCTTCTCGAACCATATCTCTAGAGAGACCGGAGTTTGTCCTCAGATATTGGCAATAGGCGATAGTTTCCAACTTATAGGGAATAAGGAAATGACCCTGGAAGTATCCGTAATAAGCAGCAAAGTCGCATACATAGATGGTCACGAGATTTCAGTGGCGGAGTGGAATGGTGTCTTCGGCGGCATCAGCTCGGCGAATGGGAGCATTATCAACGAGGGTCCTCTTTCTGGATTGCTGAATGAAGTCAGTAGAGTAGTAACATTGGACATAGGTGAGAACTCCGAAATTTCCCTGATTGAAGAGCAGAGGGTGGATAGGATTCTGTCTCCGTCGATAGTTACATTCGATGAGAACACCCCTCCTATGCTCTCCGGCAACTCGGAGTCCTCGGTAGGATTCCGCGAGTCGGTTCTGTCTTCAGAGGGAGGCATTGCTCACTTGGAGATCTCTATCGATGACATAGACACAGACACGAAATCAGTGATTGTGGACCTTTCTTCTTTAGGAATGGGTCTTATCGAACTCTCAGACTCGGGGCTTTCGGGCGATCTTGTAATTCATGATGATATCTGGACGGCGAAAATCGTCCATAACGGCCTCCAAAGCGGCAATCTCCCTATCTCTGTAATCATGGAGGACTATTGGGTTACAAATCAAGAGGATGTCAGTATTCAGATTTCCAATGCACCTCCTCGTCTCATTCATCTTGACTTCTCTCCAGACAGCGCTTTCAGGGGTGATGAGGTTCAAGTTCACCTAGGTGCCTATGATGGCCATGGCATCCAGTCTGTCTCGGTTAACCTACAGTCCATGGGTGGGTCAATGATCGAATTATCACCTGAGCCCGGCGGATCTGTCTGGGACTGGCAGCATAATGGCGATACAAGATCGACGGAGATAACGACTTGGTCGGGTTCCTTCCAAATCCCCCCAAGTATGTCTCCGGGGAGGCAGAATATCCCCATCCATCTGGAGGACCAAGAGGGCGGTTCAACGACTACCACTTTGATTGGTGGAATTCTCTCCAGTAAGATAGGAAGGCAAGCCCAGCAGGTTCTCATAGGAAATCAACCCCCCTCAATAACTAATCTTACGATTCTAAGGAATGGGAATCCAGTTGACCAAGTCACCTCACTTAATTCAGGAGGGGAGTTGAATTACACCCTGGAGGCTACCATTCAGGACTTCGATGGAGTCTCCTCTGCTCAGGCAAAGATGGGAAGACTTGCGCCAATTGGTCAGTCAGAGGTGTGGCAGTTGATGTCAGACAACGGGATTGGTCCCGATAGGATAGCCAATGACGGGGTGTTCACATTGTCATTCTCCGCTAGGTCTTCTCTCAGCGAAGGGGAGATGATATTGCTCATTCGTGCGACTGACATTTTCCTTTCCACAACCGCAGATCTAGACCAACAGCACAATGTTTCCATTACTAAGTCAGATTCTACAAAATCGGGACCTTCGTGGATTTCTTCCAACTCTACTACAATAATTCTGATTTCACTAGTGACATTGCTTGCTGTAGGGGTCGGGGCTTTCATCAACATCGTTAGGAATTCAGAACTGGANTAGAATGGTGCGAGTGCCGGGATTTGAACCCGGGTTCCCACGTTGGCAACGTGGGGTGATAACCGCTACACTACACTCGCGCAGGCTTTTGCAGGACCGACCGGCTTTTCTAAGCGTCGGTATCTATGTCANTAATTGCATTCACTCTTTCTATAATTTCATCTCTCGTTATTCTATAGGCTTCAATCTCCCTACCAAATGGGTCTTCCAACCCCCAGTCCTCATCAATTGGTAGNGCTGGACAGCTAACGCCACAACCCATGCTGATTATTTTGTCAAAGTTTTCTGGACTGANAAGATCTACAGATTTAGGATGAAGGCCACTGGTNTCGATGGAAATTTCCTCAAGCACCATCAANGCATTTGGCGCCACTCCTCTGTCTTCCGGGGGATGAGTTCCTGCAGAAGACGCAGCGTGCCCCAAATCCCTAGCAATAGCCTCAGCCATCTGACTTCTACATGTATTTCCAACGCAAACGAACAAGAGTCTCATGTATACAGCATACGGTAGTGACTAATTAACCGATTCACAATATAGGGTATAGTCTAAATCTCGATAGAATAGGTTTCAATAATATCCCTCTGAACGGATGACCATGGCTGACTCTCCTGTGTCCCATCATCCTGCTGGATCTTCTGCGGAAACAGGTAATGCCGAGGCCTCAAACGAGCAGAGAGCCCAGATGGAACAGGCTTACCAGCAGATGCAGAGAAAGATGAGAATTGGTAAGATGGAAGAGCAGATAAAACACAAGATCATGGTACTCTCGGGCAAAGGAGGGGTTGGAAAATCAACAGTTGCTACCGGACTTGCCCTTTCTCTAGCACGCGAGGGAAAGAAGGTCGGATTGATGGATATTGATATTACAGGCCCCAATGTCCCTAAGATGCTAGGTCTCGAAGATGCCGATTTGAATGTCGAGGAGGGTCAGATTCATCCAGCCGAAGGGCCCGCTGGCGTCAAGGTGATTTCAATGGCCTTCCTACTAGAGGATCCAGACAAGCCGGTAATCTGGCGTGGTCCGATAAAGTTGGGAGCAATTCAGCAGTTCATTGGTGACGTAGCATGGGGGGAACTAGACGCCCTGATAATCGATTTCCCACCTGGAACTGGTGATGAACCATTGACAGTAAGTCAGAGCCTCCCAGGGATAGATGGAGTAGTAATCGTGACCACNCCCCAAGAAGTCGCCCTCCTAGATAGTAGGAAGTCAATCAATTTCGCCAAAACAATCTCAGTTCCAGTCCTAGGAGTTGTAGAGAATATGAGCGGCTATACCATCAGAGGGGAATCCGAACCGAACTCCAAGATTTCAATAATGGGCCCGGGAGGGNTNCCAATTGACTGNCAATCAGACAATGACGGAAGGTGGGAGGTAACTCTGGATGTCTTCAAGTCAGGTGGGGGGGAAGAATCATCCAGAGAATTGGAAGTTCCTTTCCTAGGGTCCCTCCCTTTCGATCCCGGAATAGTTAGAGGCGGAGATGATGGAGTGCATCGAATCATCGCAGAGCCAGAGGGCGAGACAGCCAAGGCATTCAAGTCGATTGTGGAAGGAATCGTTGAGCAACTCGAAAAGGGNTCACAACGTTCTNTAAGAATAATCTAAGNTCTAATCCTTGCGTCGAATTGATGACATAGTCANAGTCCCGAGAGCGCGTAATGGTTGCTGAAACAGGCATCTACATCACCTGGGTGACAGGTGCTATTCTAATCAGCATAGCCATGATGCCCCTTTTCAAGCCCCAATTCGCCAGGATCAGCCTGGACGGATTCATCGATATGTTCAGAAGATATTGGGCGCACATGATAGTTGTCTTCTCAGTCTATCTTTGGAAGGATATCCTTGACGGCCTAGACAGGATATTGATGGCCAACACCCAGCTGGATATGACTTTCCTAGTTTATGCTATAGAAGGTGATGCTTCCCTGTGGGTGCAAGAGGGACTCAGGAACGATTTCTTGGACGTTATAATGACTCATTTCTACGTTATGGGCTTCATGATCGCAACCTTCTCCTCCTTCATCTATCCAATTTACTTTGATGATAGGCACATGGCCGACAGAGTTTCTCTTTCCATGTTCTGGGTGTACATCCTCGCAATACCNTTCTACCTGTTCCTGAATGTCAAAGTCACAGGAAATTATATCCAAGGTATGGAGACAATAGCATATGACTTGACGCCCGAAATTCATAACTGGTTCAATAGGATTGATCCATTCACAAATGGGATGCCCAGCCTCCACATCGGACTACCATTTGCGATTTGGCTAACCATGCACAGATGGGATGAGGATGGAAGATGGAACAGGTTCCGATCCTTCCTCATCATTTTCATTGCCCTGACCTCCGTGGCGATAATATATCTCGGAATCCACTGGTTCGTAGACATAATCGGAGGAATGGCGGTTGCCATTCTCGCAGTAAACATCACTTCAAGAACACATGAGACAATATGGAGATTGGCCGATGAGAGACTTTTCACTAGGAGACTAGCCCGTACTCTGGATAATCCGGGAGGATCCATAAGGAGTATGCTTAACTCACTCAAAAGCTCTCTAGATCCAATAAAAGAACCAGGAAAGAACCAGACAAGCGCCCTCATTTTGGCAATAATCATCCTAACAGGATCAGTTCTATTGTGGGACGTCACCCATCAGAAGATATCCATTGATGAGGCTGAATCTCCTACATCGGCCTCAGGTTCGGGGGAGTGGTTGATTTGGATAGAGGACTCCGACCAGGAGATTTCGATTACGGCTACCAATGTCACATCAAAAACAAATAGAACATTGGGCGGAATGACATGGGAAAGCACCCCGCAAGTCGTCTCTTCGGGAGNCAGTTTCGTAGTTTACAATGAATTCAGAGTTGACTACTTTCGTCATGACTCAGGATCTGGAACACTCGAACCAATTTTCAGTGAGCCTTCCGACGAATCACTGATCGACNTTTCTATTTCGTCAGTTTCCAGAGATACTGGATACATAGTTATGCTATCCAATGAGAGCCTCAGACTATTGGATACCAGTGATCAATCTACCAGAATTCTAGAGTCTTCATCAAACTCCTCGGTAGTCGCCTCTTCGGGTTCACTAGTGGCATTTTCTGAGAATTCTCCCTCTGGCCCAACTGTAAACATTACTTCTGCAGACTCCGATCTGACTCTAACGATTCCACTGGACCCTCGATCCTCAGAAAGAATNGAAGAGTCAATCAGGAACTCTGGCGCATTGCTAGATTTCGNAAACTCCACCATCGTTGAACTGGTAATGGACTCGAANTGGCTCGTCGCGACTGTAGACGTCGGACCCTTCAACAGGACGATCATAGTTGACACNTTATCAATCAACCAGACTTTGATTTCTAATCCTCGGTGGGACTCCTCCTCTCCNAGTATAGGGGAGGGGAAGGTTGCATTCCTCCAAGTAACNAGAGACGATATCATCTCTACGTCACAAGATTCTCTTAGGAACAATGACGTTTACGTCTACTATATCGATTCTACAGAGACTAGACAGCACACCTTCGACGATGAGGTCGATCAGTTTCAACCTCAGATATTGTTAGACCGACTAGCCTGGATAGAAGTAAACGACCAAGGAGAGAAGCAGTTGCTGGTATACTCATTCAAAGATACAATAGAGCCTCGCAACTCCCTTCTCCTGCAAGCCTCGATACTCGCTATGATTCCACTCATTTTCCTATGGACTCTCCAGTCATATGGGGCCAAGAGCGTCACTCAGCGAGTCTGAACATCTCATCTAGGCTCCTTGAGGCTCTTCTTAGCGTATCCTCTGGGATATCCACAATCTGATCGGGGGTTGGGTCCATCAGTGCCTGTAGTATGTCCTCCAACTGAGTCTTCTTCATGTGCCTGCACATTACGCAGGCACCCATCAGATTCAGGTTGTCTTCCGTCTCAGCGAGAACTCTGTCTGCCGTGCCGCATTCAGTGATTAGCATCATGTCCTTCTTGCCTACGCTCGCAAGCCGAATAGCCTCGTTCATCAACAACTCGCTACTGCCCACAAAGTCACTTTCGTCTAGTACTTCCGAGTCACACTCAGGATGACTCAGAACCACAAGATCGATCCCATTCTCAGCCATGCTTCTCTTCCAGTTTCTTATCTTGGGACCAGTAAACTCTGAATGAACCTCGCACTCTCCTTCGTACAGAATAACTTCCTTGCGACCTTGGAGTGACTGCTGAAGATGCCTTCCCATGTACTTGTCCGGTACGAAAATCAACTTGTCTCCAGGCAGTCTTTCGCAGATTTTGAGATAATTGCTACTGGTAACGCATACATCGCACTCGGCCTTAACCGCAGCACTGGTGTTGATGTAGCAAACTACTGGGACCCCAGGATTCTCTTCTTTCAATCTGATTACGTCTCCAGCCTCAATGCTGTCACTAAGTGAGCAGCCTGCATCTGGTGATGGGTGCAATACAGTCTTCTCCGGACTAACTATCTTTGCAGTCTCCGCCATGAATCTGACACTCGAGAAAAGGATGGTCTGCTGCGGGGCATCTCTAGCTTCCTTTGATAGGGCGTAACTATCAGCCACTGAGTCTGCAACCCCGTATGTAATGTCCGGGGTCTGGTAAGAGTGGGCAATTAGGAAAACATCCCTCTCATTCTTTAATCGGTTTATCTCCAGAGTCAGAGGAGCCAGTGACTTGCATATCTCGATACTCCATCTCATCGGCTGCTTGATTGCATATTGAAGCCTCATGGCTTCTTTCTCGATCTCTGAGTCAGAGTACCCAAAAGTTCCCAAGAAAACTCTCGGAATCGGGGCCGCTGGCATGTCCAGAACCATATTGACCAACCAATCGTCGGAGTGCAACCGCTTTCAACTCATCTGGTGTCGGGTTTGCATGGAGTGTCCGGCGATTCTCATTTGGAAGCCTGAAATCGTACTTCACGAGGGAGCCGAGGCAATCGTAACGGCTGGCTCTTGGCTTGGTAGGAGAGCCGTACTAAAGTATCGAAGACCCCGAAGATACCGACATCCCGACCTAGATAGAAGGCTGACAAGTCAGAGGATGGCGGTAGAGGCCAGAGTCCTATCCAGGCTATCTGCTGCGGGGTTCCCTTCGCCGAGTCTGATGCTAATGGAACAGGGCCAATCCACAATGTTACTATCCAGAATCGAGGGTAAGACCCTATATGAAATTCTGAAATCAGAAGATTCTCAGGGAGATATTCTACATTCTCTCGGGGGTTTGATTAGGAGATTGCATGAGATAGGAATCTCACACGGAGATCTAACCACTCACAATGTAATGATCTCAGAAGATGATCTACATTTAATCGACTTCGGACTTTCTCGACAATCCCCCGAATTGGAGCATTTTGGACTCGATCTTCAGGTCCTCAGGGAGTGCTTGGGATCCAGTCACACAAACATACCTGATGCAATCGATAGGGTTTGCGAAGGTTACATGGATTCTGAGGATCAAAATAGCGATTCAGAGAGTGCTAGCAATGTCATCGAGAGGTTTCACAAGATCGTGGGAAGGGTCAGGTATCACGGATAGGTTGGAAAAATGCGAGTTCTCTTTGCCACTGGAAACCAAAATAAGGTAACCGAAGCATCCGGAATACTCTCGCCCCTAGGTTTCGTTGTCGAGCAGCTATTGATTGGCGGGCAGGTCCCAGATTTAGTCGAGCCACAGGCAGAAGGAATTGAGGAGATTGCCATATCTAAGCTGGAACAAGCAGTTTCTCTGATAATGGGTACAGAATTTGAGAATGAGGCATTACTTGTTGAGGACTCCGGACTCTTCATATATTCTCTTTCCGGCTTCCCGGGACCTTATTCCTCGTTCGTCCAGGAGACTATTGGATTGTCTGGAGTACTAAGTCTGATGTCAGGGGAGAAAGATCGGGGGGCTGAGTTCAGGGCTGTTGCAGCACTCTCCTTCCAAGGAAATATAATGACTTCCACAGGGATTTGCAGGGGGTCGATTTCAGAAAAGATATCTGGTGATTCTGGCTTCGGCTATGATCCCATTTTCATCCCGGAAGAAACGAATGGTAGGACATGCGCCCAACTCTCTCCGGATGAGAAATCGTTAATCTCGCATCGTAGTTTCGCTCTAAAGGGAGTTTCCGAACTACTGAATCTCCCGTCAAAGTGAATAGAAGCACTCCTCCTTGGACGGGGTAATGGTAACCGCCACCAGACTCCTGCTGTTCGTAATGACCGCGGCGTCAATCCCAATTTACCTTGTTTTCATTGTTCCAGAGGGTCTTCTAATGCAGGTCGCAGGTGCGGTTCTGATACTCCTCCTAGTCTCAATGATTCTTTTCACAGGCAGGCGTCCAGCACCTCCCGGCGTCAAGGAGAGTCAGGTCGTCATAGAGGAAGACCTCACTTTCGGAGACATAGAACTACCTGCACCGGTTCTTTCTGAAGAGAAAACCGGCGAAATTAGGGATTCAAAGATTCGAAGGAGCAGAGGTAGGCAGAAGGGACCAGAAATTACAGACCTGCCAATACCTCAACCCATGCCTGAACAGTCTCCCTCCATTTCCATGGATACTACTGATTCCCCCGATTTCCAGGTGGAAGAGGCAGAGGGAACTGCCATGGTCCACATCGCAAAAGCAGATCCCGAACTTCAGGCAGAAGCTGAGGTCGATCGGTATCTCGTCCAGCAGAGGCAGAGAAGGGAGATTTTCAGAGAGAGGCTACACAAGGAAAGGCGTTTGGAGAAGTCCAAGAGGATGGCCGAAGAAGCCAGCAAGTGGTCTGAAGTAGAGGATGGAGAAGACCTCTCGACTCTGACTAGTATACCAGGACACGGCTTGGCTGTGATTTATGAGCCAGAAGAGCCCGATGCCTCGATTCCTCAGGGAATCTCATACGTCAGAATCGATGACGAGCGGGTTCTAAAGATCCGCGTCTCATTGGATGCCCCTAGAGGTATGCAAACTGATACCGATGGAATCCCAGACGAGGAATTAGAGCTCGATATGCCTCTTCCTCCATCTGCTCAGGAGATGCCTATGCCACCCCCACCTCTCCCAGATCTCCCACCTCCGGTTGGGGCAGATGACTAGTCAAGTGATACGTTGAAGCGATACGGCCCGTTCGCAGTTGCATGGCTCATGAGGTAATGACCGTAGAGAACGTTGAGGTCGATGGCTCCAATCCCAAGGGAGGAATCATTTCAGTCTGGACACTAAACAGACCAGACAAACTAAACGCCCTGAATACAGAATCACACAAGGCGATCAAGAAGGAGTGTGCTAGGGTAAACTCGGATGATAATGTCCGATGCGTAGTAATCAAGGGAGCCCCTCCTCTGGAACCAATGGAGGGAAAGAGGCCCAAGCCACACGCATTCGCAGCCGGAGCGGATATCTCTGAGTTCGCTGGAAAGGACTCCGATGACGTCCGCCCTTTCTTCGAGGACAATGCATGGGAGGCAGTTTGGAACGTCTCCAAGCCAACAATAGCAATGGTTGATGGATTCGCACTTGGAGGGGGAACTGAACTGGCGTTATCGTGCGATATTAGATTGGCTTCAGAGAGATCAACATTCGGCCAGCCCGAGATCAACCTGGGCCTCATTCCTGGAGGAGGGGGTACTCAGAGGCTATGCAGATTGATAGGATACGGGAGGACCATGGAGATTGTTCTCTCAGGCGGTATGGTGGGTGCAGAGGACGCATTAGGTATGGGGATAGTGAACAGGATTGTTCCTAGCGAGGATCTAGAAGCAGAGACCATGAAGCTGGCTACGGAGATTTCCAAGAAGTCCCCACATACCACGAAGGTAGCAAAGCGAGTAGTAAGGGGCGCCTTGGAACTACCATTCTCCGAAGGGGTCTTGATGGAGCGTTCTGAGTTTGTAGCCCTTTTCGATACCGAGGACAAGGAGATTGGTGTCAAGGCATTCCTAGAGAGATCTGAAGCAGAGTGGGTAGGAAAATAACTCTTCAACACAAGCTGCTTGAGATCAACCTGATTGAATCTGACTCCTTGGTGGGGTCAATAACCAGCCAACCAAACTCTGATCCGGATAGAACTAGCTCCTCCTGAATCTCTCTAATCCGATCCAGATTACCGAGATAGTGGTCCACTTTCTTCCCGTTGTGCTTTTCTCTGTTTGCGATCATTCCTCGATGCCTCTGCTCACTCGAGACATACAGAACAACCCCAGTAGCCACTCCCCCCGCCTCTCTCCAGAGGTCAATCACCTCCTTGTTGGGAACATAATGAACACCTTCCAGAAGCAAGTCAGATCCCTTTGAGATGGCTCTCTGTATTACTGCCAAAACCCCTTCCGAGAGGACCTGGACCGTTTCTTTCCAGTCTTCCGAAGCCGAGCCCCCAGCTGACTCGAAGGATGAACGATGCAGGGAGGGGCTCACAGTGGAAGATATCTGGGTCCTCAGAACCTCCCGAATTGTGTCCGTGGAGGCAATTTTTCCAAAGCCAAGAGAAGATGCCAGACTTGCAGACATCGTGGACTTTCCGACCCCACTTGTCCCACTGATAATCAATAGTCTTGGTACCAATCGATCACCTAGCGCTGAATTGATTTGATCTCGAGGAACTCCTCCATTCCGTGGACCCCCAACTCTCTTCCCAATCCCGATTGCTTGTATCCTCCGAAAGGGGCTGTGACATTGAACACGCCGCCATTGATGCTAACCTGCCCAGTCCTCAACATCTTGGCCACTCTCATGGCCCTCTCCTCATCATCTGACCAGACTCCTCCAGATAGTCCATATTCCGAGTCGTTAGCCAACTCTACCGCCTCCTCCTCGGAGGAGTACGAGGTGATGCACAGAACAGGACCGAAAATCTCCTCTCTGAATATTGTCATATCTCGAGTAACGTCTGCGAAGACTGTCGGCTTTACGAAAAATCCAGACTCAAGCCCATCTGGCATTCCCTCACCTCCCGCAACTAGAGTGGCCCCTTGTTCAATTCCGCTTGAGATGTACGAAGAAACACTCTCCTGCTGCCTTCTGGAGACCAGAGGGCCACATCTGCTGGACTCATCCATCGGATCCCCAACAGTGTATCTCCCAATCTTGCTTGAGATAACCTCCACAACCTCATCCCTAGAATCCTCTGGCACCAGAAGTCGAGTAAGGGCCGAGCATTCCTGACCAGAGTTCCCGAAGCATGCGTAAATAGCCGAAGTCGCCGCTCGTTGGATGTCTGCGTCATCCAGGATAATGTTCGCACTCTTGCCCCCTAGTTCCAGTGTCACTCTCTTTACGCTTGGAGCCGCCAGTTCCGAGACCCTAATGCCAGCACTTGTCGATCCCGTGAAGCTTACCATATCCACCATTGGATGGCTAGACAAGGTCTCTCCTATGTCTCTCCCGTGTCCGGAAACCAAATTGAAGACCCCATTCGGAAGGCCTACCTCATCCAGGATATCTGCTAGAAGGAATGCATTCAGTGGCGCCTCCTTGGATGGCTTCAGCACCATTGTACAACCGGCTGCGATAGCTGGCGCCACCTTTCCGACTATCTGGTGCAGGGGGAAGTTCCACGGGGTGATCATAGCCACCACCCCTATCGGCTCCTTGATTACTAGAGAGTTCCTTACCTCTTCCTCCCAGACGTATCCGTCTAGGATCTTCGCATAAGATCTAGAAACAACCCTCGGAGTCCCCACCATCGCCATCCTCGAGTACTCTATCGGGGTCCCTACCTCCGCGGTAATTATCTCGGCTAGATCCTCGCTTCTATCCTTGATTAAGCTCGAAATCCTGTTTAGGAACTCTACTCTCTCGCCAACCTCTGTTGCCGACCAACCCGCAAATGCTGACCTAGCGGCTTCCACAGCAGCATTAGCATCTGAATCGCTAGCGACTGGTACGGAGCCGATCACCTCCTCATTGGTCGGATTGATTACCTCGATAGAACCCTCCTCACTGGGTTCTATCCAGTTTCCATCGATGTACAGGTGCCGGCGTTCGTGCATGGTTGACCCAAACTGCGACATCTTATGATATTCATGCAATTCAATAGAGTGACCCTTGCTCGAGTGTCATGCCAGTTTCCACCGACATGCTTGACGGAGGGGTAGCAGTGGTCACTTTGTCTCCAGCTGCCTCCTCGAACACCTTCTCCCCCGATCACTTCGACCCATTCCTCTCATGCTTACAAGAAGCGATGGACAACCTCTCTTGTAGGTCAATAGTAATCACTGGTTCTGGACGCTTCTTCTCCTCTGGGGGTAACATGGACGACTTTTCCGATGCAATAGAGAATGGCAATATTGGCAGCAGAGTCCAAGAGATGACCGATAAGCTACATCCACTTCTCATGAAGATGAGAACTTCGGAGAAGGTTTTCGTATGCGCGATTAATGGATCAGTAGCCGGAGGTGGGCTGGGTTTGGCACTGGCATCAGACTACAGAGTCTGCTCCCCAGAGGCGAAGCTAGCCTCCGCGTTTTTCCGACTCGGGCTCTCGCCCGACGGGGGGACGACATGGTTGCTCCCAAGACTGGTCGGGAACCAGGTGGCTCGCAAGTTCTTCTTCAACTCCGAAGTTTGGTCAGCCCAGCAGGCCCTTGATTATGGGGCAGTAGATGAGTTGGCCGACCCCAGTGCCCTTCTAGTTAGGGCCATTGAGGTAGCCAGAGATTGGGGAAAGTGGTCGGTCAGCAGCAGGAAGGGGACAAAGCAGCTGCTAGATGCATCCACTTCTACATTCTTCGAGACTCAA
>PBNI01000019.1 GCA_002723045.1 Methanobacteriota archaeon | reverse complement strand
CGAGCAAGGCAAGTGACCATATTTTCATTGATGCTGGTAGTAGTAATTATCTCACCAATAAATGCCCAAGCTGCAGAGAGCGATAATTGCTGCGAATCTCCGGATGAGTTCAATCTGTTCCTTATTGGGGACCCGGACAGCGGACAACTGACTCCATTCGAATCCGACTTAGAAGAGAGGAAGTCTGTAGAAGTGACATCATCCGTTCTTGGAGAAGTAGAAATTGGCTCATGGATGATTGAGTGGGGAGAGGCAGGGAGTTACTCTTCTGGAACCTGGACATTCTCGATACCATACGAGGTGTCAGACTCTGCTGGAGTGTCGGCCAATGCGACAGTAGTCGTCAAGGTCGGCGGAAACACATACGAAAGTTCCTCGCAATTACCAGCAGTCTATCTTTCTGAATCTGGAGAGGTACAAGTGGATGTAGAAGTTCAAGATGGCGAAGTCTCGAAAAACGAGAAGATAGAGGTTATCTTTTCTGTGAGGAGTTTGATTTTCTCCAATCCTGGGAGTGAGTCAGGAATAGTTTTCCATTGGGGCGCGGAAGAAGTTGATGCTGGTCTATCAATCTCATTCCCACTAGTTAACGTGGTGATTAGGGAGGCTAGCGTAAAGGGAAATCTGGTTTTCTTCCCTGTAAGGTTGACTTCTGGATTCGGTGACAAGATTTGGACTGGTTCCACGGGTGGCTTAATGGTCCAGAATGTCGAGATCTCTGAAAGTCCGATAGTTAATTCAAATGAGGAATGGGTGGATGTGACGTTTGTTTGGGAACCGAGCAGCTCCAGTGGAGGGACCGTGAGAACTGACTTCCAGATCTCACTGCAGGATTCACTTGTTATCACAGTAGACAAGATTCACGAGGTCACACTTGGTCAAGATACCGGAGACAATAGCTGGTACCCCGAGGAGGAGCCCCCTCGGACAGGGGGATCGGACCTAATGGTCGAAGTAAATTGCAAATACGATGGAAATTCCATAGAGAGGAAGACTACGATTACCCTTGATGGCGCTATGTCTCAGTGGATGAGGTGGGGTCTCGACAATATTGGAAACAAGAGCCTGGGGTCGAATAGTTGGTGGAGGAATCTGAATACATTTTCAGATACCGTTAGCCAATCAGAGAAGTCAAATGCCAGAGTAGACAACACAGAGTTGGCTGCACTGGAGGGTCATCTGAAGGGTTCCAAGTCTGATTTGAAGTCATTTCTATCTATAGGACTGATGATTAATTCTGAATCTGTCTTCGGAGTGGATCCTGTTGACTTTGGACCTTTGGTTGTCAGTATAGATCTAGGTCCATCTAGAGCATTCAACTCAGATGAGATTTCCATATATGTAGAGTCTAGCTACAGAGTAGAGAGAGATTCAAGGCAGACTCTGATTGAGGATTTCATCAAACCCGGAGGATATGATTTCTGGGAAGAGGTAGACCTTTCATTCGAAATTCGCACAGGTATGCTTTCAGGTTTCGATGGGGTTAATCTGGACAATGGGGACGTCGATTACACTCATAGAAGATGGATTGTAATGGAGATACTCACCGTGGATGAGTCTGGAATAGAATCCGATACTGACTTTAGGCTTGATTTTGAAGCGAAAAATGCTCTCTTATTCAGTCCTCTAATTTCGGCTATGATTTCTGTGTTCGCTCTATGCCTGGCATTGGGAATAGGAATGGCTCTGACAAAAAGGAGAACTAGGGTTCCGAGTATGATCATGATTGGCGTTTTGGGGGTTCTTTCTCTCTCAATATATTGGTTTGGTCTTCCCATGCCTATTGTTCTTGGAGTGGTGGGCTCAAGCGTGTTGCTGGTTTTCCCGGCTGCAATAATCTCACCAGTAGTTGAAGATAGCGAAAGTCAGAGAAATTCGAAGAAGGGGGGAAGGGTGAAGTGTCCTTCTTGCGGGAAAAGGAACTCAGTGGAGTCGGACATTAGGCCGCTAAGGATTGAATGCTCCGGGTGCAGCAGTATTCTCAGGATAGAATAGTCAAATTTCTCCTGTAGAAACAAGAGAGTCTGCAACAATAGAAGCCGCCTTGATTGGAGTGAGATTTTTCCAATTGGACTTTGCAATGCTGATTTGAGATGCTAGATCAGATTCCCAACCTGATCCGAGAACGCAGTGCCAGAGCAATTCCTCTACCCTCGATGTTGAAGGCAAGCTGGAGTTAAGAACTGGCCTAGCCAGGTTTCCCATGATTGTTTCGCGGTTTTCTAACTCAGAGTTGTTCCATTCCCTGGTTGCTTCCTCTATATCGCATCTTTCTAGCCATGTGTAATTATTGAAATGAAGATTTGGGACTTCTGTAACTGGGATTACCCGTATTGATCCCTCAGATGAAAGATGATCCCGCAGGGATGAATAAACAGGATCATATGTTGTGTCTAGTGCTCCATTAATCCAATTTCCGGACAATATCCAGGGGCGCATTCTCCTAAGTCGGTGGCTATTGGGATTCAATGACTTAGCAAGAACATGTGCCTGAGCAACTGGACTGAGGGGACCCTTACGAAAGTCGCCTAATCTACCCCTCAATCCATCGACAATGGTTGTAGAAAGTGACAGCCCATAGGAGTCTGTTATTGTCGTTCCTGAACCATCTGAGATCTGGATGAAGGGAGAATAATCGGGATCAGAATGTGTAAATCTGCGCTTGTATGGAATTCGAGCATCTAGTAAAGCTGCTTCGATAGGGGCAATGGAGAGGGAGCCTTCGAAATTTGGTTTTGAGACTAATAGGATCGTTTTTCTCCTACTGATTGCATCATTAGCGAATAGTTGGATTGAGTCCCTAACTGGGGAGAAAATATCCTGTCCGATAAGAGGTTCCACACTCCTTCGATTGGAGGTGAGTACAAATCACTACTGATTATTCGACCATCAGTCTGAGTTGATCTCTCTTGTAAGTCCATTCTGAGTCGATCTGGTTATTTTCCCTGTAATACCTCGAAAGCCTCCTAATCTTTGACTCACAAAGTTCCAGTTGCCTCCTGTTATGGATGTCCTTGGAATTCTGAGTGAGGTGATCTATCAGGCGCAGGGCACGTCGCATCAGACTCATCAAATCCTCCGGTAGTCCTGAAGACTGGCCTAGCCTATTCAAAGTCTGAGAAATCCTCTCCCCAGTTACTAGCCTGACGTCTGGAACTCCATGTTTGTCCCTTAGTATGGTCCCGATAGAGGCATTTGTATGGCCTTCTTCTGATAGTTGAACAATAATCCCTTCTATCTCTTTCTTGTCCGAATTTGACCACTCTGGAGGAGTCTGAGAATGAGGCTTGCTGGAGCCGCTAGACCCCTTACCTTTACTGTGCATCCTTGACAAATGTATACCTCGGACAGCCGGGCGACCTGCTCTCCCTCTTTAACCGCTACGCCAAATCAATTGGAAATGAACATTCAGAGCCTGTGTCTCGATTTTGCCAGTTTGCCGGGGCCTAAGGGCCATTCCCACCCAGGAGCAAGTGCTCTGGCAGAGCCTATTAGTTCCCCCTCCTGAATGACCAGAACCTCATCTCCAACTAAAATTGAGCCGTCATAGTGTGCAATCATGCTTGGAAATATGTCTCCGACCCAGTCCAATCCGGAATGGATTTCCACGGATTTTAGGAGTTTTAGTCTCCTCATGATTCCGAGGCTTGCCTTGGAAAGCAAGAATCTCCCTCTACGAGGATCCCATTTTGCCATTTGCACACCGTCCTTTGTGATTGTAAAAATTGGAGGCCTACCTCTGATTTGACAGTCTTCAAGCCATTCATCCGAACCAAACTGGAATCTAGAAATTGATTTCATCTTCTCCTCTCTAACGCTGAAATCGGTTTCTCCTCCATCACCTTGCGAGAACGATGAAGAGATTGCATCCTGAAGCCTTTCCAACGATTCTCCAGAACCAGCACTTGCCCCCATCCTAGTATCAATTACAACCCAGTCTCCTAGAGATAGTTCGATTCCTGAATGATTCACTATTTTGGAGTAACCGACTCTTTCTACAAGTCTACTAATCATACTCCTAATTATGGACAATTCATCTTCGTCCCAATCTCCCGTAACTGGGATGTCATAGTGTGCAGCAGGCCACAAATCTTCCAAATCCCTAGGAACTAGTCCTAGAGGGGCAGTCACCATCACTTCATGAGCACGTGAATTTCCAATTGCACGTCTGAATCTAGAATGGCTTTGAGAGAGTCGATAGGGCTTCTTAGCCGAGCAAGGAAGTAGAACAAGAACATCACGTTGTCTTGAAGGTGGCTCATAATTCTCAGAAATATCTTCCCTCCAATTCCTAATTGTTACATCGTTCCTACTCTCGAAGGAGTGACAACGGAGTTTTTTACCGAAATCCACAGAACTGCTGGTCATCCCTATTTTCTTTGAAAACTCAAATGAGAGTTGATCGTGCCTCCTCAGATGTTCTACAGATCTGGGGCTAGAAGTGCTCTGCCTCTCTGCCAGATCCCTGAGTGAACAATCTCTGATTGCCGATCTAGTAGCTGAAATTGCTCGGATCCACATCTCCTTTTGGGAATCCATTGATGAGTCCTCATTTGTTGACCTTTCTGGCATTCTAGGGCCGGTTTCAGAGAGTAGTACGCCCAGGGAAGATGCTTGTCTTGAGCGAGCCATGTCGAAAATGTCTACCCCCATCCATGAGAGCAGCGCACAATTATCCGGACCTCCAATCCCTGGAGTCCAAATCAACGAAGAAGGGAAGGAGGTCCTAATCGTCAATAGAGCCCTTTCTAACAAACCGGGACTGCTTGAGAGTTGAGGAGAGTCGGTCAACACAATTAATGACGGCTGAAGCCCATTAGTTAGAAGAGATTGGTCATGATGCAATGAGTTCCAAGTTATCGGAACTAACTCGATTCCCGAACCAAATTCGCCTGAATTGGACTCTACTAAACTCGGTGGGAGAACCAAACCCTGCGAAGCTTCCCAAGTATCTAGAGAATCGAATGGAAAACAGAGTTTTGCACGAGTTTGTACCTTCATTGAAGAAGGAATATTGGAGTTATCCATAGAAGAATAAAATGGTGCGATTGAAATGGGAAAATCTGGATCGTCTTCTCCAATGATTAATCCTGGGGCAAATGAAGATGGATCATTCCTGTCTCCAAGAGAAAATAGTCTCGAAAATCTATCTCTTGAAATCACACTCCTACCTATTGGCCGCTCATCCATTGGCTGCCCATGGAAGCATTTCGCTTGAAGGATTCTAAGACCTAGTTGCCCTCCCAAGCATAATGCATGAGGCCAGAGTCGTAATTTCTACACTAATTGTTGTCTCAATTTTCACATTTTCTTGTATTGGAGAAGGGCAGCAAAATTCTATTTTTGAGGAGTTCGGGGATGCTCCAAGCAAGTTGTGGGATTCTAATGAAATAGGCGAGCAATGGCAGATAATTTCGCCAAATAATTCCACGACCATTGGATCTTTCTCAACAAATGACTCTGTGGATGTGTTTGCCTTGGAAATTTCTTCAACGAATTGGACGATGGTTGGATTTTGGGTCTCAAATAACGATACAGTTAGAATTAGCGTGCAGAGACTGAATCAAAGTACTTGGACGATTGTTGAATTTGCCGATAGTGAACAGGGTGAATTGGGACTGGATCCTGGGGTGCATGCTATCAGACTGGAAAGGAATGGTGACTTCGGGGAGGAGATTGCATATCGATTCACTCTGGAAAATAGAGGTTCTTTTGAAGACGAAGGGGAATTTGTCAATTTAGCATGGATGTTTACACCATTCTATGTGGTTGCTGGCCTTTTCCTAATATTTCCACTAGTAATTGTATTATGGTGGAATAGAAGTGATTTGCTGCCTTCAAAGAGAGGGGGAGAATTAGTGGAAAATGAGAGGCACATCTTGAATGCCCTTAGAGATAGGTTCTCGATCAAAGATCTGACAAAGGGCCGTGAAGAGGTTTCTGCGGCACTATCCATACTTGGCAAGGGTTCATGGAATTCTGTTTCTGAGGAACTTGGAGTGCCCGAGATAAGGCATTTTACTGAAAATATCGACATATGTGTTTGGAGATTTGAGGATTCCATTAATTCACTTCTAATTGGGATCAGGGCTGGGACAATTGGCTGGGAAATGGCTGCGATCAGGATTTTCTCACCGCTGGGAGAAGTTGCCACAATACAGAGCGTTATTCCAGAAATGATTTTTCGAGATGATGAGGTTTTCTTGGGTGACCTAGAGGGGGGTTCGACGAAATTCGTACAAATTGAAACTCTGGGAAATCCGCCGGCATTCAATATTCAAATTTCAGGATTAGTAGATGGGAAACCGATAGCAGCGGTTCCAACAAATCCTATAGAAATGGGAGAAGAGTGATTCTTCAAAGTCCCCGTCTTGATTTGGCTTCGTCCCTAATTCTCTCTTCTACGGGTGGGGTATGATTCTCCAGTTCAACTCTGATTTCTTCTATTTTCTTCTTCAACTTGCGAGAATGCTTGTTGGGTGATTGGAGCCTTAGTACAACGGTTACCGAACCCCTTCTGGCTCTACGGTTGCTGTAAGGCAGACCCCTACCGGGAATTGAAATTGTTTCTCCTGGGTTAGAGCCGGGGGGCACTGTAATCCTAAGGGCATCAGAATCTATGTGGGGAATCTCGATGGTAGTCCCAAGGGTCAAGTCTGCGAAGTTTAGAGGAAGGGCCATGAGAAGGTCTGATCCGTCTCTTTCGAACCATGGGTGAGGTTCGACATCAATTTCTATGAATAGATCCCCTGGACTCCCATTGAGTGATGTTGAAGCCTCCCCTTGTCCACGCATCCTAAGACGATTTCCAGAGGTTATGCCCGGCATAATCGAGAACTTGACGCGATTTGTTTGCAGGGCCCTTCCATCACCTCCGCAATCTGGGCATGGATCAGAAATCAGTCTTCCAGAACCCCTACATGGGGCGCAATCCTTTCTGACTCGTTGCCTGAAAGGGCCTATCATGGAAATCTCGTCTATCCTGCCCCTTCCGTCACATGAAGGGCATTGACGTGAGCCTCCGTCCTTCGCGGAGCCAGAGCCATTGCAACTATCGCAGCACTTCAGAGCCTCAATTTCTATTTCATCTTCCAAGCCATCCATTGAAGCTTGAAAGGGTACGGAATGCCTTACCAATAAATCTGAACCACGTGTTCTATCGCCCTGTTGTCCGCCAAAGAATTGACTGAAAATCGAGTCAAAGCCACCGCCAAAAAGGTCATCGAAACTAATGTCGACACCTTGGAATCCTCGAGATCCAAATGGAGAGCCGCCGGGCCTTTCGTGGCCAAAGACATCGTACTTTCGCCTTTCTTCGGGGTTAGATAGGATTGCGTATGCCTCTTGGATCTCCTTGAATTTAGTCTCTGCTTCTGAGTCATTTGGATTCTTATCGGGATGGTACTTTCTTGCAAGGGAACGGAAAGACTGCTTTATCTGGTCCTCTGAAGCGTCTTTGTCGACTTCAAGAATAACGTAATAGTCTCTCTTACTGGCCATAACGTTCCCGACCTAGGCTCCTGAAGGAGTCATATCAACCGTTCCCCAATCAAGCGATTAACGAACCGCAGGATGAACAATAATCTGACTCTGCATCATTGTATGTTGAACAACTGCTGCACAATCTAGTTTTCATCTGGGTCCCTTGTGGGATTGCCCATCTAGAGTTTGCATCTTCCACTAAAGGGTAGGAAGACTCACTTTTCTGAAGTGCGGCTTTCTTCCTTCTTTCTTCCCTCCTGGACGCGGTTTTTTCGACAGAAGAAGAAATGAATTTTGAGACTCGGGAGATTAGTTTTGGTTTTTCTTTTGGGGGTTCTTCGATTGTTTCCTGTTTCTGCTCTACTCCATCGACTGAAAGAGTGAATTCTGAATTATCTCCAATCTTTTGTATGAGTTCTTGGGATTCTCGATTTATCTCTCCAATCTTGCCCTGCATTCTACGTCTAGAGGTGGTTGCCTTTCTACCTTTGAAATCCGAAAAAGCCCTTGCTTCCAGCTTCTGAATTGCTACTTCTCCCTTTTCCCAGAGGCCTCTATCCTCTAGTTTGTAAGTTTTTGATAAAGCACTGATAGCCTTAGATCGACGGAATTCGTGATCATGGACGACTGAATATCGATATGCCATTATCAACCCTATTAACAGGGCCAGTGAGTGTGCCACTATTTGCCCGAAATAGTCGTTTGATAGAGCCTCATTGAGCTCAGGAGACAGAGTTCTGAAAGAAAGAATGACAATGTTAGGTATTAAAACAAGAGCAAGAGAAATCAACCCAGAACGTTGTGCCACGCCTTATCGTCGATTGTTAATGGTTTGAATTTTCGCGCAAATCGATTGTAGACCGGTTAGCACTATTAGTTTCCATTTGTTCGAGGTCATGTGGAGCCAATCATACAAGTTTCTACGATTGTCAGAAGTCATGATGATCCAGACAAGGTTTTCGATTCAATTCGTTCAATTTTTCCTGGATGGAGCCCCGATAGTACTCTAGAAAAATCTGATTTCCCAATAAGTAGGGATTCTGAGAAAATAAGTGGAAATGTGGATTCAATTGATAATCTTCTGTCGATATTGAGGGAGAATCGAGTCCTAGACACGGCACTCGATGCGATGGCAATGGAGGCAGATGAAGAAGGGGCTGTTTTCAGACTCTCGAGGCAGTCCGCATCCATAGGAAAGGCCTCCTTTGTTTTGAAAGAGAACCCCCTGGGAGGTACAATGGAGGTTTCTTTGACTGGTCGTGACATTGTCCTATGGCTAGAGCAGGCAACATGGCATACCGGGAGGGACATTGTGCCAAGGGAAGTCGGTGACGAGTTAGCCATGAGTGGAACTGGAGAGGCTTCGGAATGGTTCGGGTCCGGAAGAGATTAGTGAGATTGTTGGGCCTAATTATGTATCTGATTTAGGGATTTACAAATCGATGTAATGATGTCATATTGTTCCTCGAGAGGTAAAATTTCCTCGCTTGGAAGGTGAATGAATAGTACAACAGGTTGCTGATCTTCTGAGGAGGCTAGTAGTGAGCGAAAGTATGTCTCATTGCAAACAAAACCACCAGCGTCTTCGTTCCATCTGATTTTTGAATTACGCTCCAGAAAGTTGTCGATGAAGTTCAGTGGGACCTTTGTTTCGAGGACTTCTTTTCCCGGGGATATTTTTCCAGAAGAGAGGAGCCTGCCTGAGTTATCTGCAATTTTCATTTGAAAATTATTCCTAGCGTATCTCTCTAGTAGTATTTCTTTGGCGCTTTCCGAGAATCCTAAATGTAGGACCGAACCGATTTTTTCCCCGCTTTCTATCCTTTCAGAAATCTCTCGTGAACCGTTTTCGTCCACTGCAAGTATAGAAGTACTGATCTTGAAATCGGATACCATTTCTGCGGAGATTATCTCTACAATCTGTTGGGAAATATTTCTCTTGAAATTTGAAAATGGCTCAAATCCCGTAACTATTAACCCCTCATGCATGGTTTTCGCAATCGCTATCGGTTGTTCTCGTTTTCTATGATATTATGGTCGGCAAATTCATCCGCTTACAATTACCGCAAACTATGTGGAAGGGGAGTTCGTAGTCCGGGTAGAGGCAGTGGAAGAGGATGATTTCAGGCCTCTGGGCGTTGTTTCTGCCATTTGGAGCGAGTTGAGCGGTGGCGTAGGTCCATGGGGTGCTATACGACCACTGTTTGCAGTGGCACTTTCGCTTGTCCCCTTCCTCTTCCTAGGGCAGCATTTCAATCGCCAACACAGGAAGGGCGGAGAGTGGTTTCTAATTCAGTTTCCGCTGATTCCGGCATTTCTATGGCCCTTTCTTTTCGTCTGGTCGATAGCTGATGCTTGGTGGGTCTCCAGTGGCATAGTAGCATCTTCAGAGTCGATGAATAGCTAGAAGTCGTCATCTAGTGAGAGTGGGCTAAAGAGGCCCCCTGGGCTTGATACGTCTGAAAGTTGGTTGCGGATTTCGAATTCCCAGTCACGAAACTCTTGAAGTGCGGAGACGAATTCCAGTTGACTCTCATTGAGTATTGTTCTGACTAGAGTATCCAAAATGTCCATTCTGTCCTGATCGACTCTGTCAATTAACTTCTCAAGTGGAAATGAAGCGATGCCAGAATTAGTTTCTGATCGTGGAGAGTTGCTGGGAAGAGGATTTAGAAGGACTTCTGGCAATTCTTCTCCCTCCTCGATGGCAGCTTTTTGGAGAGAGTCCAGTACCGTTCGAATGTACTTAGAGATGACAAGTGCCACTTCTATTATTGGCATGCTCAGTTGATTAGTCAGATGAACCATATTCTCCCTTAGGAATAGGAGTTTATCATTCGCAGAGGCTTCGGGCCCAGGGACGTTTCGCTCCCCTTCGCTCATGAGTATCTGAGGGGAGGGGGGCAAATGAATTGTTGAGTTCATGAAGTCCTGTCGTCGTAGCGAATCGGCGAACCGCTATTGCCCCTAATTCCATCTAGTAGATCGTCGTCGATCTCGAAGAAATCATTCAACCAGTCACCATCGGTATCCCAATTAGTTGGGTCTGTCCCGTCAGCAACCAAGTCTCCGTCGATATCGAGAATCCACCACCCATATGCATATTCTCCCAGTCCTGGATTTGGCAAGTGGTTTCTATCTCCTGCAAGCCTGTTGAATTCATCAGTCCATTCACCATTTACATGAATGATGTCGTTACTGGAGTTTACATCCAAGTATGTCAAGTCATTATCTTGAACTATCAGGGCATAGAGTTGGTCGTCGTCATTAATTTTGTTGATTCGTAAGTAGTTGGAAGAAATTGAGTTCGAACCTGAACAGGTCCCAAGTAGTGTCTCTCTAAGTTGCCACCATTCTTCCACCTTTTCTCCGGAACAATCGAACAATGTTGAGGCCCGTACGATCGATGGTGAAGAAAGGGTCGCATTGACTACTGCATAATACTCTTGGAAATTATTGTATGGAACATACTCGCAACTGCTCCCCGAACAGTCCCACTCCCCATCATTATCTGCATCCTGAGTGGCATCGGATGGGTCTGTTGGGTCATGAGTAAACCAATTCCAGTCCAAATCTGGCCTGGTAATATCTCCATCTGAGAACTTAATCGGCTTCCAGTTCTGAGGTGTGACCTCGGTCCACTGGACTTTTATCTTCATGAACGAAGACCAGTTATCGTTTGTCTCATTCCAACCCCTATAATACTCATAGAAGTCGGGCATCATGTCACCATCGGTGTCGTTATCAAGTGGATTTGTACCATACTTGAACATCTCTCTTCCATCAGATAGGCTCATGTCTTGACGATAGTCAACCACCACCCCATCCACAAAAATTGGAGTCATCAGAATCGAGTCAGAATCAGAATCGGGATCTAGTGGCCCGGTTCCATTGTCATATTCCATTATATTTGTGAAATAAAGTGAGCTAGCCCCATTCCCGAATTGCTGATCTTCGGGAAGTGGGGTGAACACCCGGGAGTCCCAATTTCCTTGGATTGCGGGCGTGTCTAATATCTCCCTGTCCAACCAACCGTCTGCATCTGGATCATAATCGACATCCAGTGGATTTAGGGGGTTTAATGACCAACGGTATGAGTTGACTGGTAAGATCTCGGCATAAATTGAGTAGCAGTATTCCCAACCGTCTGGCATTCCATCCCCATCAGAGTCATCGTGAGTAGGGTCACTAATTCCAATTAGGGATTTGTTGAAATTATCTGGATCGATCTGGTTGATCAGGCCTATCTTTTCTGAAGAGCGCAAGCTTTTCGAAGAGAACAACGAGTATAGCTGCCCCCATGCGGATTTATTTGAAAGGCCGGTCTCCTCAATGAGCGCATTGGCTGCATCGGCTCCGTAGGAGACAACAGATGTCCCATTTGGCACGTTACCTACCTCCAACCTCTTTCCATACCACCTGGAGTCGTATTCTGCCAGATTATCGAAAGATTCAGAGTCGGAAATCTCCCCATCGCCATTACAATCGAATGAGTCTTCGTCGGAGTCGAAATTCACATCTGAGTCAGTTAGTGGGTTCATTGTCCATTGATTTTCCTCTAGATCCCATTCCGAGAACCAGTACTCATATCCGTCGCTCATACCATCTCTATCGGTATCTTGATCCTTTGGATCAGTGATTCCGAAGATTGCCTGTAGCATCGGCTTTGCAGGCAAACCGGATTTCCACTCCAAGTATTGCTCCATCCCTAGTTCGGCCCTTCCCTCCTTGCTAAAGAGGATCCTAAACACCCTATTTTCGAAAGCAGTCTCATCTATTTCCCTCGACTCAACACCGAATGTTGGTGCCCCCATTGGGTAAGATTCCCCATTAATTGGGAGATTTGCTGTCAGATTTAGTTCGACCAGGTCGCCAATCCCATCTCCATCCGAGTCGAACCCACCCTGGTTAGGAATTAGTGGATTTAGTGTCCAGACGCCAGCACTTGAATTCCAAGTAGTAAAAATCACCTCGATTCCATCGAGCAAACCGTCTCCGTCGGTATCTGGATTGTTAGGGTCTGCAGAAGTTCCTGTCAAATTAGATTGCTCTTCTGTCAAGAAATAGCCAAACGAAAGAGACGATTCAGCACCAATCCATGGAGTCTCTAGGAGTGCTCCGGCTGCATCGGTTAGGTAAAATTGCGGTGATGAAATGGTTGGGTCTGATTCGCTAATTGAGCTATCGATTGAGTTGTACTCTTCCCAATTTGACATCCCGTCCAAGTCCGGGTCTCCGAGGCCATCCCCCCCATTGACTGGATTAAGAGTCCAATCACTGTCGAAAAGACTCCACCGTGCATGGAAGACCTCCCATCCATCTGGCATGCCATCGTTATCGGAATCTGAATTCAACGGGTCAGATGAACCGATGTCTTCGTTTGGCAGCCCTGTCCATAGCGAGAGGTAGTACTCACCGGTTCTTTCTCCGAATGATTTGTCTGCCAGACCCTGCCATGAATGATGAGGTAAAAATGATGTGTGATTTTCTGGGTACATTGTTCCCGAGGATATTGAGTCGGATCCCAGAATATCTGATTTGATGTGATATTCCATCCAATTCACAAATGCTTCTTCTGACTCTATAATTCCATTCTTGTTGACATCGAAGCCATCTCCATCCGGATTTTCCAATGCATCAGATCCATTCATTGGATTGATGCCTGAATTCGAAGATGGCCAGTTGCATGAATATCTAGCTTCCCAACCATCGGGAAGTGAGTCAGAGTCTGAATCTACAGAATTTGGGTCTGTCGGGACCCATTTCTGGACTGAAGCAGAAGTTTCACCATGTGATATTATCCCAGTTGAAATTGACCTATCCAGTAGTCTTTCCCACTCATACTCACATAGATTAGATAACCCATCTCCATCAGCATCTCCAGAAGCATCTTCTGGGTTATTGGGATCCAATGTCCATTCATTCCCTCCTGTATAGATGTCGCCAATCCAACGACGATGTTTGATTTCCCATCCATCGGGCATTCCATCCCCATCTGAGTCGGGGTTTGTCGGATCGGTAGGAAGATCGCTGCCGCCACTGGAGCCTGTTCCAGTCCATCCACCGAGATGTACTTCCTCTGCAGATGTGCCTATGCCGGCATCACACAGGTACTGCTGATTAAGGTAGAAGCAATCGAATGATGTTTGATCGATGAACCAACCCCAATACTCCTCTCCATCAGTAAGTCCGTCTCCATCTGAGTCCGCTACTCTAGGATCGGTTCCATTTTGTCCAAATTCAGAGGGGGTTACGAACCTATACTCTTCCAAGTTTGTCCACAATCTGTCAAACCCATGGCCGCTTCCTCCTCCGATTGAAACCCCATCAGCATCATTATCCCTAGATGCATCGAATGGGTCAGTGGGATCGAGCCCGTATGCAAACTCCCAACCATCAGGGATTCCATCAAGATCAGAATCATGGGAATTTGGATTCATGGGGGCTATGTTCATGAATCTCCCCGGTGAAACGCCAGCGAAAACCCAAATCTGACCGTCCCTCTCCAGAGAAGCAAGTGAGGTAACAAGGCCCGGTATATCTGTCTGATTCTGGCGGATATCAAGAATCCCATCCGAGCTCCCTTCTAGGCACCAAGTTCCGTCTGAAGAGCCCAGAATTATCATCCCTTCGAGCGGAAGTATGGAGTGAACATCATTAGCGCCAGTTAGAAGTCCTCCTAGATTGAGCATCCTCTGATTGTCGATTGACTCCCTGGGCTGAGAAATAAATAAGTCCATTGTGATTAGATGCAGCCCCCCTCCCATCCCCAACCACACGTCGTCTGAGCCTTGTTCAGAAGATTCTACCATTATGGAGTTGACAGTGGCTGTCTTAGTGGTATCCAGAATATCCGGGCTAACAAATTCGTCGGCGTTATTTCTTGTGAAGACCCACCATGGCATGCCATTGTTGTCAGAGCCATCGGAAGAATTCCAGGCGATTAGTCCGAAATCGGACCCTATTAGTAGAATTGGGGTTCTTCCAAAAATCTTGGCGTGTCCTGCAGAGGTTGCGGTTGCGTTAGAATCACTCAGCATTGATGAGAGTGACTCTACAAAAATAATCTCAGAGGTGGATAGCGATTGTTCAGACTCGGAGAATGTTGTCCTCCAGACGCCATCCTTGCCCATAATCAGTACCCCTGGGTCAAAAGAGTCTGAGACGAACTGGAATAATACAGATGCTTCACCTAGTTCATGGGTAGTTAGGGTGTCCATTACTGGTAGCCCGTTTTCAAGAGTTAAGGTATGAAGTCCTAGGTTTGATCCCAACATTAGGAAATCTATGTTCCCTACAGAATTCCTCTCCATTGTGTACAGTTCTACTCCTGGAGGAAATTCAAATGACGAAGAGATTCCTCTGAATGGATCTAATGCTGTAATCCCATATTTGCTTCCTACCAACAACCTCTCTCTTGGTTGGTCTGGAATTATGCTATGTACGGCGGAGTCAACTAGCCTTATTGCGGTTGAATGGTCAAAATTGATGAGAGTATCGGAGTCGGGAGAAATCTCAATCCCCCTAACTCCCGGCATTACTCCCGAGTTTTCATCGAAGTCAACCGAGTACTCTTCGAAATTACTGAATGCCTCGCCCCACTGAGATGTCCCGATTGTTACATCCGCCGTAATGAAACCATCCTCGTCTTTGTCCCATCCATCAGAATCACTGTCAATTATCGCATCGCTGGAGTTTAGAGGATCGAGTCCATATTGGGCTTCCCAGCCATCCGGAATTCCATCTCCCAAAACATCTAGTGTAGCAGGGGTTATTTCATCCCAGAAGAAGTAGTCCGAGTCCGAGAATCTGGGGTCAGAGCCCATCCAACCGGATTCACCTGTTGGCCTCTCGAACTGAGTCTGGCATGAGTCTTCAGTGAGCCCGTGAATCGAGCCCCAGCACCAGAGCCCATCCCTCTCAGTAATCCAATCATCGGGGGCCCCCAGCCAGTATTCCTCCGAGTTCGTGAATCTTTCTCCAAGGTCAATCTCTCCATCGCTATTGAAATCGAATCCGTCCCCACAACCCCAACTGAAGTCAGCCTCACACCTGTCAAAATCGATGTTGATATCACTGGGGTCGAGAGGATCGAAATATCGACATTCCCAGAAATTGTTTGGGTTCAAGGGGTCGTTTGGGTCTTTCTTGTATAGCCCCCCCAGGGTGCACATGTGTACCTCATATCCATCTGGCAAACCATCACCATCGGTATCTGAAGATCTTGGGTCCAGATACTCACGCAATCCAGATTCGCTTTCCTCTGGCGATTTTCCTGTAAGGGTATTACGTTCTTCAAAGCAATTATCCAAGGTATAAGGCCAGCAGTATTCCTGCAAAGCGGTTAACCCGTCTCTGTCATGGTCAGTTGAATTATCAGTAGAATCTGATGGATCGAGGCCGGATATGGTGCCCTGGAATGTTGCTGTCTCAATATCTACGGGTTCTCCAAAAATCACCTCAAATAGATCGGGCATTAAGTCGCCATCTTGGTCGGTAACTGGGGATTCTGTACCTTCTGCCAAATTAGGGTCCGTGGAGGATACTGGCGATTGTGGACGAGTCTGGGAGATGAAAGCTAGACTAGAAAAAATCAACATTGCAACTAGTAAAGCTGTTTGCTTCCTACGCATCCGCCCACCTCTATGCAAAATCCCGGGTTCAGAGATTTATCATGGTGATGGAGCGTCGTTCGGACATATGCTGTTAGTAGGGCATAGGATGATGTTTGATGTTTGAAAAGGGCAGTAATTGTCTATTTTCCATGGATTTGTTGAAAGGTCGTCTGGAACCGCGTATTATTTGATGGCGATTGGGATCATGCATTTGGGTTCTGGCAGTCGTGGAAATGCCACCGTTGTCAGTTCAGGGGGCTGCAATGTTCTAGTAGACTGTGGTTTCAGTCTCAAACAAACAGAGAAGAGGCTTGGGATAGCGGGGTTTGATCCGAGTTGTATTGATTCCATTGTGGTTACCCATCACCACAAGGATCACTCTGGTTCGGCACTTAGGGCATCAAAAAAGTGGGGTTCTGACCTATATTGCAATCTAGGAACTGCATCAAGGATGGGATGGGATTTGGTAGAAGAATGTGCCACATTTGGCAATCTAGAGAGAGTGCAGTTCTCTTCAGAGCTTAGCATGTTGCCGGTTCCTGTTCCTCATGATGATGCTGACAATGTAGGGCTAATTGTGAGTGATGGGGGAGGAGATAGGGCCGCAATTGTTACAGATTTGGGTGAAGCACCGCAAGACCTGATCAAACATTTATCTGGTTGCAACCACATTTCTATTGAGGCAAACTATGACCACCAGAGGTTAGTTGGTGGACCCTATCCAGAATCTCTGAAGAGGAGGATTACGGGCAGAGGGGGTCACCTTTCTAATAGGCAAGCCGGAGAAATACTGCTGGAAGTAATGCATGACGATTTGGAGAGCATTGTCCTCTGTCACCTTTCAGAGAAGAATAACGCACCTCATTTGGCTGAGAGTGAAGTCCTAATGGCGATAGGCGATGAGTTTACGGGAAATATCTCTATTTCTAAGCAACTTGGGCCAGAATTTAGTTTTTTGACGGGGCAATCTGAGCCTAATAGTATCGTGGCAGCGT
This sequence comes from Methanobacteriota archaeon, assembly GCA_002723045.1. Taxonomy (GTDB): domain Archaea; phylum Thermoplasmatota; class Poseidoniia; order Poseidoniales; family Thalassarchaeaceae; genus UBA36. The sequence goes on along the minus strand of PBNI01000019.1, from coordinate 40,386 downwards.
GACTATCTCCCCATCACTGCTCTGTGAACTGAAGTCTGTACTTCTTTCATCCTTCCCACAGCGCCGAGATCTCTGAAGAGAGAAAGGGACCTCTGTAGGTAATCCATCCTCTGAGAGCGATCTGGCTCTACCTCGCCTAGCCTTGCTAGTAATTCTCCTTGAAGCATACGGAAGTCGTTCGACTCTGCGACTGCTAAACCATTGAGGTAGTGCTCTGCAGCCTCCTCCCTTCGGCCTGCGTCTATTAGCACCTGTCCAAGTAGCATCTCCACCTCCACTGTGCTTTGGGGGTCGTTTTGATCGGAGAGAGTCTCCAGTGCTCCCGAGTAATGGAATAGTGCAAGATCGTTATCTGAGATCTTTGCATAGTACCTCCCCAAAACCGCTCTTGACCGAGCATGGAGGAAATCTTGATTTGAATCTCGGGTATCCTCATAGGCAAAAATGGCGTGCTCCCTTGCCCTGTCTAGCTCTCCCATTTCTATGAATGCCGATGCTAGCCTAATTCTGGCTTCATTCAAAACCGGGTCTTTCTCTTTTTCCAGTAGTTCCTCTACGTTCCCATACACCTCTAGTGCTCTACGTGTGTCTCTCCTTCGACGGAATATATGTCCCATGTTGTTGTAGCTTCTTGCTGCTCCGACAGCGTCCCTGATGCCAATCTGGATCTCCAGAGCCTTTCGGTGAAGTTCGAGTGCATCGTCCATTGCCCCTCTCTTTACTGCTATATCCGCCCTTGCAGAAAGAAGGCGAGCAAGTTCGTTACTTGGAGTACCACCCCCAATATGTTTTGTTGCAGCATCGTATTCTTCTTCAGCCTGATCCCACCTCCCCTGGATAGTCAGAATGTCACCCTTTAGTTCTCTAATTAGGCCTCTACTTTTTGAGTCAAAATCACTGCTTTCGAGGGAGTTTAGAATAGATAGTAGTTCTGTGTGACCGGTGCTAACCAAACTGTGCCCCTCTGAGATTAAGACTTCAGCGAGACCATCCTCATCCCCCGTATGGCTAAGGTGGTAGATGAACTCAATTCTATCTGCAGCATCGTCCTTCTTCTCCCTATACCAATTTACGGCAGCCAAATGAAGGGAGTTCCTCATTTCCTCGTCCATTGATCTTAACAAGAACTCACGGACTAGGTCGTGAACATCGAAATTCTCAGCATCAGATTGACGTGCCAGACCCTTCTCTACTAGATCGTCTAGTAGATCTACGCTACCCTCGACTTGATGGATGGCTTGCACAGGGATAGGCTCACGAAATACTGCAATTGCACCCAATAGGCGTTTCTCCGGGCCCGAGAGTCGGCTAAATATCTCCTTTTCAACGAAGGCCTCTAGCGTGGCATGGAATGTCTCGGCAACGTTTCCCCTGTTTATCAATTCTAGAATCAGGGGGTGTCCTCGAGACAGTGAATAAATGTGAGTAAACTGATCCGAGTCCATTTTTGGCATTGCCGTCAGGATCTGCCTGCTAGAGTCAGCATCCAACCCCTGAAGTGGCATTACCAGGGTAACGATATTGCCCGACTGGTCTGATTCTGGTACTACCATTCTGAATGATCTAGAGAACATCACTAGACCAACTTCCTTCAAAGTATTAATCCTCAGAGTGAGCTCTCTGAGAATTGAGTAAAGGGTTTCATCGCCGACCTTATGCAAATCGTCTATCACAATCAAAGATGGAGCCTCGGACAAGCCGGTAGCGATCAGGTTGACGGCCATATTCGTTTGTGGTACTGGAGATGAAGCAAGATAGTCAGAAAGATCGTTATTTCCCACTGCTGAGAGCCATTCTGCGCATGCCTCCAGGAATGCTCGAGACCCTTCCCAGTCCTGGCATCTGTGATAGAGAAGATTTCTCCGATGAGTGAACCTATCGAGGATTTTTGTGGAAAGGGAAGTCTTTCCGATTCCTGCTATCCCCGGGACAAGGATCGATGCTGACTTGGCTTCCAGTAGATTTGCCATCACGTCCAGTTCCTTTTCTCGACCGTAGAATCTTCTTGTTCGCGGAAGATCGTTTAGGTACGATACTAATTGCTTCTCAATATGTTTCGAAAGGTCTCTCTCTACCAATTCGGGAGTCAGTCCTGATAGATCGATAGTTCCTGAATCGTCCATATATCGCAACATGTCGACATGCCTTAGAGGCAATTCTGTGGACTCGATTGCTTCTGCCAAAGATATTTGCTCAGAACGCCCGTCGGAGAAAACTACTCTTACATTTGTCTCTGAAACCCTTGTCCAAATCTCATCTGCAACTTTGGCCCCCTCATCGGTCAAAAAGTAAGCCTTCCTTTTCCTAGATACGCCTGTTACGTGTGCCTGCCTCTCAATAAGATGGCCGGCCTCCTTCATACCAGAAATTGCCCGGGGGACATTGGAGCGGGCAATCGATACGGCATTTGCGATTCCCATTTGGGACAATGCAAATGGGACCTCTACCTTCTCACTATGGTCTACGTAGTCACTAAGATGAAGGAAAATCCTCTCTTGGACTCCTGGTCGTGTTGAAGCGCTCGATGCCATATACCCAACACTAATCTCACTCAATATACAAATGTTAGTAGAACTTGGAATCTACATTATCCTTGGAAATCCGGATCTGGGACCCATTCCTCAGAAGATGCATCCCATAGCCAACCTGGGTGGTCATCATACCTCTCTAGGGTGTTCTCTCCCTTATCTTCAGGACTCCACCACTCTCTGGATTCTCCCTCTGGTGTGCCTCTCTCTCCCCCGTCACCGTAGCCATCAGGGATTTGTGCCGGGGTTTTGTACTCTTCATCTTCTTCCTCGATCTCAATTCCAATGAAACCCGTGAAGTAAGCAAGGGCGGCCAGAGCTAGTATGGCGACTATAGAAGCCCCTACAACTGCCAACCAATTAGTTGAGGCTGTGATTGGCTCTCCCTTGCCAATTGCGCTAACTTCTGTGGTTTGTCCAGCATAGGTGAACTCTGGTATTGATGAGTCCCCCTTTATCCTAGAAGCGGGAATTCCGAGTTCCCATGTTCCATCTTCAGAGACGATTGTGTTGTTGACTGGATTGCCACCAATCAAAACGGAAACTTGCTTACCAGGAAGTCCGATGCCGGAATATATTGCCATTTCGTCTTCTTCGACCCAAGACTGCTCAGGCTCCTGAATCATGAATTGAAGAGGTACGATTCTGAAGGTGACTGGGTTTGAGTTGACCCGTGAATCCCATGCATCGGTTGCAATGAAGATCACGTTGTTTAGAGTCCAAGACTCCATGTTGTCGTCGAAGAACAACATGTCAGCAGGGTCGTATCGAGCAATTCCATCTGTTCCGACGCCTACGACAAGAGGGTGCCTGTCGTCTGAGTCGATTGATGTGTCATTGTAAACAGAAATGAATTGGATGTCGTTGTCTGCGTCGGAGAAATATTCCTTCAAGTCTATCTCTGCTGTGGTGCATTTGTCAACAGAGTTGGATTCAGAGTCACAATAAAGGATGATTTCACTTTGCCATCCAGATGAGTCGAATTCAGGTTGATTGTTGCCTGCATTTGGAGGGTTATCGGCCACGATTGTTACTTCGGTCCAACTACTGTAGTCAATCCCGTCATAAGATCGGAAGCGCAGCAGATATTCTGCGTCATGGCGAAGTTGTGTTGTATCCCACTCTATCTCCCATATTCCATCTTCAGAAAATTCACTGGTGCTCGTTTCGAAAACCGACACGTAGTCATTTGATACGTCCTTTACTTCCAGATCGACCCTCGTAACCCCTCCGTCAAAGTCCCTAGCCACTCCGGTAAGGATAGTGTCCAAGGAAGTGGATATCCGAGTTCCTGAAAATGGCTGATTGACACTAATTGTAGGTTGGCTATTTCTGTTGTCGATAGTAAGTGTCAGTATTACTGGCTGGCACTCGTCCACATCGCCATTGCAGAAATCTGAATCCGATGCCCAAATTGTGAAGGTGTATGTGGTCAATTCCCTGGGTCGGGTGCTGAAGTCCCATTCCCAGCCCCAAGTTCCATCTTCATTTGTTTCAACTGGACTGGTAACTTGGTAATTTGGACCTGAAATCTGCATGTATACTAGGCCGATGTCAGTGTTACAATTGTCTGGACAGCCATAGGGGTCCTGGGAATAGCCATCGAAAACTACCGATCCTTCATCGTGGGATGAGAATGAGCTCGGAGTAGTTACGAATATGCTAGGAGCTTGGGTATTGAGTTTGATTGTTCGCGAAACTACAGGGCTGTAGTCTATCCCATCAAATGCCCTGAATTCGAATGTGTAATCGCCTTCCCCTGCAAGACCAGTCATATCGATATTGTAGTACCAAGAACTGAATGGCCTGTTGAATCGTGTGACCTCCCCCTCATCTGCACCACTTGTATCAATTGCGTATTCGGCATCCTCCCATGAACCGGTGAATGGGTTTCTTACTTGAACGGCATGAACATAACCCCCTTGGTCCCATTGGGCTCTCTCGTCGGTAAGGTAGCTGTTCGCCAAAGTCCCATCATGAGCGCTTCCAGTGATATTGACGACCCTTCTGAACGAGTGCCCGTCATTCTCGGTTACTTTCACTGTTGGGGCTTCGTTCTCTAGGTGTGCGGTCTCCTCCAGCGAGTTCTCCTCAAGGGTGAATTGGCCTGAGAAGTACCCATATCCAAATCTGTAGGCAGTATATCTGTAAAGCGACAGTTCCCTGGTTCCTGCTGAATAATCGCAACTGGAATCGGCGGTATCGATGGTGAGATCGCCATCGTTATCTATGCCGTCCGAACAAGAGTCCTCGTACTCATCATCTGCAAAACCATCTGGGTTATCCCCTCCCCCTAGTCCCCTGAAGTCGAGATGGAAGTTGGATGGGAGGGCCACCCAAGGAGTAAAGCCATCACCGCCAGTATTGATACGATACAGGTCATTACCTAATGCATCCTCCACTATGACCAATGCATCACTTACCTTTTCACCACCGATTAGTGTCTGGAATCTGACTAGTTCGGCCCTGCTAACCTGTACTGCGAAGTGTGTTGGTTGTGTCGCAATCTTCACCTTAGACAGGTCCAAGTTCGTCAAATCTGCGAATGTGAACACTGTTGAGTTGTTGTCCATGCTAACTCCTAATGGGAAGTTCCTCGGCGTCATGTTCTGGCAATTGTTGCAGTCCTTTACTGGAGTAGGGATAATCGCCCCCTGAAATTCATTGTCTGGCCATGCCTCTTGATCTGGCCACGATAGTCGGACGGGGAATTCCCCGCTGGGAGGGGAGGGTATGTACTCTGATTGGGCAGTGACCGAGCTTTTTGTCACGTTGTATACAGTCTCGGCTTGGTTCCAGTCGTTTTCAGAGAAGTAGGCTAGTGATCCGAATTGCTGTGATTCTGCATATCCACTGTCATAATTCTTAATCACGGCACCGGTCTTTTGCACATCGAATGAGTTCCGCTGAATATCCAACAGTGATCCAACTGCTCTGATCCCATCGGCCGTACCTCCAGCAGTAATGATGTTGTCATACATGGTTACCCCCGTCACATATGCATGCAATACCGGACAAGAAAACTCGCCCCCCCAATTAGTTTCACTGCCACAAGTACCAGTGCCGTCATAGGAGATTGAGTTGTTTGCCAAATATAGCCTAGAAGCTGCTTGGATGGCATATGAGTACATTCCAGCAACCACTGGAGTTAAGGTAGTGTCGAAAATAGAGTTGTTCTCGGCAACTACGTCATAGGAGCCGCCCAGCCACAAACCAAAGTACCCCCCTATTGGTCCGATTTCATTTTCATGGATATGGGCCTCGCTATTGTAAACGGCTATTCCAGAACCAGATGCTGCCCCTCCAATGTCGTTGTCTATCAAAGTCACCAGTGCACCGGCTGCTGCAAAAACCCCCGCTCCGTCGACCGTAGTGATTTCATTATCCGAGATATCGAAGCCGAAAGATGTGCCTCCAACCGCTTTCTTCCCATTTAGGTCAATACCGTTGCAGTTGACATTGATTTGGGTATTTGTAACACTCCCTGCGGATGTGTAAAGTCCGATTCCAAAGTCTCCTGAAGAGATTTCGGCGTTATCTATCTCGATAAATGAGTCCTCGGCCCAGATTGTGTGCCTCCCCCCATCCCTATTGCCGCATCCGTTGTTGGTCCCGGTGAGAGAAATATCGGACAGTGCGAATGGGCTAACTGAGGATCCTGAAGAGTAAATCTGTAGTGCTGCCCCGACGATACTCGTGCTCGCATCGACCCCTACGACGAATTCGCCACCATTGAAGGTGGGTTGGGCAAGGTTGGTTGTCAGGACGCTGGAGGTGTTAATCTGATTGAAAGAAAGTTCGGTAAGTGTCGGACTGGCCCCGTCTAGGACTAGTGCCCCGTAACGGAATTCTCCTACTGCTGAGACATATTGTGGAATCCCCCAGGCACTATCGAATGTGACATATCTGAGGCCGGTTTCAGAAAGATCGATTGAGCTCCTCATTAGTACTCCCTCGCTACATGAAGGATCATCGATCCAAATTTCTTGATTGCCGGAACTCATTCCATAGCATTCACCAATTGCACTCGAATTTGCGGGTTCACTCCATCTAAGGGTTATTTGCATCGCAGGACCTGCGTTTGAAGAAGCCCCACACGAAGAAACTCCGGCACAAAGGCTTCCTCGCACGTCTAGGTGAGTGCCGTTAGGGAACTCAATGGTCGCCCCTGGATTGATGATCAATTTAGCACCGGGGGCAATTGTGACATCTCCGGTCAGAGTGTGTACTCCGGCCCAAGTCTCAGTACCGGTAATTGTACCCGTGGTAGTCTCATTTGATGCTGATACAGTACCTGCAGGTAAGGCCAATGAAAGTAAGATGCTCAACAAGAATAGCCCTGTTAATGAGAATGACCTCAATTTTTCTTCCCGCGCCATAATGCATCGGACAACATCTAGACAATTTAACCATAGGGCAAAGGAGTTTCATCGATTATCCTCGAATCATGTGTTTTATTGGTTTATTCCGAATTCGATTTCTACTTGCCTAGACCATTCTTGAGCATCTAGGAGGCCATATCCTTTCTTCGAGTCGTGATCGGATTGGTTCGGGTCTGTTCTTGCCGAGTTTGCAAGCGCGACCTTGACTAAGTCCATTTCATGGTGGTCTATTATTCCGTTCTCGCCCTCTATCTGGTCTTGGTATAGCGAGAGGATCAATGCGAGGGCTCCAGTAACCAACACGGTAGAGTCGCTGGTTCCGGTTGAGAATGCGTATGGGGGGTCCCTGTCACTGTCTCTGCAAGACCATAGATCGACGCCGGGAGCACTGATCTCTGGTTTCTGGTTAGGGAATATTCTTTCCTCACCTGTTTCAGGATCGTATTGTGCACCTTCGGCACTATCGATCCACGGATCTCCATTTCTATCATGTGCCCCAACGGCGATCACTCCCGATAGGCTAGCAGGGGAAGAGACGTCGGAAATGTTCTGTTTTGGATCGATATTTCCAGCTGCTGCAATAACAAAAATGCCGTCATCCAAAGCCTCTCTGACGGCATCAAGGGTATCGGATGTTGCTGAGAAGCTGGACCCGGGAGCAGTTCCCAGGCTTAGTGAAATTATATCCGAATCCTGAGAAATTCGGCACCACCTAATCGCTTGTGAGACCATTCTCTCGTTGGCAGACTTTCCATCTGGCCCTAGAGAAATGGCAACAGAGAGAGAAACCCCTGGAGCGGCTCCGGTGAACGAGCCATTCGCAACCAGAAGACCGGCCATCAAAGTGCCATGGCTATTTGTTCCAATGTCCCTGACAGGTGAGTCTTTTTCGCTATAGAAATCACGGAATCCGGATAATGTTAGGTGCGATAGGTCCGGGTGGGAGACATCTATTCCGGTGTCAACCATACAAACTCTGACTCCTTCACCCAGGTTTCCAGATTCCTGTAACTCCCTAATGCCGCTATCCTCGAATGCCCACTCAGAATCGAGAACCTCTCCTATGAGTGAGTATATTGAAGGATAAAGAAGTAAGATAGAGGCCACTACTGCGGAGAATCCGACGGCCCCCCAAGGCCATAGGAACCTCATTATTGGGCCCATCGGAGACCTAAGCCTCCTAGCCTCTTCATCACTGATTCCGTAAGACTCTCCCGGATATCCGGGTGCATTGCTGTCTACGGCGGTAAGTAGACTGGGTTCATCGGGCTCAGGCATCAACTCGAGACGCGAGGTTCCACGCATGTAGTTCACACTTGGGTGGCATTTAGTATTAGAACGGGGCGCTGACTCGTCTTCCTGGCCTTCTAGTAAAGTACAGTAGAGCTGCAACCAGCATTATCAGGAATGCGTATGCTAGGTACTTCAGATTGTCATTCTCCTCGGAGCTGGTCCATAGCTGAGCCTCGAATACACAGGAAGCCTTGCCGTCTGACCTCGGTGATGTGCAAGACTCTGACTGTTCATCCATCGATTCACCTTCAATTGAGAAGACTATCCAGTACTTCTTGGACTCAGAAAACTGGGTGTAGTCCATAGTCAGGTAGAATGTCGATTCGCTCATGGCTGAGACTGATCCGCTGGATGTGGAGTTGACACCTAACTCGTTTTCACAGGCAATGTCGGAGCATAGAGTAGCCAGTAAATTGACGTTCTCTGCATCCACATTGCCGTTATTCGAGATATTTACCGAATAGCTCTCTATTTGGCCAAAGGAAGCGAATCCATTTCCTCCGAGGATCCTAGCAGTACCTCCAACTATTGCGAGAACTGGGGAGTCCATCTTCATCACAGTTGAGCCCGAGTATGTATTGTTGTCCTGATCAGAAACTGTGAATGTGATCTCTTCGGTGTAAGGAGAAGGGAGTTCTGGTTCAGATGGTCGAACTAGGGTGAATGTGGCGGTTCCGTCGGAGAATGGAGACATGGGCTGAGTCGTCGGACCGGCAAATTGCCACCACTCTGAACTATCGAATTCGAAGTAGAACAACTCGTCTGAATTGCCGGTGTTCTTGAATGGAATCTCGATAGTCACGGCGGTTTCCTCCCCATCAAAGTAGAGGTTTTCGGGTTCATTGAGTTCGATTCCGTTGTATTCTGGCACATCAACTCTCAATTCTACCTGAGTAGAGTATCCTTGATCGGTTGACATCTTGATCAGGACCAAGTGGCCATCTGGGAAGTGATGTGCGACTCCGACATTGGCTGGGACTACTCGGACGCTAATTTGTTCGGTTAGGTCTGAATCAGTCAAACCCAAGTCGAATTTTGTTGAATCCACCCATTCTCCAGATGAATTCTGGAATTGTACATTCCAATCCAGTCCATCGGCACCGGGAACAGTTCCAACGACTGTGTATTCGTCGAATGAGTTGTGTCCGTCGTACTCAACTGAGATTGTGAACGCTGCATTATGGTATTTGCATCCAACGGCTGTGTTTGAGGACAGACCTTGTCCCAGAGGGAATTCGTCGTCTTCGTCGTTGAAGCCGTCGTTGTCGTCGTCGGCATCTCGATTGTCACCAATTCCATCATTGTCATTGTCTGAGGTTTCGGTAGAGTCGTCAGGGAATGCGTCTTCGCCATTAATTACCCCGTCACCGTCATCGTCGTTAGTGCAAGTGGTATCGATCTCTTCGACTTCCAATCTATCGTCCCCTTGCACTGTAACATTGACGCTCTGCTTGGAGACCCTATCGATGCTAAGGGTATTGAGCGGGCTAACCTGTCCGGCCCTGATGGAAATTCCCTTTCCGCCGGAGTAGGATACGTTTCGAACGCCCTCGTTCAATTCGAAGCTGCTGGATGTCTGCACCGTACCCGGTAGAAGCAATAGAGTCAGGATGCCATCGCTTCCCAGTTCCTCGGACCATGATATTTGGCCGTATTCTATGACGAGGTCATAATCATCAATCTCAGTAAGATCATGGTTACTGCAATCGAAGGCCAACCAACTGGTCTGAAGCCTGAGAGTCCCTCCAACTGTGAGTTCTGATTCTACCGAACCGCCATCCACCCCCACTTCCAGAGGCTCGATGGAGATCAGGCCTATGCAATCAGGTGCCTCCGATGTTGATGTTGCCATTGCCACCCAACTGCCTGGCTGGATCATGACAGACCACTCACCAAGGGGATTTCCAGATACTGTGACTCGTTCTCTTGAGATTCCATGCGATGGAATCATCTCAACTTGCCACTCGCCGCTAGAAATGCAGGACTGGTCAAGATATGATATGCTCCCGGAGATTTCAACTTCTCCGGCCGAGATCTCGATATTCTCGATCACTGAGGTTTCTCCGATTTCGACTAGAGATGTCTGAGTGCCGAAGCCGTCTCTCTCCACAGTGATATTCCATGAGCTTTGCACAGGTAGGAATGTGGACCAGACTCCGTCGTTGTCCGTTACTAATTGATGAATTGGCGATTCCGAGTCTCCGGTAATGTTCACAGTAGCATTGGAAAGTCCCTCTGAGAAACCTGGAGAGGCGTCATCATCCAGATCCCAGAATACCTTCCCGCTGAGGCTGACAAGTTTCTCCACGGTGAGGAAAACTTGGTGATTGGTGCCCACAGTCACACCGGATTCAACCAGCGAAGTGTTCTCCAATAGATTCCTGACTCCATCTTGGTTGGTCTGGTTAACCTCAACATTCCATGACCCGGGTACGAGTCTAATCTCAAGTGGTTGTTCGAAACCTCCTACCGAACTAACAAATGATCCAAGGCCCTCCTGTGAAGAAATCTTGAGATCGATCAACTCGGGCGATGCAACATCGGAAGTTGATTGTAGGGTCACGGTCACAGAGGCAAGTTCGGCTGTCTGGAAGTTCAATCTGGAAACTGCTGATGATTGGGAGACTGAAATCGATCTTCGCAATCCCTCGTACACCCCTGGGTTGGTCTCGAAGTCGTCTACGATAACGATCCAATCCCCCTCCTGAATGTACTCAACCAACATTCCATCTTCGTTGGTTGTGAACGTCTGGATCCAACCATTTTCGACGTTCTCAAGTTTGACTTCGTGGTTTTCGAGCAATTGACCGCTTTCATTCCTCAGCGTTATGTTAACCAACCATCTTGGCTCGAATCCTACAGAACGCCCTACGGTAGAAGTGGATCCTATCTCAACTTCAAAGATCTCATTTGTGTCATATAGTGTATCGAATGGTTCGTCAGCAGATGAGTTGGCCCTCTCGACAACTATTCGATACCTGCCGGGTTCAAGAGATATTTCCGCCAACCCCGTCTGAGTCCATTCGGATCCTTCTCCAGATACAGTGTAACCAGCACCATTGGGCGATAGGGGCTTTATCTCGAATGGATAAGAAACGGGGGTGCCATTGGATGCGTTGTTATCCCCTTCGTGGTCGATGAAGAAATCTATCTCCACGGTACTATTGGTGGGAAGAACCAGGAGTTCGACCATGGGCTCTGATGAGGTGTTGACTTCCTTTACTACCGCATTGGCTGACATTTCATTACCTGCTTCCAGTGTAAACGACCAGTTTCCAAGGGGCAATAGCATGTCGAATCTTCCGAGATCATCCACTTCCTCCCTCCAAACGGCGTCAGTTACCCCATCCAAGTTGCTTGCTTTAGCAAAAACTGGAGTCCATCCGGAGAACCCTTGGTTGTACGTGTTCCCTTCTCGGTTGAGGCTTACCTCTCCTAGAACCATGGTTGAATCTGTGAGTTCGATTGTGATATTTTCCATCGAATCCGTCACTTGGAAACTGGTACCGTTCGATAAGAATCCACCTGCCCCAACCATTCTCTCCACGGTGGCATGGATAAATGCCCCTTGGGGTAGGATGACGCTGAACTCCCCAAATGAGTCTGTAATTGATTCGAGGGTGAAGCCCTCCCATTGGAACAATACCTCCTGGTTTGTTACTCTTGACGTTGGATCAGGAGTCTCGTCGTCGCTCTTGAGTGGTTTGTCTATCACAGTACCAGTTACAACTTGGCTTACCAAGAACTCGAAAGAATCGGTTAAATCAACATCTCCGATTGAGACGCGCTGCCACAGTTGCTTCTGATCGCTTAGGGTGTAATTGAGTATCCAATTACCTGGATTCAATTCTGCATGGTAAGTCTTCGTTGCATTGTCGAACAATGCTGTGACAGAGTTTCTGGAAAGATCCTCCGGGATGAATTGCAGTTGGAGATTATCGACACTGGCTCCGTCATCAGAGAGGGTGAATGTGATGTCGGATGTTTGGGGAACTTCTGAAGGGAAGGTAACCAGAGTCACTAATCCGGATTCGAATGTGAATGCCTGGGATATCTCGGGGAAGCCGTCGTCATCAATATCTACCTCTGCTAGGTAGGAGCCGGGCACTATTGGACCGACTTCGAAAGATCCACTTTCGTCGGGAGTGACGAAGCATGGTTGAGTGATGACACCCTGGCACTCCACAACAGAATCATCACTGGAGCCATTGATTGAGAAAACCGAAACCTCGCTAGACAATGGCCTACCGGTGAAAATCGATACAGTGCCCTTGACCGCACCTCCAGTGATAGTTACCGGTGTCTGAATCTCTGAGGAAGACAGGGGAATCACAAATGGTTCCGATAACTCCACTGGATCCCCAGTTCCAAAGTCCACTGAAACAACATACTCCCCGGGTAGTGCGTCGACGATGTGGAAGGAGCCTGGTCTGACCATAGGCCCACTAAACGATCCGTGACCCGAGAAAATTCCAGTCCCGTTGATTGTCCCAAATGTGGAAAGTCCATCTGAAGTAGATGTGGCGAAATTGCCCGAACCGATGAACGTGGCCTGAGATAGTTCCCTGGTAAATTCACTGACTCCCTCAGATGTGAACTTTCCAGAACCGTTTGCTATACCTTCCAAGAAATATTGCCCTTCCACGTTAATGCACGCGTCATGACCTTCGGGGACTAAGTCTCCAGTGCAATCGGGGAAATCACCAGATAGTGCCCCATCAATGATGCCCTTTCCAGAGAATTGACCCTCTCCAGTAATACTGTGATTATCGAATACAGCCTGTGTATGGGTGCCAGTGAAGTCTTGAACGGACACTGCTCCCATACTCTCCATTGACCCCTCGCCTAGGAATGTTACCTCCCCTGTTCCGCTGAACCTCAAATCCTCTCCTATCATACTCCCATCAGAAGTCATGACCTCATATGGTTGGATTTCTACTTCTCCTGAAGAGGGAGTGAGGATTACATTGGCAGAAAGGACGGGTTCTCCGTCGAAGTCAAGTTCTCCCGACCAAGAAAGTATGCCCGAAGCAGTTGACGGAGAAACCGATATTGGTGCCTGTATAACTGATTCACCATTGCTGTGGCCATCAGAACCAGAAATGTTCACTATTGTCTCAGAGAGCCATGTTGAACCGTAGACGTTCGCTAGAATTCCAGTTACTGGGTTTACTGCACGGTTCTGAGATGTCTCAGAGAATAGCTCTGACATTAGGTTGGCCGATCCTGATAGCAGGGATGTTCGGGCGGAATCCAAGTCTGGATCCCCAGTAAAGGCCGAGACTCGTATCTTTCCAGCAGGGGCTGAGAAAGAGAAGTGGCCATTCTCGTCTGCTTGGGTTGACCCAATGGGTATCCAGTATGTCCGGGAGTCATTGTCTACAACATTGCCGTTCTCGTCTGCGGACTCATCTCCGCTGAATGCATCCCTCTCGATCAGAATCCTTGCATTAGGGACCGGTCCTACTCCTTCCAGTGTGACGGTGCCCTGAAGTGATGCGCCACTGTAGTATTTCAGAACCTTTACATTCCTATTGGAGTCATAAATTGAGCCGCAGTACCTGTCTACCTTTCCGGTTAAAACGAATTCAGTATCATTTGCAGAGGATGAAGCTGGTGAGCTGATTGAGAGGGTCTCTTCTTCGGGATCATAATTGCTAGTAAATGCGTTCACTGGAATTACGCCCTCTTCGACTTCGATCATCTTCCAGGGGCCTCCTGATTGAATCTGTGACCAACCTGATGAAAGGCTATCAGCGGAATATAGTGAGACGTCCGACAATTGAGAGTTACCCACTATTGTTGAGGCAGAGCCTGTTATCTGGATTTCTTCGCAGGAAGTTCCGTTTGTCGGATCGTACCAGTTTGATAGAACAAAGTGATTCATCATTGCTCCAGGAAGTGCCATTGCTCCCTGCAGATAGCTCCCGGGAGTCCCGGTAAGTGAGTTTGGCAGAATCCAAGTAGAAGGGGTGTCGGCATCTCCTGTCTGCCCACTTATCGATGGGAGGCCCAAGGTAGAGGTCCCATAACCGACATATGTCCTGGCAATCATCGTATCGAAGAAACTGTCCAGATGCTGATATTCCATGTCCGTCATCTGGATCATATCCTCTCCCGTAGATGCTCCGGAGGCCTGAGCCTTCAGATCCTCCATGTACTTGCTTTGGAACTCATCAGGGGACATCGGGCCTTGGTTTGTTTCGTAAGTTGTTGTTATGTAGGAGTTGATATCGAGGCCAGAAAGATGGGTTGGGGCATGGAAGATTCCTGTAGTTTGTCCCCTGTGATATGACTGATAATCCTGGTAGTACTTGCCTCCGAGAGGATATAGGCGGTTATCTACCGCGAAGTAGCGAATCTCATGATTCCTCGAAGTTGTACTTCCATGTGACTCCTCATAATCTGAGACCTCGTACGAGTCAATCGAAGAGATACCGTCGTAAATCTGTACGAGATCATCGAGCGCGAAGGCAGTAATCAGGAAGGCACGAGCCAATCCGAATCTAGCGTTGGTTCTGTGGAGGGCAGTCGAGAGATCGTCGTAGTCATCAATGATGTCTCTGGTGTATCTGTATCCTGCCATGTCGTAGTGACTGGCGTCATCGAATTCTGCTAATTCGAAGGAAGATGAGGAGCCGCGAGCCTGGTCGAAGAGAGACATTGCTTCGGATGAATTAGTGGTTGATTCGCCGAATTGTTCCCCGTTTACCAATACGACATAGGTATGCAAACAGGTTTCTTCAGCGCATGTTAGGCCGTCGGCCCCAAGGGGGTTACCCATGAGCAATTCAGCGTCACCATATTCAGCAACGACCGCCATCAAACGGTCTTTTACAAACTCCTTATTGTTATTGGAAGTAATCGCTTCGAACTCTTGGACTTGTTCTGGGGACATGTGCTCGTCTAGGACGTTTAGGAAAGATTCACCGAGTTGGCCATTGATGCTCTTGTCCCCCATCGCCAAGGTAGTGATGAATAACGAAAGTGTATCTTCCTGACCTCCCGAAAGCAGCATTGCTCCGCTGTTCGGGATCCCAGATTGGAAGTTGTCCGCAACAGTGGGGTGCTGTCCAGATGCAAGGGCCTGGAAACCATAATCCCACCAGGAAACGAAGGCGGGACGATCGCTGAATGGAGTTTCGGTATCCTGCTGTGAGAGCCAATCGTATGCCTCATTCCATCCCTGGGAATTGAAACTTGGGCCGAAAGTGCCCATGTACCATAGTCCAGAGTCACTCTGGTCGTAAGCATCGCTATTCATGACTGAAAACAAGCCTAACAAGTCCTGCCTCAGTATGTCCGGAACAATGTCGTATAGGCTCTGATCGATTTCGCTTGCGGATTTGTCCCCTCTTGGAATTCCAGCGTCAATTCCGTAAGTTGCATGTTGAGATGTGATCAGAAGCAAAACCATGACCATGGCTGGGACTCCTGGACGGGCCTTGGAGGCGGGCCAAAGAGACTTGAAACGAGTCCTTGGGGTTCCAATGCCCGAGTTCCTCCATACCTTGGTGAAAGATGGCAAACTTGCAGAGCCCCATAGCATGGAGATTCCGATACCTCCTACTACCGCCATTGCAGGAGTTGCGTTGATGATGAAACGACCGGCTGACCATGCCATGTATGTCGCGATAATGGTCCAGAGACCCAGAAGAGTAAGTTCCGACTTGTTCTTCCTGCTTCCCCTCCACAATAGCAAGAATGCACAACCTATTGCGATTAAGGCCACTATGGGCCCGTAGGATGCGAAAAGAACTCCACGCTCGGGGGCTTGTGCCTCGCCGATAGTTCCGAAGATCTTGTTCTTGGAGAAGTAGAAACCGCCAGTGAAAAGGATATCCCACCCATTGAATAGCCCTCTAACCTGGAGTATGAATAGCAAAGCGAGGATGGAGCCGAATAATGCGCTACCCCCAAGGACTACCAATAGCCATGGCTTGTCCCTGAATGAGCTAGACACCCACCCCATGGCGAAAGTAAACCCGATTATGTAGAACATGGGCTGCATCCCACTGGGTGCGAAAAGCAGGTTCATACCCGGCCATGCGTAGAATGGGGCCGGTACTAGAATTGCGACTAGCATCATCTGAAGTGCTGCAGAGGTGAATTGAATGCTATCTCTGCCTTTGAAAATATTAATTGCAACCTGGAACGAGTAAGCCAGGAAGAGGATTCCCGGGCCGTATACGAATCCTTTCCACCCTAGAGCCATGATTGAGAATGCGATTCCGGACATCGATGCATTAGCCATCAGTGAAGGATTCCTCTTCCACGTCTCCCTCATGCCCGCAATGATGTACAGAGGGTTTGTACTAGTTGACTTGAAGAGTTTATTGTGATCGATATTCTCTATTGCCCTTATCCAGTAATAGAATGCGATTGCCAGGAAAAGCATCGCAAAGGAGTCGTGATCAGACATTGCGAATGTAGAGCGGCTCATGTGTCCGGGCATTAGGGCGATAAGCCAAGCTGCAATAATGCCGGACCTCTTACTATGAGCGCGAGAGGCTATCCCTGCGATTGGAAGAACTATGAGTGCCCCATAGATTGCTGGAAGAGAAGCCATAGACCACCAGACCGCTTGATCGGCCGGTATCTCGAGGATCCAAGATAGGGACAAACCGCCCAAGGCCAGGGACCAAGAGAAGAGTGGTGGCCTTGGATTAATGCCACCAGTAGGGTAAGCCCTATCGTGATCGAATATCAGATGACTCCGCTCGGCAATAACGTAGTCAACTACTCTCTTCATGTACCATGGGTCAGAACCACCTGTCATGTCCCATAACCCGGTTCCGTTCGCATTCATTGCTGGTATTACGTTCCATGCGGTTCTAACGATTAGAGCTATCAGGAAGGCAAGAGAGACCATCACTGCGTAGGAGTTACCGTCCCACCAGACTCTGAAACCGCTCCTCTCCCTTCTGGGTGCTACATCGCCGAAAACCCCTCTGGAAGCAAAGAAGAGAGCAAAGAAATTCATCCAGAACCATAGGAAGAACCAGGTGAATGAGCCAACGAATCCGTCCTCGGAGAATAAGGACGGGAGTTCGTTTCCAATCTCATGAATATGGCCAATGGTGTAAAGAATCCAGTTCACTGCCAGCAGTGCACCCAATACGTGCCAACCCTCTGCTCTGAAAAAGGCATGAATGAAGATGACCAAGGCTGAGAATGATGCCCAAGCCACTCCAATGTGACTCTGTTGAGAGAAATCCTGGAGAGAGTCAATTTGTCCGATCCAGATGAGTGGAATCAGGAAACTAGCGAAGACCAGGGACGAGTATATTCCCACCTCTGGGTTATCCCTGATGTTTGGAAGGTTTGACATTAGGCCCCCCTTGCCTCTATTCTCGACTGTGCCCCTTAGTCCAACCATCACAAGGAATCCGAGTGATATTGAAGAGAGCCAGAATGAGAAGAATGCGGCCCCTATTGATTCCCTTACTGTGTCAATAACAGCGAGGGAGTCACTTTGAGCGATTATGAGGCCCCCTGAATAGAATGCTGCAAGACGAGCGCCGAGAACTATTGAAAGGAGATTTGCAGACTCTTCAAATCGTTCTGATTCGTGTAATACCGCGGAAGCGAATCCAACGAATACGAATGTTGTGACAAACAAATGATTGAAGTTTTCTGGGTCTGCTGAATTTGCGATCACCCCCAATAGAGAGACTGCAAGTGTGATGGATCCGACACGCAGGACTCCAGAATCAAGAGGTATCAGCCAAGATGATCTGCCAATACAGGCAGGAATTAGTACCGATAGAGAGATTACGATTGCCTTGGAGAGGAAATCTCCGTCAACTTCTCTACCTTCGAGAGAAGAGGCTACGATAGTCAAACCAAGTAGTGCCAGCGTTATTGACACAGGGGCTACAAGGTTGTTGAATTGGACGTCTTGAGGGGCTTCTTTCTCTTCTTCCATCCCATCCACCGGACCTATTTGCCAATGACTCAGCATCGCGCCGACCAAAACGCTTGTTTTAACCGTTCGTAGAACGGATTGGAAAGAGAACCTCCAGATTGGAGGTATTTTTCTTCACGGAATTGCGCGAAAACCGATGTCTTCCCTGTAGTGGGAACCTTTCAGATTTATTCCCTCAATAATCTGGTAAGCGGCTCCCAATGCCTCATCCAGTGAAGGAGCAACTCCTGTTGACGAGAGTACTCTCCCTCCAGTTGAAATTAATTCTCCAGAGTCGTTGATATTTGCTCCGGCAAGATGGACAAAACCGAGAACTTGTCCCTCCTCTATTGTGGCGTCCCAACCATCTATCACCCTTCCTGAAATCACATCCCCAGGATAACCCTCCGATGCAAGCACAACTGTTGCTGCGTGGACTTCCTTGAATTCGACTTCGACATCTGAGAGGTTTCCCCGAGAGGCTGCAAGGAGAACAAGGCCCAAATCTGTCTGAAACAGGGGGATAGTGACCTGGGCCTCTGGGTCTCCTAGCCTCACATTGAACTCGACAACACTGGGAGCTCCATTTTCATCAATCATCAGCCCGACGTATAGGCAACCACGGTAGGGTATCTTCGAGTTCCTTAGATGGTGGTGCATCGGTTCTACTATCTCTTCCCTTGTTCTAGCCAATACCGATGGTGTTGCGACTGGAGCAGGCGCATATGCCCCCATTCCCCCGGTGTTTGGACCTTGGTCATTATTTCCAACTCTCTTGTGGTCCTGGCTTGCTGGCAGCATCACATAACCGGACTCGTCCATTATCACTAGGACTGAGGCCTCCTCTCCTGAAAGATGCTCTTCCACGAGGACGAAACCATCTGTTTCAATCCCATTTCTCAGTGCTTCATACGCCTCTTTTCTTGAGGAAGTTACGGTTACTCCCTTCCCTCCGGCGAGAACGTCCCTCTTGATGACCCATGGGGGTTCAAATGATTCTAAGTTGGCCTCTATGGAGTCAATTTCGTCAATCCTCTCGAATCTCCCAGTTGGGATTCCTAGTGATTGCATCACTGTCTTTGCGTGAGTCTTAGAACCTTCTAGTAAGGCACCCTCGGAATGAGGCCCGAAACTAGGAATTGATTCCTGTCTTAGCCTATCAGATAGGCCATTCACTAGAGGTGCCTCTGGACCTACAACAACCAATGAAACTCCCAGATCTTTGGCTAGATTGACGATTCCCTCAATGTCAGAATCCGGCACATTATGGTTGGTCGCCACCATCGATGTACCCGCATTACCCGGGGCACAGTGTACTGAGAAAACGGAATCGCTCTCAGAAAGACCAATCGCCAATGCGTGTTCTCTACCGCCGGAACCAACCACTAGTACCTCCATTCCTGTCATGTTTCGTTCCTCCAACTTCTGTAATATGGGTGCGACATAGTGCTTTTACTAATAGGGCACCGACTTTAGCCCCAATCGAAATCCTATGATGTTGAAAGACCTATGAAGAATTGGCGTTGCAAAGAGCAGAATTACCATTCCCATGAGGAGTTCCGGGCTACCTACAATAGACGGCCCTAGTAGGAGTTGTCCAAAGACGAAAGCAGAGGCTGCGAATGGGAGAGTGTCAAGCAGAGGGGCCTTTGAACTGACACTTCCTTCCCTCTTGTGCCCGAGTCTTCTCTTGACGAAGGAACCAGCAGAGTCACCAACCATGCAACCAAATCCGAGAACACATCCGATTGTGAATGCAGTTGCAGATTCTCCTCCGAAGTAGAACCATGCATCAGAGATCTCCGAGGAATTCGTACCATATGTCGAAAGGGAGTCAAGGAATGGGGCAGAATCCGCCGTATTGCCATTCGCAATCTTTTGGGTTAAAACTCCCAAAAGGCCACCTCCGATGGTCCCCCCGATTAGGCCATTCCAGGTCTTCCCGTCCCCCAATACTCGGTTCCCGTCCGACATCACCCTGCCCCCATCAATAGTGAAAACTGGGATCCCTGTCAGATCTGGAATCCATTTGCCACCCAGCATGGCTGCAGTATTGGAAAGATATCCGGGCAGGTAAAGCCATAGCACGAGAAGAGGGGCAATTAAGGGGTCGTCCCAAGGAAGTGTATCCGATGACACAACCGTGGCAGTGAAATTAGGAGGATGAACCTTCGCACTATTTCGGATGTGAATAATGCGTGTAAAGATAGAGACCAGAGGGGTGATATTCATGTCCCTCTTTCAGTACGGGTTGTCAATGAATAGAAGAAATCCTGTAATGTTGTGCCTCGTCCTATTATTTTCAGTGGCAATGTTCCCAAACAGCGTTGTCGCTGAAGAGGATGACATCATCATTGAGTCAAACATGACATGGTCTGATGACATGTCGCTCTCACATAATGTCAGAGTAGTAAACGGAGGGATACTGAACTTTGTCGATTCAGAGGTCTCCATATCTGATGGGGTAGAAATTTTTGTCGATGAAAATTCAATTCTTGGCATATACAACTCGAGTCTTATTTCCTCGGCCCCTCCTGGAGAATTAGTGGGTTACGGATACTGTGACCAGGGAAATAGATCTGGAGTCAAAATTGAATGGCCTAGTTCCTCAACTGTCCTTGTAACTATGACTGCGATTGAGCCAACAACATTTGATGGAGTTACAGCGTATTTTGGGGATCACTCTGAGGATTTGTCGGGACAAGAGTACTCGTTAGAAATTGAAAATGTTCCTGATGGTGAAATATGGATTGATCTGGTTGGGCCGCTGTGCCATCCCCCGTCGGTCAGCTCCATATCAGTAAAAAGAGCAAATGGAGGCGATTTTGATTGTCCATCTTGTATTTATCCAACAAACGCAGCTGAGTTTGAATTCCGAAATATGATGGTTTATGGCCCTCCTGGATTTACTATTTTGACTGAGGGTGAATTTGTCTCCACCAATTCAATTATCTTCGGAGGTCAAATTTCCTCATCGAGCAATGTCCACATCAATGATTCTTTGCTGAATAGAGTCGGACCAATCCTATTGACTAGCGATGATGCAGAAATCCACCTAGGAGGGGGTTCGCAATTCACAAACAGTACTGACGACCATGACGTCAGGGCCAATGCACACTCTACAATCATCTGGGGCGATGATGTGGCCGGTTCAGGCGGATTAACCGACAAGTGGGAGAGGAGAGTATCGAGTCAGAGGCTTTCCTTCGATGCAATGTTCATCACATACGAGATCACAGGGATGCACAAATTTCCCAGTTACTCAAACTTCAGCAACGAAATTGGAGTTTCCTTCATAGATGGTGGGAGGGAGAGAGTGGTCGAGATAGCTTGGTCGGAAGATAATACTTGGGAGGAAGAAGAGATCTGGAGTGAGCAGGCTATTGTCACCATTACAGACTACAGAACTGCATGGAATCCGGAGGAATCGGGAATAGGCCACTATGGGGGGGGTCAATTCGAACTTACTTGGGATTCTGAAGTAAAGGTGGAAAGTGGAACTCCGATGGTGGTTTGGGACAGTCTTTCCGTTAGTGGAGAAGATGGGGCGCTGAATGAAGCCTCAGTCGGCGATTCTGTGAATGTCGATGCCGTAATTTCGAATTCAGGTTCAGCAGCAGCATCATTGGCAATCAATTGCGAGGACGTCAGTACCAATACAACTGCACAAATCTCACCCTCATTCCCCAATTCCATCATCGGACCGGGGGAGCAAGTGACGATTTCGTTCAGTTGGAGAGTATCGGTTCTGGGTGAAGATTCCCTCTCCTGCAGAATTCTAACCCCTACACAACTAGTGGATGAGTTTGCTTTCGGAGGAGGACAAATGTCCAGTCAGAATGTGAATTGGGTTGCAGCAGAAGATGATGGGGGGGACTCACTCCTGCCAGCCTTAATCGCATTAGCAATAGCGGCTTCTGTCGGGGGTTTCTTTCTATTCTCGATATACAACGAAAGAGAAGAGGATCTAGAAGAGTAGCATCAGAGGATTCCCTGTGCCATCGTAGACTGTGCTATCTTCAGGAAGCCGGCGATGTTTGCTCCAGCGACATAATTTCCGGGCATGCCGTACTTCTCAGCCGTCTCGAATGCATTCTTGTGGATGTTCACCATGATTCCCTCGAGCTTCTGGTCTACCTCTTCCCTTGTCCAGCTCATTCTAAGGCTATTCTGACTCATCTCCAGACCCGATGTTGCAACACCGCCTGCGTTGCTAGCCTTACCAGGTGCGAAGAGGATCCCGTTCTCAAGGAAAACCTCGACCGCCTCCGGGGTGCATGGCATGTTAGCCCCCTCGGCTACCGCAGTTACTCCACTCTCTACTAGCATCTGTGCCTCTGCGCCGTTTATCTCGTTCTGGGTGGCGCAAGGAAGAGCGACGTCGACCTTTGTACTCCAGAGCTCGTTGTGATTTGGCTCTGGCTTTGATGCTGTATACTCCACTCCATCGAAGTTTTCGGCATATTCCTTAATTCGCCCTCTTCTGTTGTTCTTCAGGTCCTGCAGCCAAGCCAGCTTCTCGCGATCGATTCCAGATGCATCGTAGATGTATCCACTGCTATCTGACATGGTGACTGGCTTGCCCCCTAGGTCTAGCACCTTCTCACAGGCGAACTGGGCGACGTTTCCGGAGCCGCTGATGGCGACTGTTGCCCCGTCGAACGACTTGCCCTTTGTTGCAAGCATCTCCCTTGCGAAGTAGACCAAGCCATACCCTGTTGCCTCTGGCCTGACTAGGGAACCACCGTATGAGAGGCCCTTCCCTGTTAGGACCCCCGCCGTGAACTCGTTTGCCATCTTCCTGTACATTCCGAATAGGTATCCAATCTCTCTTCCACCTACTCCGATGTCCCCTGCTGGGACATCTAGATCTGCACCAATATGCCTCCATAGCTCGCTCATGAATGACTGGCAGAATCTCTTTACCTCTGAGTCTGACTTNCCCTTGGGATTGAAGTCGGAACCGCCCTTTCCGCCGCCCATTGGCAAACCGGTTAGNCTGTTCTTGAAAATCTGCTCAAATCCTAAGAACTTCANTATTGATTGATTGACGCTTGGGTGGAATCTGAGGCCTCCCTTATATGGGCCAATAGCACTGTTGAACTGCACTCTGATGCCACGGTTCACTTGGAGGTTACCCTCGTCATCGTACCATGGGACCCTGAACTGAATCACCCTCTCAGGCTCTACCATCCCCTGGACTACGTCGATGTACTCTGGATTCTCAGAAATCACTGGTCCAAGGCTGTCGAGTACTTCTTCGACTGCCTGATGGAACTCTGGCTGGTCCGGGTCTCTTGCTTTCACTGTCTCGTAAACTGATTTTATGGCTTTGTCCATTTGGTCACCAACGATTATGTTGAACCCTGATGCGGGCGGGCGCCCCTGCTTATGCCCCCCTTTTGAATGTTCCAAGTTAGCAATCAGTTTAGGAGCGTTATTCAAACAGTATCGTTTTAGCGACTTCTGAAACTCTTTTCTCGCTTCCAGGTAAAGTCATCACATAGACAGACTCTTGGCTGACTTGTCTCTTTCTCAGAGCTTCCGCCATTGGGGTAACCTCCTTTAGCCATCTGGTCTTACCATCATCACCGACTACCTTAACATCGACCTGAGCCATCCTAGGCTCAGAAAGTAGGAGTTTTACACTTGGGACATCTATTGCAACATATCCTGGTTCCAGGCCCGCGCGGAATGCTATGTCGTCCTCAATCTCTCTCCTAGAACTCAAATCGTTCGCTATTGATGCAAGTTTTTCTATCTGTTCAGGCCCCAGATCATCTTTCCTCCTACTTAGGCAAACTTTGAGCAAGTTGCGGTACTTTAGTCTTGTAATCATGTCCCTCGAGAAACCACCAGCCTTGTCAAGTGCGCCCCAAATCTCCGCGTCGACTCTCCTCTGGAGATCGATAGAGTCTGGCAGAGCATCCCCTGCCCTCTCCACAGCACGAGAGAGCATTACCTCCGTCACTCGTGTAACCCTATGGAAGTAAACTGCACTATACATTAGGCCCCTGGCCACCAACATCCCTTCTAGCGCCGAAAGGCCTCCCTGCTCGACAACAATGTCCCCCCCCTGGCTACGGAGGCACTCGATTAGTCGGTTGTGGTCAACCACTCCATGCTTCACTCCAGTGAAATGGGAGTCTCTCAGCAAGTAGTCCAATTGGTCGCAATCTACGGGCCCGTGAACAAGTTGTGCCAATGTCTTATCTTCTCCAGAGAAATCCTCTCGCCCCTCAGTCCAACTCAGCAATGACCTCTCCGTACCTGAGGCATCGGGACCGGTAATCAATGACGAAACTAGCTTTGGATCTAGACCGTTTTCCTCCAAGATACCGGGAATTGTTTTCCTTTCGTCTATTGACTCCCCCTCTCCGTCTACGATTACATCGTATTCCCCTAGGATGATCCCCTTCGTTACCTCCATGTGGTCCATCCCCCCTCTATCTGCCAAGATATGCTCCAATGTGTGCGAGTATGGTCCATGACCCACGTCATGAAGCATAGCAGCTGCCCTTAGGGTATCCGCGTCACCATCCCCCAATGAAAGTGACTCTGCCATCCTGCCTGCGATGTGCGAGGCCCCAAGAGAGTGCTCAAACCTAGTATGATGAGCACCTGGGAAAACCAAATGAGCCAAGCCTAGTTGCTTGATGTGACTTAGTTTGTTCATCTCAGGAGTGGAAAGAAGATCCTGGGCGACTCCCTCCAGTTTGAACTGGCCATGTATTGCATCATTGATGACTTTCACAGTTGCACCATGAGATGCCAGTCGCCCATGTGCCTTGAATCGCTCGTTAGAGGCGTCAAGTGGATGTTTTCAAAATACCAACAATGTATTTCATTTGCAATTCAATTGCAATACAATTATATCCTGTACGCGTCTCTCGCAGACTCAGGAGGAACAGAGGGTGCCCGGCAACAGTCCAATGGTCTCGCTAAGGATACCAGAGGACCACCTGCTGGAACTAGACAGACTCGTTGGCTTCGATGGCATGAGGAACAGGTCCGATGTGATTAGAGAGGCAATTAGGAGAATGCTATCGACACCACTGCCTGGCAAGGGAGGTCGAGTCGAGGTGGACCTAGGCCCCGATTTAACCATCAAACTGAGGGACTACTGCAAGATTGTCGGCGAGCCGGCGGATGTCGTCCTTAGACAATCAGCCAGGGAGATGATCCGCAAGGAGATGATCGAAGGAGCCACGGTTGTGGAACTAATCAGAAAGCGCATGGATGAGTTGCGCTTCAGACATGATGAGGATTCAAACGCTTAGGAGAGAGAGATATGGGCGAAGTTGGGATGCACGGAAGAAAATCGGGGGGGCGGCTTGTCCGCTCCCCCAACCACCATTCAAGAGATGCCAGGAGATTCGGCAACGGACTGAGGAACATCAGAGATAGAGCGAAGAAGCTTAGCAACGCTGTTGGTTACGAACCCAGTGAAGCCCCTCGGTCCCCTAGGAAAGCAGAGCAGAAATAGAACTCAACACACACACCGTCCCGCACCACGCGTGCGGGGCAACCCGAATCTTCCCAGATGGAATGCTAATTTTCGGGATGCAAACTTATGGACGGTCAATTTCCCGGTACATCTCCGTGTCTGGTTCAGGATTGGCAAATGGCAATCTTTTCTTCGCTCATGAGGCTCCAAGAGAGTCTCAAATAGGGATGATATCTGATGGAATTGCCGCATTGAAGAATGGGGGTTTCCTACTAGCTGCGGCACCGACTGGAATTGGAAAGACTGCTGCTGCACTGGCATCTGCACTAAATGCTGCTAATCAAAGTGAGAATCCAGAGATTCCAAAAATTATGTTTCTAACAGGGAGGCAATCACAACACAGAATCGTAGTTGATACAATTCGTGATATCAACAAGAGGCTGCCAAGTGGATTCAGCAGGGTGAAAGTGGTTGACATCATTGGAAGAGAGAGCATGTGCAAATCTGTAGATCGGTCAACAGGGAAGTGTAATTGCGAAATTGGGGTAACTGAATCGGAGAGGAGATTTCTCAGAGCGGACTTAGAGGAGTTCATCCATTCTGAACCGAGGCATGTCGATCAGGTACTGAAGCGAGTCAGGAAGACGGAAGTGTGTGCTTGGGCAACTGCAAGAGATGCGGCAAAAAATACCAGGGTAATCGTCTGTGACTACAATCACGTTTTCGTGGAGGGCGTCAGAGATTCTTCACTACCAGTAATGGGAATAGATTTGGAAAACACGATTCTAATCATCGATGAAGCACATAACCTCCCGGATCGTATTAGGAGCGGCTTGGAGAGAAGAATTACACAGAAAGTATTCCAAAGAGCATTGTCTGATGTAGAAGAATACAAGGAGAGTATGGAGAAAAGAGAGGCTGACATGGAGATCCCAGAATCGAATCAGCTTAGAGAAGCAAAATCCCTAGAGAGGCAAATACGAGCGCTAAGGGATGATGCAAGTCTAAGGAAATGGTTCGAAGAGAAAAAGTCTGAGAACCAACAAACAAAGGGGGATGATGTCAGAGTGGCGACTCAGGAATTCATAGACGTTGTTTCGAAGGCCATAGGAGGAGTGGTAGAAGGAGAGTCTGAAGACGATATTTCTCGTCTGAGGGGGATGATTGCAAGATTGTTATCAGTAGTAATCGAAGAAGATGAGGATTTGGAGGAAGATGAACAGAATGAATGTACTAGGCTTGCTGAGATCTTGGAGATTTGTATCAGATATAGGAAAAATCCAGCATTGGCATTAGTCTTCGATGAACTGTTAGATGAGCCAAGGATAACCAGTCATCTGCTGGATCCTAGTGTTGTTGGGGAGCCCATCTTCGAACAATGCCTAGGTTCGATATTGATGTCTGGAACACTATTCCCTCCAGAAATGTACGCAGATATACTAGGGGTGCCAAGTATTCGTTCTTCATGCAACGAGTATTCTTCGGGTTTCCCCTTGGGCAACAGGCCAGTGCTAATTGCAAGTGATGTGACAAGCAAGTTCACTGAAAGAGAAGAGTGTTTTTCTTCAATAATTAGCCATGTAAAGTCAGTAATTGACAACACGAAAGGAAACGTTGCCATTTTTGCTCCCAGCTATTCTATGCTAGATAGGATTCATGACGAGTTTGAGAATACTTGGAGCCCGAAGAAAATAATCAGGGAAGAGCAGCGAATGAGTAAATCGGGGGTAGAGAGCTTGATCTCCAAACTCTATGAACAGAAGCAAATGGGGGGTGCTGCTCTTTTTGGAGTGCTGAGTGGAAAGTTATCCGAAGGAATCGACTACTCGGAAAATGTTCTGAATGCCCTTGTTTGCGTTGGCCTCCCTTTGCCGCCACCAAGTGCCAGACAGGATGCCTTGCTTGAGTACTATTCGAAGAAGTACGATAGGAACCGAGCATGGAAGTATGCAAGTCTCCAACCGGCTGTTAACAGCATATTGCAAGCCCTTGGAAGGCCAATAAGAAAAAGCGAAGATAGGGCGATTGTGGTTCTACTGGAGAAGAGGCTTCTAGAAAGAAGAGTCAGCAGTTGTATGCCTGCAATGCAGAAGATGAGGACATCAAAACCTGAAAGAACGGCAGAACGGGTCAAGGCATTTTTCGAGAACTGACCGACAATGGGTTCATGCGAGTCGGGCAACTGGGCATTGCATGGAATGGACTAGGGTCGATGTCGAATCTGAGGCGGAGATAGAGGCAATTGGTGATCTGGCGGATCTGAAAGTAGGGCTTAATACTGATGCAGAGTCCATGCACCGGGTCTTCCTAAATGAGTTGCCCCATCTCTCAGATGTAATGGAGACGCACGACTCCGTGGTTTCTGAAGTGGAGTCTAGAGTCATTGGCAGGTCCATTTCAACCTTGGGTGAGTTTGTCTCCGAGTTCGGGGGAGAATGGTCAGGATCCGAAATAAGGCTGCCATTGCAAACGACAAACAAGAACGAGATCGCCATCGACACGACGATTGAAAATGACTCTCAGATTGTCCGAATGATTTCTTCAGAGAGGTTTGGCGGATTGGTGAGGAAATTCCGACTACCCGAGGGGAGAAGCGTTTCAGAGGCAATTTGGGAAGGGGAATTCATTACGATCAAGTTGGATTGAGTCACTCATCGATCTCGAAATGCAAATCCCTCTTTGGTATGTCTTGAATTGCCTCAATCTCCTGCATGACTGAAGAGAGCGCCAGTTGTGCGTTGTCCCTGTGAGTGTCCCCGAGAACGTGGCTTGAGTACCTGGCCTCCTCGAAAATTCGATCCAAGGACACCAAGGATGCCTCGCTGATTGGGAGGGCCTCCCGGATTGCGTGCTCGAACTCTCTTACAGTCTCGAAGCTTCTTCGTAGGAAGCCTCGGCGCATGAGGACCGAACACATGTTCTCGTAGCACAGGAAGATTGCTCGTCGGTATTCATCGCCAGATGCAAGCATCTCCACGGTCTGGCCGAGAACCTTGGCTAGTTCCCTAATTGTTGATTTTCTCTTCGTATTGAAAGCCAAGGCCCCTATGGCGATGGCGATGGCGGCTATCACCAGGGCTCCGATTCCTACGGCTGCGCTACCGAAGAGAGAGTCGCCCTCCTGTTTCTCGTAAGTAATGGAAACACCAGATGATGGTAGCAAGGCGAGGCTGCCTGGTTCAATGAACTCGGAGTCAGAGCCAATCATCACGCTTAGCAGGCCCCATCCCTCCGGGGGCAGCGACTGTTCTGAAAAGGCTGGCAGGGGCGCCATTGTCTTGAATTCGTACTGGAAGACGCCATCTTCCCCTGTTAGCTTGGAGACGGAGAAGTGTGTGGTGCTGCCATTGACCAGACTGGCCGTCAGTGAAAGCCCCTCCAGAGGAGACCCGGTGTCCCTAGCCGTGGCGTTTACGGTCCCCTTGATCACCCTCTGGCCGTTTGATAGATCCAGTTCGGAGTATACGAAGTCTACCTCAATCATCACGAGAATCTCGATTTCCTTAGAAATCCCATTCAGGAACCTCGACTGGTCGGAGTCGACCACTATGGTGATGACGTTCACACCGGGGAGCATGAATTCCTGGGCCTTTGCTCTGATCTGGAAGTTCATAGTGCTCGGATTATCCCATGGGCCGGCGGTGATCGGCAGATTCGACTCACCCCATGTTAGGCCCATGGAAAGGTTGGCGAAGATTGCTGACTCCCCTCCTACTTCCCTTACTAGTCCTTGAATCATTATTGAGCTGGAAGGCGACGCATCGCCTCGAATGATCGTATTGGTTATTGGCTGAACCTCGACTAAGATGTCAGACAGGGCAAAGACCTGTGAAACTGCCTCCGTGGAGAGGTAGAGTAACTCACCACCGAACTGGAACGAGACGTTGTGAGAACCTCTGTTCAATGCGTATTGCACCCTATGGCTGTAGGAGAAGAAGCCCCCTTCCTCTGTGACGACCAATTCGACTGGGGAGCCATCCAATAATACCGAGATCTCCCGGCCCTCGAGGCCCTGCTCGAAACCGGTGTCGGATTCGAAAAGGCGACCACTGAAGTTCCAATGTCCGCCTCTGGTGACATACGTCTGTTCGACCTGATGTGAAATTGTGGTATGGTAAGAAACGGTGAAATTTGAATCTATGATGCCCTGCCTGTAGAAACCTTGTGCTGGAGAAATTGCAGAAATCGAATGGTTGCCGACATCCACAGACTCCGGGATTGCCCACTCCAATGACCAAATACCAGTTTCCTGGCTGCTGGTGATGCCGACCAATACGCCATCGACGAATACCTCTATTGTCTGGCTCGCTAGCCAACCATCCTCCAAGTTGTCCTTTGCAGAACCAGAAATCAGCATGACGTCTCCGACTGCGATTGGACCGATTGGATCCATTGTGAGGAAAACTGGGGAGAATACGGTGAACACCACGGATGATTCTGACTGGAGCAGGAAATCCTCACCAGCGAACTCTATCCCGATTACCATTGGCCCTAGTTCCATATCTGATGCAATGGGGACAAAACCTGTGAATGACCCATTTGCATCAACTGATAGTGAAGTAATTTCCTGCCCGTTCACGGACATGACAAGGTCCCTGCCAGGTATGGGCCGACCGATGCCATCTGTTAGCACACCCTCTACAACCGCCACCTCGGTCCTGTCAATCTCGGCCGGCGGGGTGGAAATTACTACTTGTGTCGGTTGGGTGACATTGAACACCATTGAGTCAGAGGATCCCAGATAGTATTCTGGATTGAGGGAGTCGCCTTGGCCCATTGGATCTACCCATGAAAATCCCCCTAGGAAATCTACGCGTGCGGTGTGGGAGCCGAAACCCATGTCTGAAGGGATTAGGTAGGTTATTGACCACTGTCCCGTAGTAGCGTTGGAGAATGTAGTGAATGAGGGCCCGACGTCGTTACCATCGATATACAGGTGAATCAGGCCACCACTGGAGTTTCCGTCGTGCTGCAGGAGTTGCCCCCTTTCATCCAAGAGTGAACCAATTAGGGTAACCGAACCACCGGCTATGGATGGCGAGGATGCTTCCTTCAGGACCAAGGCTGTGGGAGCAAGGACGACTACCCGAGTCCATGCCACGTCGCCTAGAAGACCAATTGTACCATTGATTCCCGAGAACGTGGCTGTGACTACCATTGGGCCGGGTTCTCTATCTGGCCTGACCAGTATTGATGCTGAGGCGGTGCCATTCGAATCAGAGAGGCCGCCCCATACGGTGAGATTGTCAATGCTTACCACTATGGTCGAGGAAATTACGGGCCCGCCTGCGTTATCTATCAGGGAGAGGGAGATATCGAAAGTATCTCCTCTGATTGTCCTGTTATCGGGATCGAGGTCATCTGGGCTTTCTATGGTTAGAACAGAAAAACCTCTGCTATCGAAGGTGGCAAACCCAGATGCAGAGGTAAAATATGTCACCTGCGGGGTGAAGGAAACATCCAATCCATGAGGACCTCGTGGGAAAGAAAGATCCAGCCTTATCTCCGCTGACCAAGTTCCATCGGCATTGAAGGTGACCTGAGAAACTGTGAATGTATTGGATTCGCCGTCAATAGAGAATGTCAATGTTGGATTCAAGGGGTTCCCAGAAACGTCTGATAGGCCCGAACCGTTACTCGATGTAAGAGAGCCTGTGACGTTGAAGAATTCTCCCGGAAGTGGGTTCGCGGTAATCGGATCTATTGCCATGGTGGCCGAAGATCTCACGGTAATTGTATTCAGGATCTGCACCGCTTGTTGGAGGTCAGCAGACCCGTTGAAGACGAAGGTGACATTCACAAGTCCAAGTGGTTGGTCATGAGGAACTTCGTATTCGAAGGCAACACTGCCATCGGAAGCTGTTACTGCTGGATCTAGCCAGGTGTCATGGAATCGAGCCAATACTTCGAAGCCAGAGAGGGGGTTCTCGTTGTTACTGAACTCCACTAGCCTAGTTGTGATCGTGATTGATTCTCCTCTGTCGACGATAGTGTTGATGAACGGATTAGAATCGGCGAATTGGGAGATACCCACAACTAGTATTGAAGCGTCCCCATTGCCTGTGAGGTAGAATGGCGTCGACCCATTGACTACGCTCACGACCACGGTCCTGTCACCCCTTAGGACACCGTTGCCTAGAGTGTCCGTAGGGACAGTGAGGTTGAATGCGCCAGACATATTCGTTGTTTGGTTATCTATCAGTAGTTCATCTGGTTCGTCGAGGAAGAATACATTGATCCCGACCGGTCCTTCTACCGTCCTATTGGCATCTGCTGAATCCATCACATTGCCCACCAAGTTGAATGATTGTAGTGCAGTAACCTGAGAAGGGATTGAGGTTATCTCTACTGAGCTAGCAACTTGCACTGTTAGGTTCACGAAACTTTCGTTCCCGAGCCACCTCCCTGCTTCGGTCGATGCAAGGGTGTCCGAGAGGTCATCGGGTGCGTGCACCCTTATGTCGTAGAATCCAGGTGGAGCAGTGGATGGGACGATTGGATCGAAGGAGAACTGGCCTTCTGAGTTAGTGGTTCCAGATTGCAGTATTGTCTGAAGGGGGCCGCCCCAGTCGAAGTATAGATCCAGGGATACGCCAGGAAGTGCTACATCTGGATCTTCGACATCCGTCACTGTTGTTTGGAGCAGTAATTCTTCTCCTGCTGTAACTATGGCAGATTGGGGCTCGGTCTCGACGACGAACTCAGTCTGCACCCCTAAATCGATTATTGTTGGATCTCCAGCATTGTAGTAGCTTCCTCCTTCTGGGGGGTTTCCAGAGAAACTCAATGTGACATGTAGCTCGTACACGCCCGAGGGAACTCCCTGGGGGATCTCAAATGATATGTTGTATGCGCCCGACGATTCATCCACCCAACCGCTTGCGATATTGTAGGTGGGTCCGGCTGCTGGGAATCCACCCGGGGTTGGGGGAAGTTCCGAGGGTAAGACTAGTTGGACCGAAACAGAACTGTTGTTGCCAGTAATCTGGCTCTGCAGCACCATATCGTTTGCGAATCCGGAGACCCAATTTGTCGACCCCCTTACAGACCAGTCATTAGAGAGGCTTGCAGAAGCATTTCCCATACCTCGGACCCTTAGAACTCCCGATGTAGAATTGGGACTGAGCCAAGTGGAGCCCCCATAACTGAGATTCCAGTCATAGTCCCCCGGAGTCATCGTGAAAGAGGGGATGAAGGTGGGAGTCACTCGACCAGCATCAGGGTCTGTTTCGTTCCAAACGAGGTCGCCATCGAAAATTAGGTCGTATTCCCCATCGAACGGGGCAAACGATGAGCCAGTGTGATCCTCCAGGAAAACGTCAACAGCATACTCCCTGCCCCTTATCGCGAATGGTAGTTCGTAGTCGAAAACAACGAAACTGCGGATTCCGTAAGTATCGACAAATTGTTCTTGATCATTCGAATTCAAGTCGTCTGAGTCGAACTGCAGGCGTACATCTACCGGTCCCGCCGGAAGGGGTACTTCAGAGGCAGAGAAGGGCCAAACAATGGAGAATTCGCCGGGATTGGAACCCCAGGAGGAATTATTGAGGTACCATGTGGTCAATTCTTGGAATGGGCCTGAGAGATCAGCCCTACGCATCTCTAGAATCAATGTGCCGTTTAGCGGAGTAGGGGAAGGTCCCCTACTGAGTACGGTGCCGTTCAGGTAGATATTGCTGCCAATCTCCAAAATTGAGTTATTCTGCCCCTGGGGCTGAATATCTACTATCAGGTCAGGAGAAAGCGTGACGTTGATCTTGAATGGAAGAGACCCTGGGAGCGCATGGTAAGAAGGAGTGGTTGCATTGTTCAGGTCGTCGAAATGCCAACCATCGAATGAAATTGCAGCATCCATTAATCCGAGAGGTTCTGTCTCGTCGATTGGAACAATGAACTCGTAGTAGCCCCCTCCAGATACCCCGGAAACAATCGATACTTCGCCGTCAACATCTGAAGAGTAGTTCAGAGTAACCTGAAGGTCATCCACGATTGAAGGGTCCAAGAATGGTGAATTTGCCCAGGAAAGTTGCCCGGTTATTGATGAGTTGACACCAATCCCTAGCATTGGCTGTACCACTGGAATTGGACTAGTAATGGTCATAGATACGTTATCCGTGATATTTACCTGCCACGGCATGGAAATCCCTTGCGTGCCCACATATCCCATTTCGGTGGTCAGTATTACCAAAGACCCGAAGCCGGGTTGTATTATCTGCTGGGGGAGCCCGGTTAGATTGAATGAGCCGTTCTCATCTGTTGTCACATTGGCCACCAAGTGATCTAGGATTGCCGCGCTCCCTGGAACCTGCTCGGATTGATTGGGTTCGACGAGGTACATTGAGAGTGAGATGTTCTCCACCAGTGTCTGGTTTTCTACAAACTCCATGGTGCCCTCGACCCAGATATCTTCTGATGTAGTTGTATTCCTCTGAACAGAGGTTGGCCCCCAAGACTCCACATTAACCCTAACTTCAGACATCGCTGGGCAAGCTTCGAAGGGAATCCAGCCAAGATCAAGTTCGCCCTGGTTCTGATTGGTCTGCAAATGAACCTCGGCCCATCTAGTGAAGTCTTTGCCATACACGTTGAATGCCTTACCGTCCCACGTACCGCCCGAGAAACCGGTGACCTTTCGTGCGGGAATTCCCGCGATCCTAAGCATAGTCACGAACACGGATGTGAACTCATCACAGTCCCCTTCCCTGGAGGAGTTTAGAATCCAATGAGTAACATCACTGTCTATCCCAAGACCGCTTGCTCTTCCAGAGCCGAAGTGATTCCTTAGGAAGGTGATTGTTTCATTGCCGTTGACTATGAAATTCTGAATGGCTGTGACCTTGTCCCAGGCTGATATCGCCCCTGACTGATCAAGAACATCCTGGGTAACATTTGCGACAAAACTCGAGTCGTTCATGAATTCTTGAGGGAGGTCCTTGCCGTAATCAGAATCAGCGAAGGCCGTGGAGTTGTCTCTGATTGCAGCGGACAGAATCACCTCTGGAGCGTTGACGTATAGTGCCTCGATGACGGCGCTGTCAATGATAATGTCTCGAGTGTAGTTAGAGAAATTGAGTCCGGCTGAAATATCAACCCATGTTGTGAAATTGACTACATTGTAAGGCTGAATGAGTTCTTGTCCAGGGCCAATGTAACCGGCTTCATCGAAAATTATCTCCCATGATAGTGGACCAGAGTGATTCCAGAAAGACTGGTCTGCAACACCTTGCTCTGTGGAGAATTCCGGAATGACCTGAGTATTCCCCACAAGGGTGCTATTGACGCCCCATGATACCCCGGTGTAGAAGTCATAGGTATGCCATCTCCAATAGTGTTTGAGGGTCGGATCCAGCCCTTCAGAGCTATTTGTAGCAGTGAACATCAGTGCATTCTCCTGTATATCGTCAATTGGATTGAAAGGATCGCCCGGGGATCCGATGCAATCCAGAACCCAAAAGTCCTCTGGGCATTCTTCTCCATCCGGAATTCCTCCACCATCAGAATCTGGGTCGAGCCAGTCGGTTCCTATCTCCTGCTCTATCAGATCAGGTATCCCATCGCCATCGGTATCTAGAGGGTTGATATCGTCGTCTGGATTGTCTTGCGGGTTTGTCCCGTCTAGATATTCCTGACCATCCTCAACCCCTCCATTATCAGTATCTGCCACGTTCCATAGAGTGAACCAAACGTCAGACGTGAAATTTCCTCCGAAGCCGAAGCCACCGATACCGAAAATCATTGAACAACCAGTGGTATTCTCGAAATAGTTGTTGAGACCGTCGCCATCGGAATCTAGAAGATTGTGGCAGGGCTCTCTTGGGTCTGTAAAATTCAGAGTTTCTGATAGGTCATTGACGCCATCCCCATCGGTATCGTAGAGGGTCGGGTCGGATAGGTAACCCCATGCTGCTGTCAATTCCTCCCAATCTGCAAGGCCATCACCATCCGTGTCCTTGTAGTCATCATCACACCATGGGTCATTGGTAGCATTTGCAGAAGCATCCCAACACCAAGAGCCGTTGATGAATGAAATCGATGCTGCTCCTGATGGAGGTTCCGTATCAACTCCCTTCAGGAATGATGGTTCCTCCAGGGAGTCATAGCTGAACGGTGTCCGTGAACCATTGGCAGATACAAAGTAGGCCATTGGGGCGTTTCCCCTCCAATCCGAAGGATTAGGGTTTATTCCTTCTGTGGAGTTGATGGTCAGCGTATCGGCATCTGAATCCCAGAATATGATTGTGAAGACGAGTTCGAAAATTGATGTGCAGGGGTCGGTCTGTCCAGGGAATCCTTCGTCACCGTCACTAATCCCGCCCCCATCTGAATCGGAGACGTTCCAAAGCGTGCAGGAGTTGTTCTCCTCCCAATTTTGTAGCCCATCACCATCGAAATCACCCTCATCGTTTATCCTAGTTGGATCCGTCTCACCGGGATCAATCACACCATTGCCATTCAGATCTTCGTCGCCATCATCCAAATGGTCCCCGTCCGTATTGTTGCTCCTGGGGTCCGAACCCTGAGCCGGATCCCCATAGGAACCATTGTATTCTATTCCATCTAGAATTCCATCCGAGTCAGTGTCCGGAGATGTTGGATCAGTAAGTAATATGAGGCCCTCAAGGGAGTCATTAAGACCGTCACCATCGGTATCGTTGTTCTGAGGGTCAGTCTGGGTAATACCATCGACCTCTGCGGTAAAAATTCCACACCCGCCCGGACCGAGTGATAGTACTGGATTGCAAGGCGACTCAGTTATCGTCATGTTGATCGGTCCGGGCCTGAAGTACTGTGTAGGTGGGAATGTCGTTCCATTCCTAGTCCCCCATGCAGGGTTGACGTACTCGTAAATGTTTGACAGGCCGTCTGAGTCAGGGTCCCCGTAAGTTCCATCTTGGTTTGAGTTCGAGGTTGGATCGAGGCCATTTGCTGCCTCCCACCCATCAGGCATCCCATCCCCATCAGTATCCCAACCATTGGGATCCTCATCTTCTAATCCGTCCCCATCATCGTCATTAGAGCTGCAATCGGCATCTCCATCGAAGTCCGGGTCATTAGAATCAACCATTCCATCGTGATCGTTGTCGAAGGTATCGGTGCAGATGTTTCCTACTGGATCCTCGTCTGCACCATCTGAACCAGAACCCTGGATCACTTGCATGGCACTCTCCTCGTCCCAGTTTGAAACTGGAATAGTGCCATTCCACCAAACACCATTGTCCAGGACGTTGGTGGTGGATGGCTCATCCCAACCCGCTGGAATTCCGAAAAGATACTCGTTCAGGTTCGTGAGGCCATCGGAATCGGGGTCTCCTGTGGAGCCGTTTTCTCCCGATGACGAAAGGGGGTCTAAGCCATATTGCCATTCCCATCCATCAGGGAGACCGTCGTTATCAGAATCCCAATCCTGTGGCTGGGTATTGATCAGAAACTCAATCCCATATGGAAGGCCGTCTGCATCCTGGTCGTTCACAGTAGCGGAAACCTCGAAGACGGCTAGTTGCATAGATGCTGCTCCGGTCATTAGTAGCAAGAAGGTCAGAAAAGTGGCTGATCTCTTCTTGGCCGGGGAGTCAGATTCTCCATAATCTGAAGTTACTAACTGCATGGATATCAGTCTCTTTTTGTAGGCCGCTAACTCCGGGTCTTAAGAAGAATGGAGCGTCGTTCGTACATTTGCTGACTATAATAGCTCGACATCGTCATCGTCGTACCTATCTATACTGCTAGATTCTTCCTCGACAGTGACTGGTGCGGGAATCTCAGGAGTGTTTTCTTCAATCTGGACATCATCTTCGGAGAGTGATTCCAGCATCCTCATTTGTGCCGCCCATCTCCTCCGATTGAGCCTGCTCTGAATCCCGGCAAACAGCAATAGAACGCTGACCAAAACCAGAACAAGAGTGATTGGTCGCGGGTGGGCCATTTCGTTTACGATAATATCGACGAATGAGCCGATCTCAACGATTGCCACGAGTGTAAATTTGGCAGTTAGTGACTCTGAGAAACTCTGCTCTGTATCTAGCGGGGTGGCAGTGACTGTGATTGGAATTGAGTCGCCATTGTTTGCTGAACTTGAAACGGAAATTTCGACTGTAAAGGTTGCCTCGTCAAATGCCTCAATTTCTATCAGAGGAGATCCAGAAAGGCCACCGATGCTCACATCCCAACCACCCTCGTCCACATCGGCTTCCAGTAGAACGGTCATTGGACTATTACCCTCATTCTTCACCTTCATCTGGATGGAATAGTCATTCCCAGGGGCAAGTTTGGTATTCTGGGAAACCTGGACGATCCCCAGCATCGGTTGATCTGCTTCAATCTCAAATGTCATTGGAAGGTCGAAATATCTTGGTTCGTCTTCTTCTATGTCCTCAACAATTCTCAGATAGACAGTATGGTTCCCCACCTCTACTTCATTGGTCAGAGTTGCGCTGATGAAGACCTCGGTGAAGTCCCCGGGACCAAGGGAGACCCTAGGGACCGCTTCTCCGTCCGAATTTGTAATTCTGAAATCCCATTGCCCATACGCGGAGTTTCTATCGGTATTTTCCTTCAATGAAGCAGGATTTTGAAGCAGCCACCATGATGCAGCTTCCAAATCCGTCTCACTATTGGTTAATCGTGCTCTGAAATCCATTACGGGCCTATCCTGTCCGGGCGAACATAGAGCCACCTTCATGTGTCCTAGGGGCGTTCCATCACAATCCTGTGAAACCTCGCCCCTGATTCCATATGTTCTCTGGATAGTGAATGAAACGGTAGTTGTGGTGGAAGCATTTCCTCCGCTGATTACTTCTATCTCAATCTCTCCAATGTCATCATCCTCTCTATCTAGGCTTGGCTTCACCCCCAGAATCAGGACCTTGGTGCTGTGCCTCTCCAGAAGAGGAGTGTGGAAAGTTCCGTCCCCCTCATCTTGGAGTATCCTCTGGCCGGTTAGGTTATCGTGCAATTGGAAGATCGATTTTGACCTCTTCAGAATGTCAATCCTGAAGGTGTCTGCATCGAAACCGGTATTGAAGATCTCCAAAATAAAGGGGTTGAATTCCCCATACTCAGCAAATCTGGGGATGGTCGAATCAAGGGCTTCTCCTCTGGAAGAGTTCGCTATTGGTATTTTGTGATCCTCTGACCAGACTGAAACTACAGGGGGCTGATAGACGTCAATTTTCTCCACATTAAGTACGAGTGTATCCTGATGAACAACGGAAATAACTCCGTCCACATCCGCCTCGGCTACTGCTCGGATCTCAATCTTCTTCGGCATCCCGGTCAGATCATCTGGGGCAGTGAGTGTCACTGTTGGATTGATCACCGTGCCCCCGGAGCTCATCTCGTATCCTGCTGGTGAGTCGAACTCAACCAACCAAGAGCTGCCCAGATTAGTCAGAACCTCAAGTTCTACTGTCATGGACTTGGTAGAATCCCCCCTGTGGACAAGAACCATGGGGACGGGAGTGACCTTCCCCGGGGCGAAGTACTCTACTGAACGATCGAACCTATGCTTCAGTGAAACTCCAAACTGGTGCATCTCTATTGGTTCGTGCTCGATTTCTATTTCGTTACCACCGACATCCCTGACTCTGAGAAAAACGGTATACTCCCCTGGTGAAAGTCCACTATCGTAGGTGAAGAGGAATTTACCAAAGATTCCAGTGCTGGAATCCTCGATGTCCTCCATATCGCCGGTGATTCTTTCATCGACCTCATAGTTTCCGTCCGGGCCCCTCATGAGTATGTCAACTCTGGAGATGTCTGCCCTCCCAAAGGCACTGATGGCATCTAGGGAAAATTGCATCTCTCTGTCCTCGACAATGTCATTCGGGTACCAGTCTATCTCAGAACCCTCGGCAATGTTTGCGCCTTCTCTCTGAACTACAATGATGCTATTCATCAGTGCATTTCCATTTGCCTCCATCTTGGAGAATTTGTTTGGCTCGTTGTCGATGTTGTTGAATGCGACATCTGCAGAACAGCTAGACCCGCCGAAAGGGCTGTCGCTGCTGTCGCAACCCGACATGCTAGCTCTGACCCTGATAATCAATCGCTCGTTCTTCCCTACTTGGAAGGATTCGGAATTTCCAATTCCCACGTCGATGATCTCGTGATCGAAATCGCAACTGCTACCGAATGATGAGGAACATACCGAACCGGAGTAAGTTGTGGACCCGATGGTTCTCTCTGAAGTCATAACGGAAACTGTCCAATCGACATTTGAATTCTGAGAACCTTCTGACTTGAGGAATAATTCAACTGGAATGTAGTATGAGTCATTTGCATGGAACTTCCTACCAAAGAATTCCATCGAAGACATCAATGAAATGGTCATGAACTGGACATCGTCATCCAAGGCACTTGCTACTTCCTGATCCTCGTTACCTTCGGGTGGCTGGGTGCTAATCAGACCGTCCATTCCAGCAGTCTGGTTCTGGCCCGG
This sequence comes from Methanobacteriota archaeon, assembly GCA_002723045.1. Classification (GTDB taxonomy): domain Archaea; phylum Thermoplasmatota; class Poseidoniia; order Poseidoniales; family Thalassarchaeaceae; genus UBA36. The sequence continues at coordinate 389 of PBNI01000019.1, read as the reverse complement.
TTGTACGAAGTATAACTTGTACAAGTTTGCGTCTGGAGCACTTTCGGAGGCATTGAATGATCTGTATTCGGGAAGTTCTGAAGTTTCCAAATCGAATCCAGTGGGAACCAGCATCAACAAAGCCAATGACAGTGAGACCAGTGTAGTTTGACGTACAGAGGAGTGGGGGTTGCTATTTCGCACGATTGTGCGCCGCATTCGGGATGTTAAAGAGTTCGGGAGTTTGGAGTAGCAGATGCGTCGGTTATTGCACGTTATCGTCCGCTCGGTTGAAATCGAAAGTCGGTGCTCGTTAGACTGCAGGGGTACCCGAGTTGGTCAAAGGGGCCGGACTTAAGCTCCGGTGCTTAGTGCTTCATGGGTTCGAATCCCATCCCCTGCACCACTAA
>PBNI01000018.1 GCA_002723045.1 Methanobacteriota archaeon | reverse complement strand
AGGCTCGAATTATGAGCTGCGAGAAGTGTCGGCCAGAGGTCCTCTCTAACCGATGCGCGACTAGTCCCTAATTTCTCAGATAGGTCGGAAATAAGGCTCCCTGTCCGCCAGGTTTCGCCCCCCCTTCGAAGAAAGTCGGGGAAACTGACGAATACCTCATTCTCACTACTCCCAGTAGAGACAGAAGCTATGGCCTGGGCAGGCAACGCTGAACCCCAGTACCATGACCTGAAGGCCCGATTGGAGTATTTCGTGGCGAGAAATGAATCTGACCTGCACATAGCCCTTGATACCATTTCCAAGCCGGATGCTGCCATTATCGACTGATTATTCCAAGCGAACCAAGCCAGCATCTCATCCGGGTCCTTGTCTGAGTTTCTGACAATCTCTGCAACTACCTCACCCGATCGAGTAGTGTAGGCTTTCTTTAGGGAGTTGAAAACGTTGATCTGAGAGTCCCTAACGACTGCATCCGAGAGGTCTCGTACCGCACTCATTTCAATGTGACCATCGACTATGCAAGAAAGTGACTGTAGATCCCTGACTAGTGCCCTGAGATCACCTGGATTGCTATCAATGAGGGCATTAAGGGACTCGGGATCTATACCGATACCCTCGGAATCCAGAACTCTGAGGGCTATTCTCCTTAGGTCAGACCTATCCACCCTCTCGAAAATAACACTCTCCGAGATTCTTAGTACCCTATCTCTATTGGATCTCCAATTTCCACCCCTCCCCCATAGCCTCATAGGGTCATTACAAGTCATTATCACTGGATTCTTGGTATTTCTTAGTAGGTTGAGGAGCTCCGCTTTCCCTCCTGAGTCTCCCTTCAAAGACACCTCTTCTTCGGAAACAATCGACTTCTCAATACGCTCCTCAGAGACCTTAGCGAACCCCCCACTGAGATGATCTACTTCGTCAAGCAGGACCACCGTCCTAATGGTCTCGGAGGAGTCCGTTGAGAAATTATCGAGCGAGAAATTCTGAGACCCTCTAGTTGCTGACTCTCTTATCGCAGCCGCATTCCTTTGCTCAGAGGCATTCAACTCAACAACCTTCCATCCTCTTTCTTTGGCCAACGCATGTGCTAGAGTAGTCTTCCCGACACCAGGAGGACCCGAGAGAAGCAAACCCCTCTTTTTCGGAATACTTCCTTCTGACCAACCATCTAACCACAACTTGACCCTTCTCAACTTGTCTCCATTGCCTTCTATCTCCGAAAGCGTGGAAGGGCGATACCTTTCCGTCCAATCATCTGGTCGGTTGCCTCCTTCCACGGGCATAGATGATCTCGGCGACACTTGAAGATTAGCCTAGAATAGGGATTGCAGAGAGTTTGAATTAATGCTTTCAATCAGAGCATCGACATCAACACGAACCTGCTTCTGGTCATCTCTTCTTCTGAGTGTTACTGCCCCGTCATCAAGAGATTGGTGGTCAATCGTCACAGCCCAAGGGACCCCAATCTCGTCAGCTCTCGCATACCTTCTGCCGATTGATCTGCTAGTATCAATTTCAGCTATGGTTCCAGAAATTGAGGAAACCCGCTCCAGAACCTGTCTAGCCATCACATCCATCCCATTCTTTGCGAAAAGTGGTAACACTGCTAGGTCATAAGGTGCCAGAGCAGGCTCCAGAGTCAAGATCGCATACTCGTCGCCTTCTTTTTCCAATTCGAGGTAGTTGTGGTCGAGGATATGCCAGATGATTCTGTCAATCCCGAATGCCGGCTCAATTACGTGAGGTATGAAGTACTCGCCGGATACTACCGTCTCTTGGAGAACTCTTGCCACCATCCCCTCTTCGATCTCTACTGTTGTTCCATCGGCAAGTGATAGTGTAAACGGCAGGCTTTCTGGAATATCTTTCAGTTCTGATAATGCGGTTGAAACATCAGAAGCCCTTTCCCTGAAAGCGGGACCAATTACCGAACCCTCGGGTTTGAGGACCTCACGACTCTCCTTTACGGGCGTTTCGAAGTTTCTCCACCCCTTCAATAGTCCAGATTTGGAATACTTCTCGTGAGACTCCAGATCATGACACGTTCTATTGGCTATCCCGACAACCTCAATCCACCCGTGCTCGCCACTGAGTTCACAATCCCAGCAGTCAGATGCGTAATGAGCCATCTCAGAGCTAGCGTGTTGCCTGAACCTGACTTTGGATGGTTCAACGCCGACATCTTCGAGGAACTGCATTGTCATAGCTAGGAACCAAGCCACAGTTGGATGCCTCACAATTCCCGTTTCGAACGCTTCTTCGATTGGCATATCTACTTCATTTGGGTGTGGCCCATCGGGATCTGGCAGCATGTGGATCGTCCTTTTCCATCTACTCAAATCTGTAGTAGGGGGATTTTCCGGATCGATGAAATACTCCAATTCGGCCATATTGAACTCCCTGAGCCTAATCATTCCTTGCCGGGGGCTAATTTCGTTCCTGTAACCCTTGCCCGTTTGCATTGCCCCGAATGGCAACCTCTGTCTGAAATGCCTGTAGAGTGCAGGATAGAGCATGAACATCCCTTGAGCGGTCTCCGGCCTCATGAAAGCACTCCTTGAACCTCCCATTGCACCGATGCTCGTTTTGAACATCAGATTCATGGCACTAGCTCCTAACCAGTCCTGGGAGCCACAACTTGGACATTTAACCCCCATTTTAGAAATCAAATCGTCGAGTTCAGATGAATCCAAGGAGTCTGGGTTTTCGTGTAACCCGTCAAGAAGGTGATCACTCCTAAACGTCCCACCGCAGGATTTGCATTCAGACATCTTGTCATTGAACTCGCCTACATGGCCACTTGCTACAAGAACCGACTCAGGGGTTATTGTCGGTGAATCGATCTCTACTACGTTCGGAACATTACCCCAGTGCTCAATCCATGAATTAACCACACGTCTCTTTATTCTGGCTCCTACAGGACCGTAATCCACCAGTCCAGACACGCCACCATATATCTCGAATGATGGAAGTACAATCCCTCTCCTGCGCAGCAGTGAGGTCAACCTCGACAGCCTTCCTTTGTCGTCCATATGGACAACGACAGCCAATCGTGGTTTTCAAGCCATCCTAGTGTCAAGGGCTATTGTCGCGATTGGGTTGCCATGACGAGTTTTTCGGACACATTTGGGTAATTTCAGACTAATTATTGAGAAGCATTAATTTATGCAATCGATAGCCTGAAACGCAAGGTGGTTTGGAAAAAATGCCAGAAATTAAGTATGTTTCAGAGATTTCTGAGACCGAGGACATTCTGAGCAAACTCTCGCCACCAGTTAGAAACTGGTTTCAAGACAAGTTTCCCGATTTCACCGAGCCTCAGAAAGTTGCTATTCCTCAGATTTTGTCAGGAGAGCACCTACTCCTATGCTCTCCCACGGGTTCTGGAAAGACATTGACCGCCTTCCTTTCAATTATTGATGACTTGGTTCGGAAGTCTCTAGATGGGAATCTAACAGATTCCGTGCAATGCATCTACATCTCCCCGATCAAGGCTCTGGCAAACGATATCCAGAAGAACCTAATCGGTCCTCTTACGGAGATAAAGGAGAGGTTCCTACCCGGGAGGGCCCAGGAGATTAAAGTAGGCCTCAGAACCGGCGACACGCCACAGAAAGAAAGGGAGAGGATGCTGAGGAAGCCCCCCCACATTCTAATCACTACTCCAGAATCCTTGGCCCTCGCCCTCGCATCGAAGAGATTTCGCCCACTTCTGAATGACCTGCAATGGTTGATTGTCGACGAGATGCACTCTCTAGTGCCGACAAAGAGGGGGACACACCTGTCACTGAGCCTTGCTCTAATGGACTCTGTAGTGGATTCAGATGTTCAGAGGATCGGTATTAGCGCTACAATGGAGCCGCTTAGCGAAGTGGCAGAATTCCTAGTTGCTAGTGATTCTAGGGAAGATCAAGGAAATCAGCAGAGAGTCTCGATAGCCAAGATTTCAGGGTCAAGAAAACTCGATATGGATATCATCCTCCCTACTCCAAGGTTTACATCAATACCCGTTAAGGAGGTTCTCGATCACAATATCGATCGAATAAAGGAATTAGTGGAGGCCCACACCACAACTCTCGTTTTCGTGAACACAAGGAACATGACCGAGACTTTCGTACAACGTCTGAAAGTTGCAGGGGTGGCTGGCGTCGAGGGCCATCACGGATCAATGGATAAATCGATTCGTCTAGATGTTGAACAGAGGCTCAAAGATGGAAAACTGAGGTGCGTGGTTTCCTCCTCGAGCCTCGAGATGGGGATCGACATCGGATCAGTTGACTTGGTTATCCAAGTTGGCTCTCCGGGATCAATTGCCACTGCTCTACAGAGGATTGGTAGGGCAGGCCATCAGGTAGGAGGACTTCCAAGGGCACGTTTCCTACCCACATCATCGCATGATCTGCTGGAGATTGTTGCTCTTCAGAACGGCATATTATCTGGAAATATGGACCTGTTAAAGTTCCCACAGAATTGTCTGGACGTACTAGCCCAGTTCCTCATTGGATTGACGATAATAAGGGAATGGGACATCGATGAAGCTTACGAACTAGTGCAAGCATCTTGGCCATATAGGAATCTCCCATACGAAGACTATATCGAAGTGCTAGATCTATTGGAAGAGGAGAGGAGAGTATGGGTCGATTGGGAGGAGAATCGTTTTGGAAAGAGGGGCTACGCCCAAATGATATACTACACAAATATAGGGACTATTTCTCCAGATAATAACTACCTCGTATTTACTTCAGACGGGACTCTAGTCGGACAACTCTCCTCTTCATTCGTTTCCAGTATGAGGAATGGCGACGTCTTCCTTCTCGGAGGTTCAACATACAGGGTTGCTAGCGTAATCGGAACGAGGGTGAACGTAACTCCAGCAACTGGATTTCGACCCACAATACCTTCGTGGACCGGGGAGGCGATGAGTAGGACTAGCGAACTAAGCAATGAGGTCCTCGGATTACTGGGGACCCTATCAATCCAGTATAGAACTGGGAATTCGATCACTCCGTTCCTAGTTGACGTCATGGGGCTCAATAAACCGGTAGCTAACGCATTGTCGCAGTTCCTAGACGAACACTCAGCCACTACCTTCCAGGTCCCTTCCCAGGATAGAATCCTAGTCGAGCAGGTCGAAGCACCTTTGCCGACCTATGTCGTTACTACATGTAGGGGCAGGGCATTCAACCTAGCACTAGGTTACCTATTCGCCGGAATGGCGACTAGAGACGAAATCATCGTGCATGAACTCTCTTTCGATGAGAATGGATTCATGGCAAAATTAAGTCACGAGGTCGAGATTTCCCTGATACCTGACGTTTTCCGTGGTAAAAGTAGCGAGGAAATCCTAAACAAGTACCTCATTGATTCTCAACTCTTTGCAAAACGCTTCCGCGAGGTCTCATCCAGAAGCATGCTGAATCCTAGGAGGATAGGGGCCGAGGAGGTGAGTCCGAAGCAATTCCAGGTCAAAGCAGAGCAGATCATGAACAAACATAGGAAGATGGACGATTCTGTAATCGTTAGGGAGGCAATGAATGAGATACTCACAACAGACTTGGGAATGGGACAGCTTAGGCAATTCATAGAGAGAATGGACGGTGAGGACGTCCGCATTGTACATCGCAGGGTCAAGATACCCTCTCCACTGGGGCTGACCCTATTCATGTCCTCTTTCGAGGATCTGCTTTCGCTCAGGACTCGGGCATATCTGATCAAGGACGTCGATCCTGAGATACTAAGGCGCCTTCTTGGTGCAAGATCTCTAGCAACTGAACTCGACAAGGAAAAACTCAGTGATTACTACCAATCCAAGGTCTCGATACCAACCAATGCCAATGAATTGCTCAGACTGATGGACATGGGCGGAGGGTTGGAGAGGCAGCTCACTCATCCCTTGTATAGCGAAAAGCTGCAGGGCATTGAATTCGAAAAGATGCGTTCCTGGGTCCATGATCTTGCAGAGAGGGGCCTAATTACCAAAGTAAGGGGAACGGGTCTAGAGAAGATCGACGGCAAGTGGTTCTCGATGAGGATGACCGAGGTACACGGAACCCTTGGCTGCCTCGCTGTTGCAGGGGCAGCCGAGATGGATGATCTCAGAGAATTGTATACTGGGGGCCTGAACTATGAGATAGGCGAGGATTATGTTGGCGGGGAACCGTCCAATTGGAAGAAGAAATCACTCTCCGATCCAATGGATTGTCTCAGGCTCAAACTCCTAGATATGCTAGGTTCAGAGGGTCCGCAGACCATTGAATCACTCAGCTCCCGCCTACCATTCCCAACTGCACAGGTAGAATCTGTCCTTCAGGAGCTCGAGATGAGGAACCTCGTCTCTATTGGTTTCTTCACTCAAACAGGTGAGGGAGAGTTCATCCTCAGAATAGATGAGTACAGAATTACAGGCGGAGAATTCAATGTCATCGACTATCGAACCCTCCAGACATTGATTTTGAACAAGTCGTTTTCTAGGTTCGAAGAACCAGCAGATGCAATTCGCAATCTAACCTTCGTTCAGAGGAGGGAGGAGTTACTACATCGCGTTGAGAACTACAGATTCCGTGATTGGAAGGATATTAAACACGATTCTGACGTATACAATGGTAGATTACTCCACAATAGAGTCGGATACACACTCAGTGAAAAATTACCCATGCTTATGGGCCTTCGTTCTGAGCCTTGGTTCGGACCTCTCGAAGAGGAGTTGATTGAGAAGATTCCCGAAGAGGGCATTTCCAGGAACGATCTATTTTCGGATTATCCCAAGGGCAAGGAGAATGCACATATTCAGAGGAGCCTGAAGTCCGCTCTCTCGAATATGGAGAGGCAACTTGTGGTGGCGAAGCAGTTCGTCGATGTCCCCAACCGTAAGAGATCCATGGCCATCTTCAAGAGACTGCATGGTAGAATCAAACCCTTACCTTTCGACAAAGCACTAACCGAATTAATTGCCCGAATAGGACCCGTCAGGCTACATACTCTGAGACTCTTTGTCTCTAGGCCAGTTGAGGAATTGGCCGATACACTCCGGGAACTAGAGAGGAGGGGCTCAATCGCCAGGGTTGTAGCCCTACAACCGGACCCTACGGACTACTACTCTTCCCATGAAGACGCAGAAAGCCTCCTCTCCCCTCTACCAGAGGATAGGAAGATGCGGATCCTCGCACAATCAGACCCGTTCAGCAGTCGCTTCATTCAGGAGGTCCGACTGCTTCTCAAGCAAGGATGGTACTACCCGGTCTTCAAGGGCGTCGACCCTATTGGCAGGGTCCTTATGTTCGTGGTAAACGACTATTTGGAGATAAAGGACATTAACATCCCACACTCCTATCTGGATGACTTCAAGAAAACCTTCGCTGAATTACTTGAGAATTACAGGGATCGACTCGTAGATGTTTCTGTACTGCATGCATTCAATGGAGTTCCAGTCCACGATTGCGACGAGAACATACAGCAAATCCTAGCCGAACTGGGATTCTCATCAATGGGAGATGGAGAACGGTACATCAGAGGGGGAGTGGTGGAACCAAGATCAAGAAAGGAAATCAATAGGATGCTTTTCTACCATCATTCAATCCACCAAAATAGTAGGTGGGAGAATGAGACTATCGCCCTCGAGAACTCCACAGAACTACGTGACGACTTTTCACTTAGGGGCAGGTGCGAGATGTTCAGAGTCAATCTCGATTCGATGGTGGCGGCTCACCAGTTGCACCAAGGGTCAAATCTTCGTGGTCATCTTGTTTGGGCTAGATATCAGCACTTCCAGAGGCTTCTATCTATTCGCAACGTACCCACTGATCCCGAGGATGAAGATATCCTCCAGTTCTTCAGAGACACGAACGATCCGGATTTATTCATGGAAAGGAATGCAATGTCGAGGTCAGAGTTCCGCAAAATCGTATCACCACTGGTTAGAAGCGGCCATCTAATCCAGGACTATCGCGGGGGCTTCAGGACAGTTGAACCACTACGGAATGTGGACCTGTGGGAGCAAAAAAGAAGATACTTGCGAAATCTCGTGGAGGATTACCCAGTAATCACCCTGAAGCAGGTGGAGAGGCTCGCAGGATCATCCTTTACTCCCGAGGAGATTAGTGATGTCATGCATGATTTCGAGGACGATGGTACTTTGATCAAGGGATTCCTCGTGGATGATCTACAGGACATATGCTGGGGCAGGCTCGATATGCTTGAGGGCAAGGAGAGGATTATCCAAACAAGAGACCTGGTCATCCCTCCTTCTGATCCTCTGATTCACTATTTCGGAAGCCTACTTCGGGAGAGATTCGGATTTGGATCTGCATACCTGGTATTCCACAAGGAAAACCCAATTGCGGCATTCAAGGCCAACACTAGGAACAACAAGATAGAGCTAACAGACTTTGTTGGTGACTCTGAGTTGGAAAAGGAAGCAATCAGGGTGATGAAGGAATTCGCATGGGAGCACGATATGCCCCTTTCAGGGAAGCTTTTCGATAGAATCAGGTCAAGAATTGTCTGAGTTTCACTATCGGGCTCATTACCTTCATCACGTGTTTATGAAGTTCAGGAAGTAGGTCGAAGAGGGCCAGTGCCATAAGGAACATTGCAAATAGACTTGCCACCTTAGCAGCATAGCTATGGGCGAAATCAAAGATTCCTATGCCTGCCAGACTCCACGAAGGATATGTGTCTGTTAGCCAGACAATTCCAGCATTCCTGAAAACGTTCAGAACGTGTATAGTTGGGATTGCGATAACCAGTGCCCGTGCACGCCTCTTCCAATGAACCGATTTTAATGCTACAATTGCCCCAATGAAGACTGCCATGGACTGGAGAGCAGAGCAAGCCAGAATGAATGCAACCACGGATTCTCCCTCCCCGTTAACCATTGGTGCGTAGAAGCCACCCTCTCCAAGTGGCTCGCTAAGTACGAATCGATTTCCATCCCAATCTGAAACAGGGATCGCGACTTCCCCATGTCTCTCGATCATCATTGAACCAATCTCGTAACCACTAAAACCGGCAAACTCAAGCATCAACTCGGCACTAACTGCAGTGAATTGCACAAATGCCATGTTTAGGTGTGGAACCCCGAAAACAACATAGTAGGGAATCATCGACCAAACCACGAATCCCCTCAGCCAGACAATAGTTTCATTTTCGCTACCATCGGAAACCCACTCCCAGTAGGAAATTAGTAGACCCGCGGGAAGGGCTCCAGCAGTCATGAAAATCAAAACGGGATCGGAAATCTCTACGAAATATCCAGAATATAGGTAGAAGAAGAGGCCGATAAAAGGCCATGAGATTATGGCGAGAACCTTCGAATAACCTTCAGAATGACGATGAAATGAAAATGCCATCATCAATAAACCAAGAGAGCCGATCAAAAGCTGCATGGTGACATCGGAGATTCCCAAACCGCTCGCGAACGCCCCAACAAGTGCAGATATCGGGTCCTCCATGGCCTCCTTGCTTTCATCAACCCGTAAATAGGATGCCCCCTCCCGAACAATCGGACATATGAGTTTCGACTTCAAAGAATTCGCCGAAGATTACGCATCCTCTCTAGTGGAGGCGATAGGGAACTTGCCCATGTCCCAGATAGGAGAATTCTGGCTTCTAGTTGAGGATGCCCGTAAATCAGGCTCAACAGTGCACTTCATTGGAAACGGAGGAAGTGCCTGAACTCCGTCTCATAGTGCGGGCGACTGGTCAAAGGAACTCTCCCTACGGACAATTTCTCACTCTGATAATGCATCATCACTTACTGCGTGGGCAAATGACACTGACTACGCAAACGTCTTCGTTGGACAACTTTCGACCTTTATCAGACCCGGGGATTTGGTTGTAGGTTTCAGTGGCTCGGGTAATTCTGAGAACGTCATTAATGGGATTGAATTCTCCAAAGATAATGGATGTAAAACAGTCGCAATTACTGGTGACTACAGAGGTACAGGAGGAGGCAGATTGGCCAAAGTAGCAGATATTTGCATCTTGGTTCCTTCACAGTCCATGGAGAGGATTGAGGATATTCAATTGGTAATAAATCACATCATAAAAGAGGCAGTAAAGTCGAATCACGGGTTGTAAGAAGATGTTGCCACCCCATCGGCACGGTTCTCCACTTGAATCCCCATTGATGCTCATTGATTTACCAGGGAATGCTGTTTGGTGTGGAAGAATTGCGTATCTGGATAGGGATGGCGTGTTAAACATGTGGAAAGAGAATTATGTCAGTTCCCCCGACGAACTTGAGATACTAGTCGGTTCGGGAAAGGCAATTGCTACCCTGAGGAGAATGGGCTTCAGGATTTGCGTAGTTACCAACCAGTCTCCAATAGGACGGGGACTTTGGGGGCATGATGTGTTGTATCAGATAAATGATAGATTACAGGAGTTACTTCTAGAAGAGGACCAAGGAGCCGAAATCGATCTGATTCTGTATAGCCCATATGCTCCTTCTGACGGCGCTTGGTCGAGAAAGCCTAACCCAGGAATGCTTGAAGCGGGAAGGCAAATTATCGACAATGCTCATAGATTCCCCGGAGAGCATAATGTTCTCTCATTCGGAGACGACTGGGTCGTTCGTCCAAGCGAATCCGGCTCCATATTGGTTGGAGATCGAGAATCAGACATCTCCGCCGCAGAAAGATTCGGAGTCAAAGGAATTCTATGTGACTCAGAATCCGGTATTTCAGGGGTTTTCGACAAGATTCTGAATTCCGAAGAGGGGTGAGGAATTGCAGATTTGTCGAATCGGCCTCGATGACACCGATCATGTTGAGGTTGGTTGCACGACTTCTAGTTTCGACCATCTACTAACAGAGATTAGTAGTTCGATGCACTGCAAAGTAATAGAAAGAAGACTAGTACGCCTGTGGCCGTTCGCCCGAAGAAGGACCCGTGGAAATGGCGCCCTTGGGGCGATTCTGGAGATTCCCGATAATGGTGCACTGGATCTTAAGAAAATCTGTACCGAGTGGTTCTCGAATCTACTAGAACAGGTTAGAAATCACCCGCCATCCGTTTTCGAAGCCTCTCCTTGCCTGGTTATCACGTTCGACCAAACTCCCGAATCTTGGTACTGGGACGCAGTAAGAAAACACGTCGACTCCGAAAAATTGCTAGAAGATGCCCTTCAAAGGGATGTCATAGTGCTTCGCACTGAGCCTTCATTCGGAGTTGTCGGCGCCTGCGCTGCAATCTCTTGGGAAAACAATGCAAACTCTTCATGGGAACTAATATCTTGGAGGGATGAGTCAAGGATTGGCACACAGAGAATTCTCTCACCAGAATCCGTCTTGGATCTGGAAAAAACTCACCCTCAGACATTCCTTAACCGAGACCCTACCAAAGGAAAGGGGATGATTGCCCCTAGGACTCCATGCCCCGTGCTTTACGGGATTCGCGGCTCAACAAACACCGCTGTCGAAAGCGCGCACCATTGGCTTCAGTCCCGTGAGGATGTTGAAAGGAGCGTCTCTTTCGCAATTCACAGAACAAATCAGCTTAGTGACGACCATATAGAATCCTCCACATCCGGCACTGTAACTTCATTGCCAGAAGAGACCAAGGGGGGCCATGCAAGCCTTTCCGTATTCTCCTCTGGAAGGTCAGTGAAACTAGTCGCATTCTCCGAGGGAGGTCCAGTGAACGGGCTTCTTAGGTCGCTAATTCCAGGCGATAGAATTACCTGGTCTGGATTGCTTTCACCAGATGGCTCGATACATTTGGAGAAAATAAAATTAGACTTTGCAACTGCTAGAATAGTAGGTAGGCCGTTGTGCTGCTCTAGGACGATGAGGAGTTCTGGACGCGGACAGGGTATTCGCTGCTTAACTTGTGGGCGAATTGAGAGAAGATCTTGGCAATGCGTAGAATTCGAGACTAAAATGGGCTATTCTGTTGGTGAATGGATAGAGCCCACACCATCGAACCGAAGACATCTGTCTAGGCCCCTTTCACATGGTTTGCCAGGGACAAACTGAAACGAGCCCCCCGAATCCGGGATCATGGTTGGGCTTAGTGAGATTCTGGCTACATTCGTAATGATTGCAATTTCAGGTTACTTGGTGTGGACCCTTCTAGGAATCAGACAACGAAGGATGAAATTTGCCGCTGAAGGTGGTGATGACTATAGAGGGGAGGCGAAGGAGCCTGAGGCCCTCACAAAACCAGATGAAGAAGCCTTGGAAGATATGGACAATTTATTGCAACAGGCCGGATTCTCTATGCCTGAGGAAGAATAGTCAGTAAGAATAATCCCTCTTAGTGTCCTGCGAGTTATGTGCCAAAGGGTGAATTGCCTGCCGAGAGGATACCTCGTAGACCACTCCCTGACTTTCACGAATCAGAAGCTTCCATGATCGGAGGGGTTATTGAGGACGGGTTTCTCAATGTAGCACTGGATGATGCTAACCAGTATGGCCCACATGCTATGATAATGCTACTTTTCGCCGTTGCATCGGTTACGGCAATTTTTCTGCTGCTGGCATCACTTTTGTGACGCTTGATCTTTTGCAATTGCTATTGCCCTATCCACTATCTGAATCGATGAACCGAGATGCGACTCAGGCTCGAATAGTCCTGAAAATTCATCCTCGGAAAAGAGTTTCATTATCGATTCTGAATTTCTGCATACTTCCTCGAGATTTGAGCCAGTCTCAACTGCAACCATTGATGCGGACCTAAGCTCCTCGTGAGCCATATCTCTGGGCATCCCACGATCGACCAATTCAAGCATGACCTTCTCAGCCATGATCAATCCATTCTGCGACTCTATATTCCCCCTCATCCTAGACCTATCAACCACCAAACCCGATAGTACCCTGTCACATTTTGCAATAACATCGTCAAGAAGTATCATTGAATGGGAAAGAGTGAATCTCTCGCTTGATGAGTTCGCAAGGTCCCTCTCGTGCCAAAGAAGAGCATTTTCGTACGAGGGAATAATCATCGAGCGCACGATTCTTGCAAGGCCGCACGCATTCTCTGCAGTAATCGGATTCTTTTTGTGAGCCATAGTGGAGGAACCTACTTGCTTCTTTGAATCGAAAGCCTCTGCAACCTCCCCTATCTCAGTCCTCTGAAGATTTCTAATTTCTTGTAGAATCTTCTCTATAGTGGTTGCAACGTTAGCCATCCATCCTACCCATTCTATGTACCGATCCCTTCCGACTACTTGGGTCGTTGCAACAGGGATCTCTAAACCCAGTTCCTCTAGTACTAAATCCTGCAATTCGAGTGCCCTCTCCCCCTGTGCCGCACCAGTACCTACTGCCCCTAGGAATTTCCCTGTAATGCTCCGGGGACGTATCTCCCTCAATCTTTCCAGATGACGCCTCATTTCATCAATCCAAACCGCGACCTTCAGTCCGAATGTAATTGGAACAGCCGCCTGTCCGTGGGTTCTACCAAGCATCACAGTATCCTTTTCTCTCTCGGCTATTATGCACAAAGTCTCAATCAGCTTGATGGTGGATTTTTCCTGCAACGCAATGCTGTCTTTGATCTGTAAGGCCACTGCCGAGTCAACAATGTCATTGCTTGTAGCCCCGAGATGGACGCACCATCCGGCGTCGCCAGCAGCTTCTGCCATGGCCTTGGTTAGTGCCATAATGTCATGTTTCGTCTCCGCCTCGAGCTCATCTACTCGGTCCGCCGTAACAATACCTGGATCCGCAATCTCAGCAATTGCATCGTAGTCTTCCGGAGAAACCCTGCCCATTTTGCTGTGAGCCCAGATCAATGCCCTCTCCACTTCCAATGAGCGGGCATGCCTACCCTCTCGTGACCAGATCTCCTTGGCAACATCTCTTCCATACCTGTAATCCAAAGGGGAAACTGGCATAACTACGAGACTTCCGACCGGGGTCTCCTGTTTGAGTCTAGCGATTTCAAGTCAGCCCGCAAGATTTGAGTTCGAAGACGCCCCTTGATCCATGCCAAATCGCTTCGCCTTCTAGCATAATCTTCCTCTTCATATGGGGCGCGTCTGTAACAATGGTCTCGAATTCTCCTCCTTCTCCATCAAGGTTGAATCTGTATTCACTGGAAGCCTCTTTCAGTATTCTAAGAGAATCCTCGTCTAGTTCTCTACCAAGCCATCCTTCATCCATTCCTTCGGTTGAAACAGAGGTGAAGGCTACTTCGAACCCATGGTCCACTAGTGACTCCATGTGCATTGCTTGATCCTTGTGCCAAAGGGGGCAGAAAGATCTAATTCCCAGCCTTTCACACATTCTTTCGATTCTTGTTTTCTGGTAGTCGGACCGAAGAGCCCCGACTACTAGGCCATCAATTTGTAACGCCCCTCTATGGATTTCAAGATCGTCCGGCACCTCTATTCCTTCTGGCAACACGTCTTCGATAGATATCGAGTCGTCCACTTTTCCCGCTAAAGCTATCTCTAAATCTTCAACTTCCTTTTCCTCCTCGCCATCCGAAAAAACAGGTTTCCATGAAGTGCCAATGGAGGCAGCCTGAAGTCCAGCAATCCACGAATTTTGCATCTGGAACATCATCGAGTCTTCACCCCTAACCAGTACGGTTACCATTGAAACAACATCCCAGCCCTGAAGTTCTGCCCACCAGGCTGAATATGTTGAGTCCTTACCCCCAGAAGCCAAAATCGCGACCCTCATTCTCCCACCGAACTATTTTGCTCATAATGGACACCCGATTGAGTCTTCCCCCGACCAAGATTGATAAGAGTCCGTTATGGCATGAGGTCGATTGCGATGCAGCCAAGCGGACGAGGTTACGATCACGGAGTCTCTACCTTCTCCCCGGACGGACGTCTGTATCAGGTAGAATATGCACGTGAATCAGTAAAAAGAGGGACAACTACAGTGGGCTTGGTCTACAAGGACGGAGTAGTCCTAATCGTCGACAAGAGAGTTCAGAGCAAGTTGGTAATTACAGACTCAATTGAGAAGATGTACCAGATAGACAATCATGTCGGAATCACCACATCTGGACTGGTTGCAGATGCTCGTCAGTTGGTTGACAGGGCAAGAGTACAGTGCCAAGTAAATCGAATGACATACGGTGACAACATCCCAGTATCTACTTTGGTCAAGAAAATGTGCGACTACAAGCAGTCATTCACCCAATACGGCGGTGCAAGGCCGTTTGGAACAGCACTTCTGATAGCCGGCTTTGATGACGAAGGTGCCCACTTGTTCGAAACAGACCCATCGGGCGCATACCAGTCATACAATGCTGGTGCAATCGGTCGTGGAAAGGCCACTGCAATCGATTACTTCGAGGCAAAGTGGAAGAGTGGCCTAACTCAGAATGCTGCAATCAAGATGGGCCTCGAAGCGCTCCGAGACTCACTCGAAGAAGATTTGAACTCTGAAACTGTTGAGATTGGATGCGTGGATAAGGACGGCTATGAAAAACTGGGAAGAGAAGCGACTCTGAAGCATCTCGGCAAACTGTCTTGAACCCCATTATGATAAGCCAATTACCATATCGGCAGTCATGGTAAGTCTGGATGATGCTGTACTGGCCCGACTTGAGAAGGGGGGTAGTAGGTACGAAATTCTCGTAGATCCCGATTTGGTAGAAAACTGGAAAGAAGACCAAGAATCTGTCGAATTAGGAGAACTCCTTGCTATCGAAGAGGTTTGGTCGGACGCCAGAGCAGGAGAGAGGCCAACTGGGGAGGCTCTGGAGAAAGCATTCGGAACGACTGAGATTTTGGCCTGCGCAAAAATAATTCTAGTAAAGGGAGGTATCCAACTTACCACCGCACAAAGAAAGCAGATGGTAGCGGCGAAAAAACTCCAGATTATCAACGAAATAGCTAGTACTGCAACGGACCCAAAGACAAAAATGCCACATCCGAGGACGAGAATAGAAAATGCACTTGAAGAGATCCGATTCTCTATTGATCCCTTCAAATCTGTAGAAAGTCAGGTTGCAGATGCAGTTTCTGCACTTCGACCAGTAATCCCTCTACAATTCATTACAGTTCGTCTTGCATTCATGGTCCAAGGAAAGGACTACGGGGGTGTAAGCCAAATGCTCAGAGATTCGATTGAGAAGGATGAATGGACCAGTGATGGGAATTGGGTGTGCGTCGTTTCGGTCCCAGGTGGGATGAAGAATGATATTATCGACAAGGTCGCATCTAGGTCGTCCGATGTTGAAGTTAGAGAATTGGACTGATTCTGCTATTATCACCAGCATCAATGGTTATGAACAGTGGGCCGGTCGCGCGGCCCGATAACATGACAAAAAAGAATGGCGCGGCGGGGCCGCGAGGAAATTTTCGAGGGCAAAGCCTCGTTGTGCCTGGTGAAGATCTAGGCGATTCAGAAGACTTTGAGGCAGGGCATGGCGTAATCGCTATCTCCGGGCGCCTCAAGGCAGTAAAGCAAGGAAGACTAAGGGAAAAGGGAGGTTCAATTTCGGTTGACCCAACTCACACGAGATATATCCCTAGGCCAGGAGATCTGGTGATTGGATATATCGAGGGATGCACCAATAACCTCTGGTTCATTGAATTGGGAGCACCGTTTAACGCAATTCTCCCAATGAGTCTAGGACCGGGTAAGGTTGACTTCGGAGGCACCAGGTCAGTGATGGACATTGGCGATGCCGTCCTATGTAGAATACAGGAAGTAGAAGAGACACACTCTAGCGTAGTCACAATGAAAGGAATGGGGCTGCGGAAGATTAGGTCGGGGGTAGTCGAAGAGATCGACCCTCACCTGCTTGGTAGACTAATAGGAAAGGGCGGCGAGTCATTAAGAAGGCTGAAAGCAGAAGCGGATTGCCGAATAGTCGTGGCAGACAACGGCCGGATGTGGATCGACGGAGAACTCGATGGAATTCTTGAAGTAAGAAACAAACTTTCAGTAATTTCTGATAGAAACAATGGTGGTGAGAACTGATGGGGGGTTACGGAGACGTGCAAATGATCGACGAGAACGGTCTGCGAATGGATGGGCGCTCACCAGGGGATATCCGAGAAGTCACAATAGAGACAGGAGTCATTCCCGTCGCCGACGGGTCATGCAGGATGACTTGGGGGACAAATGAGGCTATAGTGGGCGTATACGGGCCTATGGAGGCCCACCCACGTAAGATTCAGAGGCAGGACAGGGCAGTTCTGGATGTTGCATACAACATGGCACCATTCTCTACTACTGACCGGATTCGTCCAGGTTTCAATCGTCGAAGCAGGGAGATTAGCAAGGTTACTAAGGACGCTCTTGAAAGTGTGGTATTGCTAGAACTGTACCCCCGTTCGAAGATTAGAGTTACTATTGAGATATTGTCAGCAGAGGCCGGAACCCGCTGTGTCGGATTGACCGCCGCCTCCGTAGCTTTAGCCGATGCAGGAATTCCAATGACTGACTTAGTTGTCAGTGTTGCTAGCGGGAAGATAAATGACGTGGTAGTTTGCGATCTGAACAAAGAAGAGGACAACTACGGAGAAGCAGACTTGCCGATGGGAATCCTCCCGAATTCTGGAGAGTTAGTATTCTTGCAGATGGATGGGGATCTATCCCAAGAAGAATTCAAGCAAGCATGGGATTACAACATGGACGCCGCCCAGGTGGTCCACGGTTTGATGGTAGAGGCACTAAAAGGGGGTGACTCACAATGACAATCCCAATAGTCCCAAAACTCCTACGCGCTCATCTTTCCGATCTAGCTGCGAATAATGCTAGGATAGATGGGAGATCACAGTGGGAAGGGAGAAATCTAGAAGTTGAGCATTCTGTTTTACCTAGGGCTGAGGGTTCGGCCAGGGTTAGAATGGGGGACACAATAGTCCTTGCAGGAGTGAAGTTCCAGATTATGCAGCCATATCCGGACCGACCAAATCAAGGTGGCTTGATGTGTTCAGCCGACGTTCGCCCCATTGCCGGAAGAAATTGGGAAGCCGGACCCCCCAGTCCTGAGGCAATAGAGCTAGGAAGGGTTGTAGACCGGGGAATCAGAGAATCAGGTTGTATAGATGTCGATTCTCTTTGCATCATCCCGGGCGAGAAGGCTTGGCAGGTAATACTAGACCTATTCGCAGTATCTGATGATGGGAATCTTTTCGATGCCTTTGCCCTGGCCGGGATTGCTGCTCTCAGGAACGCCACTGTACCCGCAGAACGTTTCGAGGTAGGCGAAGACTACGCTCTTCCCGTTTCCAAGACGCCAATAATGTGTTCATACCACAAAGTTGGCGGACGCTTTGTCTACGATGCCTGTTCTAGGGAGGAACTAGGTGGGGATGAGAGGATCCACATTACCCTTGGAGACGACGACAATGTACACTCCCTTCAGAAGGGTCTAAAGGGCATTTTCTCAGCCGAGGAATTCGCAGAAATCATGACTAATGCTCAGGAAAGGACCAAGGAACTCAGAAAGATATTAGATTCGATGTAGGTTAAATTATGGCTAAGAGAACTCAGAAGGCAGGCGCAACTGCAAGATTTGGTGCTAGGTACGGCGTGAGCGTAAGACGAAGAGCCGGGTCTGCAATTTCAAAGAAATCGAGGAAATACACCTGTCCCAGTTGCCACTACCCTAAGGTCAGGAGGAAGGCAGCCGGGATCTGGGAATGCAGGAAGTGCGACTATACATTCTCTGGAGGTGTATGGGAGCCCTACACAAGGGCCAGCGACGCCAATAAGAGGATAGTCAGGAGGTCCATGGAAGGGGCCACTGCTACTGATATGACGGTAATAGCCCAGCAGGCGGCACTTGACTTCGAGAGGAAACTTTCCGAGAGAGATTCAGATGCATCAACAGAAGAGGAATGATTCGGTTTCACTGCAGTTGCTATTGGAGCACAGCGATTCCGGACCGCTCTCATCTTCACTAATTACTGAGGCAGAATTCTCACATAATGGAGATGAGATTTCATTAACACTGACGGCAAACTCCTTCAGTGATATCCGAGCAAGGTGGAACTCGATAATGAGGGCACTAATTGCATCCGAACAGTCTCTCGAAGCAACATCTGGGGGCGATTAGAATCAGCGAGGAAGCGTCAGCCGAAGAAATTCAGTCTTTGGCAAGGGAATTGCAGATTCTGAGGAACCAGATACAAACAATCTCCTCCCAGTATTCAGAGTACGGGATTACCGTAGAAGCGCTTTCCAATCAAGATCCTGAAAGGCCGGTTTACCGCTCCCTGGGGAACATCCTTCTCGAGGTCGATGATCGTGACTCATTGGAATCGGAGTTGAAGGATGCCCAAGAAGCACTAAACGAGCACCTAGGAAGACTAGTAGAGAGGGAGGAAAGCATCCGTAAGAGGTACGAAGAAATGGCCGAGAGCTTCGAGAGGACGTGAATATTGAATGAGCAAACAATCGGCTCCCAAAGACAACAAAACTCCGAACTCTGTTTTATTCCAGTCACTACTTTCCGAAGGAAATACAGAGAAAGCTTTGGAACTAAGTGAGAAGATACTGGAAGAATCAAGGAATCTGGAAGATAGGGATTTTGAGACAGAAGCTTGGATTAGGATGGAAAGAGCCCTTCTGGGGGCGATTGAACCAGCAAACGTGGGAAACGAGCTACGCTGGTGCGTCGATAGATTCGCCTCGGTTAACCCAGGATCGCCCCTGCACGGGCTTTCTCTGCTAAACCTTGCTTCTTGGCATCGAAATTCCAATGAGAGAATGATGGCCTTAGTTACGCTTGCGGATATTTCCTCGGATGCAGGGCACCCCGTCGACCTGATTGGCCTTTCGCGGTTAGAGTCTGGGAGGATACTATCCTCGATTGGAGATCTTGAACCAGCGATGAGGCATCTCTGGATGGCAATGAGGAGGCTTTCATCATCAGATTTGCCTGCCGAGGCAGTGGTTTGTGCCATGGAATGGCTAGACATTGCATTAGACGACATTGACCCCGATTCTCCAACTATGGATGAGCGGATTACGGATGCAAAGCCCAGGGAAAAGCCAGGTATGACAACGACTCCGTCAAATCCTAAAGACATTAAGGAGTCAGTGGAGCTAATACTATCAAACGCTCTAAAAGACGTCTCTGGTGAAAATAGAGACGATTTAGGTTTGGTTTTGGATGCTAGCGAAACCGTCGAAGAACCAAAATGGAGGGAAGCAATAGAAGAAAGGCGAAGTGAGATTCAAGACCCAAGGCTGATGGAAGTACTCCAGTCATGATCGATAATCCGCTCTATCTCATCATCCCCCCAAGCCGAATTGTCTGGTACCTGTAGACACCAACCAACTTCCTGTATTGCATCATCCATGGATTCCCATGGCTGTGGACTTACTGGAATGTCTATTTCGACAAGTACCACATGCCCCCCCTCGATCAAATCAGAATCTATTGCCTTTGCAGTTCCTAGAACACCTGTTTCTTCGTATAATTCCCTCAGTGCTGCTTCCTCAGGCGCCTCATCTCGGTTCATTCGGCCCCCAGGAAACTCCCATCCTCTAGACCTATTCTTTACCATAATCCAGCACCCATCTTCCCGAGAAGAAACCGCCCATACAACGACAAACACCAAATTAAACCTCCAAATCTTGCAAAATTTCAGCGACTTTATCTTCAGCGCCCTCGGCCCCTTCGGCGGCCATCCTTCTGGCTAGAAAGAACGCTTCTGTAGTTTTACCATCAGATCTTAGCCTTTCAATCTTTGAGAATAGGTCATGTTCTTCTCCATCCCCGACATCCTCTAACTCCGAGAATTGTTGAGTTTTCGTCAGACTCCCCAGTTTATCGAGAAAGGCAGCCCTGTCTGAGATAGAGGGCGCCCTCCAAGGCTCACTCCCCCTGCCATCCACTATCTTCTCCATCCTGGCCTTGAATCGCTCTATTGCCGTTGAATCGGGAAAAACGCTCTTCGCCTGGTCATAACAAAGCCATGCTTCGTCGTACTGAGACCTCCTCTCGTACATCATGCCCAATTCTTCCCATGCCTCGTGATTAATTGGCCGCTGTGAAAGAAGTATCCTCGTCAACTCAAGAAAAACATCTTCCAAACCACCCCTCCTGACTCTCTCCAGCCTTCTTGAGAATAGGATATTTGCTCTCTGATCTGAAACATCAAGTCCTCTCAGTCTTTCAGAAAATGCCTCCATCCCCTCATTTTTCTTTCCAATCATTTCCCACCATTTGTCCGGATCTAGGGGGTCATTGGAAAAGGCGGCATCGAGCATTCTTTCACAAGAGTCTATGACGTCCCTATCCGCCAATTGACTCATTAAATCTGGATCTCGACCTAGAACTGAAAAGAGATCGGCTAGAACCGCTCGGGCCCCATCAGAATCACGCATCAATACTTTGATTTTGATCAAGATCTTCCAATTTTCCTCATTCGTGAAATCGTAGAGCACACTCTGCTTGGCACTCTGTTCTGCCCAGGAGAGATTTTTGTCATTATCTTCGATTATCCTTAGGAACTTCTCAGCCTGGCTCCTATATCGATTTCCCAGACTCCTTCGAGGGTGCTGTAGTGCCTCGGACAAAAAGGCGTCTTCTCCTCTCATTAGCCCCTCTCTACAGAACAGACTCATATGGCGAACGATCAATGCCCGGCTCTATGGTTGCATCCATTCCAATTTTGCTTGTTGTGCCATCGGATGAACGACTTGGGTCCAGACTGGATCCCTTTTGATCCGAAAGAATTAGCGTATCCTTATCGGGTTGCCATCGAGTCATCAGTGCCCATTCAACTCTTGATGAATTAGTTACATCAATGTCATCATCAACCACAATTACTTGTTTCATCGATTTATGACCATCCAATGCAGCTTTAATGGCCTTCATGCCATCTCCTTTTTCCTCGGGGATGATCTGAACGACGGATGATAGCCATCCACTACCACCATCCGTGAGATATACGTCAGTGCAGGTAACAACTTCGGATACTGCTGTTTTGATGGTCGGCGCCCTGGGCATTCCCATCAGCGTCATATGCTCCACCCCTGCAGGGATGAGGGCGTGGAAAATTGGAGAATTCCTGTGGTGGATCTTATCGTATTCGATAACCGGCTCAAGTCTAATATCGTCAACCGTTCCGGTAATGTCGACATAAGGTCCTTCTTCACCCGTTGAGGTTGTTATTCTTGCTTCCATGGCATATTCAGAAATTGCCGGGACAACAATTCCATTTTCAAGCTCTATAACTTCTAATTGGGAGCCATACAATCTTTCATGTAGTGCTGCAGCTACTCTTAACTCGTCTAGGGGCTCATCAAATGACATTGCGGCTGCAAGTAGGACTACCGGATCGGGGCCATTGACAACAGCAATAGGGACCTCCTCGTTTTTCTTGTGAGCATTATCGACCATTGTTCTCAGGTGCCTAGGGACTAGTCTAACACTAGTGGAATCCTTGGCTTTAACCAGTTGTCTATGGAAGGAAGTATTTCTTATTCCCTCATATTGTGCAATGATTATCGAAGCAGACTGATACCTCCCCCCATCTTCTCTATAGTGCCAAGGTATTGGAATCCCCAATAAATCAGGCTCAACCATGGAATTATCCAACACTGGCGCCTTTCTGCTGTCCGTCAGAATTGGCTCCGATGGATTCTCCATTGCCCAAGAAAGAATGTCAATCANCTCTCCNGGCTCCACTTCGAATGCTTCACAAAGCCTCCGACGAGTAAGTATNTTCATCGTTGCCCTGTGCCCCGGAGCCTCAATAATGTCGCTGAACAGCAACGATTCATTTTCCGACGTTTCAGACNCTTCTCGCATGTCAAAATTGACGCTGACTGGCGTATCAATTTCTCGACTGCCATCGACAAGTTCCCTGAAACCCACATTATGCCCCGGAAATCTAAGCCGCTTGAATGTTAGGCTTGCATTAGTATCCACAGTGCGATTATCCAGTAAGGCGCGCCCGTCAGTATCATAAATGGATGGTAGGTCGCCGAGTCGTCATTTTGAGGTGTATGCTTGGGACGAGGACTATTTTCCGGTTCGAAGATGAAGTCTGATCGTAAGAGATACAGGTGGAAGGAGAGGAAATTTCGAAACAGACAAGCCAAGCGAAAGCAAGGAGGAGTCCTGAAGCACGACCCCCTAAGGGGCAGTCCCCAGGCAAAGGGAATTGTCATTGAAAAGGTCGGCTTCGAAGCCAAGCAACCAAACTCTGCTATCAGGAAGGCAGTGAAGATTAGCCTGATTAGGACTGGTAATAGGCTGACTGCATTCGCACCTGGAGACGGTGCAATTTCATTCATCGATGAACATGACGAGGTAATGGTCGAAGGAATCGGAGGAAGCAAAGGCCGCTCCTATGGCGATCTTCCCGGCGTCAGGTACAAGGTAATCAAGGTCAATGGAGTTTCACTAGACGAAATGGTAAGAGGTCGAAAGGAGAAACCAGTTCGCTGAGGTGATTTCAAATGGAAGATTCAGAAAATAGCGTCGAGTCCGAAGTCCAGACTGAAAATACCGAGGCACCCATTGCCGGTATTGGTACGATGGTGTTTGGAAAGTGGGATGCAAGCGAGGTGGTTTGCAGCGATCCAGGAATTTCTCGATATGTCAATCTGAAGATGATTGGTGCCCCTCATACCGGAGGACGTCATGCCAATGCATGGTTCGGCAAGCAAGACCTCTCTGTTACTGAGAGATTCATCAATAATCTAATGAGATCGGGCAAGTACAGCGGAAAGAAGCAATACTGTGCTAAATCTCTCGACGAGGCATTTGACAGAATCAATGCTAAGAGTGGTGCAAACCCACTTCAGACATTCATTGATGCAATAACTGAAGCAGCTCCTTGTGAGGAGACTACCAGAGTAAGAATTGGGGCCGTCAGCCAGCCAAAAGCAGTCGACTCTTCACC
The DNA here is from genome assembly GCA_002723045.1 of Methanobacteriota archaeon. Classification (GTDB taxonomy): domain Archaea; phylum Thermoplasmatota; class Poseidoniia; order Poseidoniales; family Thalassarchaeaceae; genus UBA36. The sequence continues at coordinate 23,530 of PBNI01000018.1, read as the reverse complement.
AAGCAGAAGGCTTGATGTAGCACTTCGAAACCTTGCTATAGGTTCTGCTTCTGCAACAATGAAGAGCAAAAAGTCACTTACTGAAGGAATCATCTCAGAGATATCAAAGGCATCAGAGGGTGATGTCAATTCTTTCGCAGTAGGGAAGAGGCACGAGGTAGAGCGAATTGCAGCGTCCGCCCGATGAGTCGTTATTTATCCCAATTAATCCCATTCCCTGAAACTGCTCAATTGTCTTTATGAACCGTTTTCAGGTCGGAAAAAATACAGGGTGAGAATATGGGTCGTAAGGAAGACAACATTAAGCGCGCTACAGAGGTAATGCACGTTCGTGAGCGAATAAGGAATCTAGCTATTGCTGCCCACATTGACCACGGCAAGACTACGCTATCGGACAACTTGATCGCCGGGGCTGGAATGATGTCCGAAGAGCTAGCAGGAAAATCTCGAGTATTGGACTTCGATGACCAAGAAAGCGCCCGAGGCATCACAATCAATGCCGCCAGCGCATCCATGGTTCATGGCGTTAATGGGGAAGACTATCTGATTAATCTGATCGACACGCCAGGTCACGTAGATTTTGGAGGCGACGTAACTCGAGCAATGAGGGCTGTCGATGGATGCATCATCCTTACCTGCGCTGTAGAGGGGGCAATGCCTCAAACGGAGACTGTGGTCAGGCAGGCCCTGAAGGAGAAAGTGCGACCAGTCCTTTTCATCAACAAGGTGGACCGACTAATCAACGAACTCCAAGTAACTCCAGAGGATATGATGGCTAGGTTTCAAGAGCAAATAATGAAGGTAAACGATCTGATTAGGACCTTCGCACCCGAACAGCACAAGACCGATTGGCAAGTCGACGTCGCGAAGGGCACAGTTGCTTTCGGTTCTGCATACCACAATTGGGGGATCACTGTCCCTTTTATGCAGAAGACTGGCGTAAACTTCCCTGAGATTTTCGAATATTGTAACAATGAGCAACAGAAGGAACTGGCAAAGAAGGCACCAGTGCACGAAGTTTTGCTCGATATGGCAGTGGAAAAACTTCCGTCCCCGTTAATTGCTCAGGAATACAGGATTCCCAATATCTGGCAGGGAGATCTTGATTCAGAAGTAGGCAAGACAATGATAAATTGCGACGCAGATGGGCCACTTTCCCTGATGATTACGAAGATTTGGATGGACCCCCATGCAGGCGAGGTTGCCGTCGGAAGAGTGTACTCGGGCACAATCAAGCAGGGAGAGACAGTTTGGGCAAGTGGTGCCGGCAAGGCCGAGCGCGTTCAGCAGGTTAGCATGATGGTGGGTGGCGACAGGATCCAGGTTCCCGGAGTATCAGCAGGCAACATTGCGGCATTGACCGGAGTGAGGAGCGCTGCCGCAGGCGTCACAATTACAAGGGACAAGGACGAGACCCCATTCGAGGCAATAAGGCACTACTCTGAGCCCGTAGTTACGGTGGCAATTGAGCCAAAATCAATGAAGGATTTACCCAAATTCATCGGCGCACTACGAAGTCTGGCCAAATCAGACGCATCTCTTTCAGTGGATACAAACCATGAGACTGGTGAGGCGCTACTCTCTGGCATGGGGGAACTTCACCTCGAGATAACGATTTATCGACTGGAGGAGGAACAGGGCATCAAAGTAAACCAGAGTAATCCGATAGTAGTTTACAGGGAGTCTATAGGCAGTGACAACAAGGGCAGGCCCTTCGAGGGCAAGTCCCCTAACAGGCACAACAGATTCTATGTGGAAGTGGAGCAACTTCCAGAGAATGTCATCAGTGCGTTGAGAGAGGGCGATTTGGGGGACGGACCGGTTAGGACCAAGGATGCCAAGGAGGTCGGCAATAAGTTCGGCGAGCTTGGAATGGATAAGGATCTGATGAGGAAGATATACGCCATCAATGCCACTACAGTCCTCGTCAACGATACAAAGGGTATTCAGAACCTCCACGAAACAAGGGAACTGATCATTGAGGCATTTAACGACGTATGCAAGAAGGGACCAATAGCCGACGAGCCACTAACAGGGGTCATGGTTAGACTTGTAGACGCAAAGTTACACGAGGATGCAATACACAGAGGACCCGCTCAGACGATCCCGGCAGTAAGGAATGCAATGAAGGGTGCCCTACTGAGGGCCAATTCGGTGCTCTTCGAACCGATTCAGAAAATTAGGATAGATGCCCCTACTGAGTGGGCCGGGGGGATTACCAGGCAATTAATCACCCGAAGAGGAGTGATTGAAGACATGCCAGTAGAAAACGATGTTACATGTGTGATTGGAAAGATGCCGGTCGCCGAATCATTCGGATTCTCAAATGACATTAGGGCTGCAACGCAAGGAAGGGCTGTTTGGAATACTGAGAATGCCGGATATGACCAAGTGCCCCCAGAACTCTTCCACAAGATAGTGAGTGAGATTAGACAGAGGAAGGGACTGAAAGAAGATATTCCCGGCGAGTCCCAATACACCGATTGATTAGCTGATTCTAATCAATTGGAAGTCAGTCAACTCTCTTAGGACCTCAACTGCTTGCGAACTAGGTAGGGCGTCGAGACACTCGTGAGCCAAAGAATGGTGGTGCATTGCCCTGCTTCTTGCATATTCTATCGATCCAGACATCCCCAATTCCGATACAGCCTTCGATAATTTTTCAGCATCTGAGTCTCCAGAACCAAACACACTGTCGAAATTTGGCAAATCTTCTCCACTATCCTTTGCATGTATTGCAATAAGAGTCATCTTCCCCTGAACTATATCAGAGCCAGCAGGCTTACCCAGAGTTTCGGTGTCTCCCGTGATGTCGATTAGGTCATCCATCAATTGGAAGCATAATCCGAGATTAAGACCCCATTTTGCCATATTTTCCACTGTCTCTTGATCCGCCTTTCCTAGTATCGCTCCTGTTCTGGCACATGTCTCGAACATCGCACTAGTCTTTCCTGCGATCATATCAATGTAGTCTTGTTCGGTCACCTTTTCTCGAGTCTCAAATTCAATATCTTCTTGTTGTCCCTCTGCAACCTTCCTAACCATCTCACCAATCGAACGAATAAGGTGGCTTAGTCGATTCTCTGGAATATCTTCTGACTCTGCTAGTATTTCGAATCCTACTGCCAGCATTGCATCGCCAGCATTGATTGCAGTGGCATCGTCGTACTGTACATGAACCGCGTCCAGTCCTCTCCGTATTGGATCTTGGTCAATGATGTCATCGTGAATTAACGTAAAGTTGTGGATAATTTCTATCGATGCCCCTAGTGTATAGTGCCCATCATTCGCACCACCTACGGCCTCTCCAACGAGCCTAGGAAGAATTGCCCTCAACCTCTTCCCTCCTCCTTTGAACAGGTGAGTCATGGCTCCATGGAGATTATTTTGCTCCATTTTTCCTAGGCTTGCCATTATCTCTTGTTCTACTCTGTCTCGATGGTCAGAGAGGGCATCTAGAAGAGTCTGACCGGGATTGACTGATTCTCCATCCATGCCTACTTCCCCGCAGTAGATTATATCCTCATTTATCGAACTTGCCATGGAATTTGGATCACAATCGTGGGGCATGGCAAATTTCTCCCAAATTAATCTGAACCACGGGGCAACGACCTCATCTCGCCAATCCCCTTCTCCACGCATCATTCTGCTAATTTCTACTGAATCGGCCCAGAGGACATCTGAGATTTCATTTTCATTATGATTAACATCGGTATCGGCATGAACTACCATGATGTGATCTATCTCCCTCTCAATCCAATCTTTGTCCCACCTGCAAGAATATTCCATCCTCCCTATGTGGTGGAAGGACCAGGTTTCTGAGATCTGTAATGGAATCCCTAGCTCTTGGTCCAGTTTCCTCCTAGCTGCATTCTCCACTCCTTCCGAACCGTCGTTTTCTGAATTCATATCCAAAGGGTGACTACAGCAGGTGTTGGCCCATACTCCTGGAAATGTAATTTTCTCAACAGATCTTTTCTGAATCAGAAGTCTGCCCTGAGAATCAAAAACTAGTACACTGAAGGCTCGATGCCTTATCCCACTGCCCCAATGACAGGAATGTTTAGTATCTGAACCAATGACATTATCGTCTTTATCTACAATCAAGCACATTTCAGCCATCATCTCTGACTGAACCTCATCGTGATCTCCTAATTCGATAATGTCAGGGACCATCAATACACTTGGGGGGGAGAGGTGTATATGAAGACTCAACCGTTCAGAATCTTAGTCCCTGTAGTTTCCCCGGATGTCAATAATTCAAGAACTCTATCTGGTTCTCTACCGTCAATTATCCACACTTCATCCACTACCTTTGCAATCTCGAGAGCCCTTTCTATTTTCAATCCAATCCCCCCAGTAACATCGATTTCTGCATCATGCTCCCCCTTAATTTTGGTTTCAGATCCTAAATGCGTAATCAATTCAGAATCTCTTTCTGCTGGAGGGCCAGTCAAAACTCCCTCAGAATCCCCAATGAGAAAAATGCTATGCGTGACTTCTAATTCAGTAGACAAACGTAGCATCAAATCGTCTCCTGACAATATACCAAACCTAGACTCGTCCTCAGTATCAACAACATCACCAAATGTTACAGGAATTGGCTGTCTACTACCCCTTTCGAATATTGAAACATCCCCAGTAAAAAGTGCTCCAGTGCCCCTGGCCCAATCAGAGGGGGGATAGCCAATGCATTCCAAACCTCTTTCTTCCATCTTTCCTATGATCAGGGCATTTAATTCCCTCATATCTGAACGAATTTCTCTTACTGCTTCCAACTGCTCCTTCTCCAGTTGAATATTGAATCCATTAGCAATCCCCCATTTCTTTGCCAGCAGATGTCCAAAAGAGCCAGCTCCGTGAACCAGCACGATTGAAGCCCCCAATTCAGAAACAGAACTTAGCGAGTCCACAACCTTTTCAACGGCCTTTTGGTCGAATTTCTTCATAGAACCCTTGTCAGTAATTAGGCCCCCTCCTAATTTTATTGCTACCCTGAGTCCCATTTCCGACCCCAAGGTCTAGAGACACGTATTCTAACATTTTCAAATGACAACATACAGTTTAACGCATAGTGCTCTCTGGAAATAATGTGATTGACACTGCCGAACTTGAAAGGTTCCAGCGCTGGCTGCAGTCAGAACTAGCTATCGCGTCTTCAATCGAAGACAAAACCGATAGGGACAGAAGATTACTGCAGATTGAGATTGCCATTTCGGAAGTAGTTCGGTATCGTGAGGTTCTCAGTAGCCTGGAAAGCTCTACGTCTTCACCATTCGTAGAAAGAGAGTCGGCTGTCAGAGAACAGAACAATTCCGATGTGAAACCAGTTACTAAAACTGGCGAGTGTCACTCCTGCGGAGCGGAAAAAATCAGTGACTTACAGTTCTGCCCGGTCTGCGGTGAGTTCTGACTACTCTTCTTCCACCCAAGTCTCCCTTAGCAAGGAGAGCTCTGGGTCATCTTCGTCCACTATTGACAAGTACTCGCCAGCTACGCTGTCTGTGAGAAAAACAGTAACGCCAGCATGCCAAATAGTCTCTCCAGATGCCACCATTCTTGCCGTATCTACTTCGATTATTGCAGGGGAATTGTGGTGCACTCTGCCAGCCTCTGCTGCGTATCTTATTGAAGCAGAGAGATGTACATGGGAGCGATCACCGGGGCTTATTCCTACTTCAACTAAGTTCTCGGCCTCGGCTGGATCAGATGGATAGTAAAGAGAATCTGGGATGTCATTCGACGGAAGATCCAATTCGATCTCTACTGTATGGCCGTATGTTGCCCTCATCATATTGCCTCGAACTTCATACCTCCCCTTGGTATCAGTTTCAGAAATCGCTCTAAGATGGTGAGGCCTTAGCCAATGTTGCGGCCTCCTTCCCCCTTCCTTGAATTTCCTAACAATATCCCTTACGTCTATCCAACCGTTGATGTCCATTTCCAAATCGAACTTCTCTGGTGCGTGTCTTAGCACGAGTGCCAGTTTTCTTGCCATCCCGTCCCTTTCTCTAGTGCTCAATATGAACTTGCCCTCAGAGTTGCATGCAGGACAAAGATCGTCATCGGAAAAATATCCATGCATCGAGCATTCCCTAATCATATAGTGACCTCGATGTCGATTATTCAAGAACCCCACGGTCATTCGATGAGTCGCCTTCCGGGAACCGTTATGGGCCATACTCCAAAGGAGGGCTCGTGCGGTCGGTAATTGTCGATTGGAGGAGGTCCCCATTTACCAAGGCACACAGAGGTTCACTTTCGGGCGTGAGGCCCGATGACTTTGCCGGACAAGTAATACGCGAACTAATGCGTAATTCGTCAATCGAAGCACATGAAATCGACGACATCATAGTGGGTTGTGCTTATCCAGAGGGGGAACAAGGTTACAACATCGGCCGTCTGATGACCTTTCTTGGTGGTTTCCCTCCAGAAGTTCCTGGTTCTACCATCAATAGGCTATGCGGGTCATCAATGCAGGCAATTCTTGCGGCATCGGCCCAGATTTCTGCAGGNTGGGGAGATTGCTTCTTGTGTGGNGGGATTGAGTCCATGTCCAGANTCAAAAGAAGGGGATTCAACTGGAGTCCAAACCCGACTCTGGAGAAAGAACTNCCTCAAGCATACATCAACATGGGAATAACCGCTGAAAACGTTGCAGATCTGTATGAAATTTCTAGGGAAGANCAGGAAGAATTCGCCCTCGAATCCCATATCAAGGCAGTAAAGGCTTATTCANATGGGAATTTCAAGGANNAGTTTGGTCTCCANTGCATCCAAAGGCAGTGAATTTTCCCAAGACGATTGTATCAGGCCAGATTCTACCCTCGAATCAATGTCAAACCTAAAACCGGCATTTGTCGAAGGGGGATCAGTTACAGCAGCGACATCATCGCCACTTACTGATGGAGCAGTATTCTCGCTAATTTGTAGTGAAGAGTTTGCAAGGTCCCACTCACTAAGGCCAATTGCTTCGATCGTATCTGGAGCGGTGACCGGTTGCCATCCAGAATTTATGGGTCTTGGACCCATATCCTCAACCAAACTAGCTCTCGAGAGAGCCGGATGGGGTGTTTCTGACATCGATGTATTCGAATTAAATGAGGCATTTTCGTCTCAGAGTATTGCCTGCATCAGGGAGTTAGGCCTGAACCCAGACACCGTGAATATTGATGGAGGCGCCATAGCAATAGGGCACCCACTGGGTGCATCAGGCGCAAGAATAACTTGCAAAGCCGCTAGCATATTGCATAGAACCGGCAATCACAGGGCCATCGCATCTATGTGTATCGGCGGAGGGATGGGGATTTCTATCGCCCTCGAAGCATTGTAACCATATCGACGCCCTCATCAATGACCCACCAATAGCGAGTACGTGAGTGAGGATACCGGCGTCACCAAGAAGGGTTCTAGCCTGGAAGGAAAAAGGGTCATTCTCGCTGTTTCCGGAGGAATTGCCGCATCAGAGTCAATTAAGTTAGCAAGGGAGCTTAGAAGGCATGGAGCATACGTTTATCCAATAATGAGCAAGTCTGCAGAGCAGGTAATTTCACCACTTGCCTTGTCATGGGGTTCAGGAGACCAGGTAATCACCGAATGGGACCCAGAAATGTCTCAATTGGGCGATTTTGACGGACTAATCCTCGCTCCTGCTACTCGTAATTCAATTGCTAAATTCACTCATGGCTTGCTCGATTCGCCCTTGATGATGTCTCTTTCTGCAGCATCTGGTCGTGGAATCCCAATGATGTTTGTACCATCAATGCATAACGATTTGTTCCATGACGCAGTAACAACAGATCTACTTTCATCATTGGAAGGTCTAGGGGTGGAAGTGCTGTTGGATGAACCCTCGGAGGGTAGGATGAAACAACCGAGTGCGACAGAAATTGTTGCACAATTCTGCAATATCACAAATAGGGGACTGCAAAATCGCAAGAGGGTCGCTGTAACACTTGGCGGAAACTCAGCACCTATCGACTCAGTAAGAAGCATCGTCAATACTTCCACCGGTAGAACTGGTTGGGCAATAGCAGAGCATCTGCATAGAATGGGGCATGAAGTGGTGTGCTTGGTCGGCAATACATCGAGCAATCCTACGTTTCAATTGCCTGACGTTAGATTAGCCAAATCTCCAAAGGGTATGCTAGATGAATCAATACTTCTTGCAAAATCTATTCCAGCACCAGAATTCTGGGTGCATGCAGCCGCAGTATTGGACTATGAACCAGAATACATAGATGGAAAAACTCCCAGTGGTGGGGACAATTGGAATATCGATCTCCGAGCAACAAAGAAACATCTCCGGGCTCTAAAGGATCATGTAGGAGGATCAAGAAGAATTGCATTCAAACTAGAGGTCGGAGTAGAGGAAGAAACGCTAATCTCAAAATCTAGGAATCTCATCTCCGAGAACGATCTAGAAGCCGTAGTTGCTAATTTACTCGATGAAGCCAATGGCGACTCTAAGAAAAGAGGCAGGATTGTACACTCAAATGGCGATGTGGAAAGCATCCCGGATTTGTCATGTTTGTGTAACTCAATCGAGGTCATAATCTCTACAAACTGAGTCTCTGGTCAAAACGAATCATTCAAGCACTACTCCATATGGGAAAAGAACGTGGCGAAACATTCCAAGGCTAAGAGGGGGATTCCTCCTAAGTCAGATTTCAATTCATGGTATCCTGCAATAGTCGAGATAGCCGACCTTGTGGATAAGAGGTATCCCATCAAAGGCATGGACGTATGGAAGCCATACGGGCTTTCAGCGATGGGCCTAATCGACCAATTGGCTAGAGACGAGATGACGCGCACCGGGCATAACGAGTATCGATTCCCTCTATTGGTTCCCGAGGGCCTACTAGACAAAGAGAACAAACTAGTTTCCAGGCTGAAGGCTGCTAGAGAGGCTGGTGTAGACCCCTCTGATCTACGAATAGATGAAGAGGAGTCTGGGTTCAAGAAAGAAGTATACTGGGTTACTCATGGGGGGGAAAATAAATTGGAGATTCCAATGTTCCTTAGACCAACCTCTGAGACCCCAATGTACACTATGTTCTCCCTATGGGTTAGAAGTCATGCAGACTTGCCACTAAAGACATTCCAGATTGTCAATACCTTCAGGTACGAGACTAAGCAGACCCGCTCATTCATCAGGGTTAGGGAGATTCACTTCTTCGAAGCTCATACGGTACATGCCGATCAGCATGGAGCCGATATGCAGATTCAGGAGGACGCAGAAATGGTCCAGAGAATCATGCATGAACTATGCCTCCCATCATTGGTATCAAAGAGGCCTGTTTGGGACACCTTCCCCGGTGCATGGTACACCAAGGCTGCCGATGTTGTGATGCCAAACGGGAGGACTTTGCAGGTCGCTACATACCATCACTATAGGGATCAGTGGGCCGAAGCCTTCGATCTTTCATACGAAGACTCCAATGGAGAGACAAGAATGTGCCATCAAACAACATTCGGAATGTCAGAGAGGCTTTTGGGAGCAGTGGTAGGTATGCATGGAGACGACAAAGGCCTGGTAATGCCACCATCGATAGCGCCATTCCAAGTTGTTGTAATGCCAGTGGCCTCTCATTCAGATGACAATGTCGTGCCAGCGGTCGAGTCGCTAGCCGCAGACCTAAATTCCAGCGGCCTTAGGGCAACAGTAGATTCTAGGGATGTCAGACCTGGAGTGAAGCACTATGACTGGGAGATCAAGGGGGCCCCTATCCGCATCGAACTGGGTCCGAGGGACCTAAAATCGAACACTTGCATCGCTACTCTGAGGACCGGTGGCAAGGTCGAGGTTGATTTGGAAGATGCGCCTAAGAAAATTTTAGATTTGCTCTCCGAGGTTTCAGACGAACTGAGAAAGAGGGCCAATTCGGTCGTTTCTGAACTTGTTCAGGAATTCCCGATCGATGATCTATACTCCAAAGAAAATCTCGACTCCATAGTTAGCGATGGGGTAGTTTACGAAATTGCATTCGATGGAAATGACTCTGACGCGGAGATACTTGAGAAGAAGACTGGATTGACGTTATTGGGAGAGTGCGATGAGTCCTTTGCAGAACCAATGAAATGCCTAGTCTCTGGCAATAATACTACAAAGAAGCAGTATATTGCTAGGATGTACTAGTTACTTCTTCTTCGAGAGTAACCCGAAGACAGAAAAGACGGTGAAAATCACAATTAGAACCAGATCACCAATCAGGATCTCGCTCATTGGCTTAACCCAAGAGTCTACCTCATGCAACCGATCGTAGGTATAACCCTCCGTCCATACAACTTTCGTCTGACCGAAATCATCATTGCAGATTTCCCTCATATTGGCCACTCCAACAGAACATAGAGCAGCACCCATTCCTATTGCCATATTGAAAATCGTCACAATCATTCCAGCAAAGCCAGTAAAAAATACAAACCAACGCCTTCTTGCCCTAGTTCCAACATCGCTGCCCTTCATTTCAGAGATTTCTGGAACGAAATCAGGGAGGCTAACATCATCAGAAATCAATCCAAAATCTCCCACAGTTGGCAAGACACCAATTTCTGGCGCTTGGACGCCTAGTTCCTCTAGAGCCTCGCTGCCGTATATTCTCTCGGCCATTGAATAGAGTGCAGAATCATCCTCTATTTCGACGGGGTCGATTTCCCCCTCTAGAAGTCGCCTAACAGCCTCCGGGTCGGGCATATGAAGAATTCTCGGATTCAAATGACGTATCAAATGAACCCCATTCAGGACTCGCTCAAGAGGAGTTTTTCCTGTTTATCGAGTTTCTCGCCGCTTGACATATCGCTTCACTCGTCAATCCCACTTCCTCCATTAGCTCAGATGTGCCTCCGCTTTCTCCGAATCTGTCCCTGACTCCAACCATCTCCAATGGGACTGTTTTGCTCGTTGTAATCCACTCCGAAAGTGCTCCCCCGAGCCCACCAATAACAGAGTGATCCTCCGCAGAGACAAAGCACCCACATCTTTCCGAGAGAATTGCGAGCAATTCAGTATCTAACGGTTTGATTGTATGCATGTCCACTACAGTGCACTCGATACCATCATTGGCAAGTGTAGATGCTGCATTGCGAGCCTGCTCTACCATTACTCCACATGCAATAATAGCAACATCACTCCCTTCTTCTAGGATCGAACCAACTCCAATTTTCAAACCCAGTTTACTTTGGTCATCATACATTCTGCGAACTTTATTCCTTGCAGTTCTCATGTATGATGGCCCCGATATGCCCAACAGCTGAACAGTCAACTCCTCCGCAGATAAATCATCACATGGGTGAATGACAGTCATTTTCGGTATTGTTCGGTAAATGGATAAATCTTCTATTGACTGTGCACTGCTTCCATCAGTGCCCGTGTGTATTCCGCCGTGGCTTCCACATATGTGCACATTCAGACCTGGTCTCGCAATCCCGTTACGTACTTGTTCGAATGCCCTCTCAGTGAAAATTGCGAATGTGCTTGCAAAGGGGACCTTTCCAGAGGAGGCCATTCCTGCAGCAACGAGCATCATATTTTGCTCTGCAATCCCCATCGAAAATGTCCTTTCAGGGAACTCTTCACGAAAGTGACAAGATTTCGTTGACTTCCCTAGATCGGCTTCCAATACCACTACTCGGGGATCGTCTGATAGCCTAAGTAGTGCCTTACCATATCCATCACGAGAAGCCCCTCCAATTGATGGAGCACTCATGATAATTCCTCCAAGGCAATTCCCAACTCCTCATTATTCGGCGCCTTTCCGTGGAATTCGGGATTGTCCTCCATGAAAGAAACCCCCTTTCCTTTGGTAGTGTTTGCAATTATTGCAATGGGCCCGGAATCGATATTTTCTGTCCACTGCAAAGCCTCAACTAGTTCAGACATATCATGCCCGTCTACCTCACGTGAACTCCATCCAAAGGACTCAAACTTAGCCCCTATATCTCCAATCTCCATTTGTACTTCCATGAAGTCATCATTCTGTATCCTGTTCCTATCAACTATCACCCTTAGATTATTGACATTGTGATAATTTGCCGCCATCGCTGCCTCCCAAACTTGACCTTCCTGGGTTTCCCCATCACCGAGCATTACCCATATCCGCCTTTCGCTGGCATCCATCCTAGCGGATAAAGCGCAACCAAGCCCGAAAGACAGGCCCATTCCGAGACTGCCAGCGGAAAAATCCACCCCTTCAGTCCAATTCATATCTACGTGGCCCTGGCAAACCGAGCCCAAGGTCCTGAATGACATTAGATCGCTTTCTTCGAGAACTCCCATCTGATGAAGAAGAGCATACATCGCTGGACTTGCATGCCCCTTGCTCATCACAAACCTGTCACGATCATCCCAATCAGGATTGCTCGTATCGAACCTCATGATGGTGCCATACAGGGCCACCATGCTGTCAATAGCAGATAGTGAACCACCGGGATGGCCCGCGTTTGCTGCATGAGTCATCTTAACAATATCAATTCTACACAGCCTCGCCATTTCTTTTAATTCGGAAATTCTGTCTTCCACGGACCCGCCCACAAAAGGAATTTCTGAGTAGGGCTATTGATAGTTTTCAATGTATTTTTCAAACTACCCAGTAGAGTGATTCAAATCATACCATTTACTCGCGTTGGTCATAGATGCTAATCCAATCTAATGTAGGAGGAGATTGGCGGGCTAACCTGGCCACTATCCGTATTCCACTTTCTGTGAAAAACGACCCATTGCTATCACATACTCTCGAGACACTAGTAGATGGGGGCAGGATCGCAAAGGACATTGGTTCAGATTTACACAGGAACTCAGACCTCCCCGGCCTAACCGCGTTAGCACGGATGATCAAACAATCCAGATTCGGGGATCATGTATTCTTCAACGAAAACCTACATGTTAACACAACGAACATTTGTACCCTTGCTTGCCGTTTCTGCGCCTTCAGAAAGGGCCCAAGACATAGCGATGCCTACTCTCTTTCACCCGAGGAGTTCGTTTCAAGGATCGAGCCATATCACGGAGTAATCGATGAGGTGCATGCCGTAGGCGGACTGCATCCACAATGGACAATTGAACATTATTCGGAAATTTATGAGATGACAAAGAGACACTTCCCGGAAATCAGCATCAAGTCTCTTACTGCAGTCGAAGTTAAGCACATTGCCTCTAGATCCCGACTTTCGATTAGGGAGACACTCAAGCGTCTGCAGAAATCAGGCCTAAATTCCCTGCCAGGTGGTGGGGCTGAGATTTTGGTCGACTCGATCAGGGATCGTATATGCATGGGCAAGGAGAAGTCACTGGAATATCTGGAGATACATGCGATTGCTCACGAGCTGGGTATTCCCACGAACAGTACAATGTTATTCGGTACAATCGAAACTATCGAGGACAGAATGACCCACTTCGACATACTCAGGACTCAACAGGACACTTCCGGCGGTTTCCAGTGCTTCGTACCGTATCCTTTCCTGGAGGACAATACAAGACTCCCAGAAGCCAAACTAGCATCAGGAGAAGAGATAATCAGGGTTATTGCACTATCTCGAATTATGTTAGATAACATCCCACACATCAAGGCTTACAGGATGAACATCGGGGATAATCTGGCTTCGATTGCTATCAACGCAGGTGCCGATGATATCGATGGTACTGTTGGCCACGAGGAGATAATGCACGACGCAGGGAGCACCACGAGTGTCGATTACGATAGAGATAAGCTAGCCAGATTAATCGAGGAAGCAGGTCAAGAACCAGTGAAAAGGAACTCCACATACTCACAATTCCAACCTATTTCTTCGAAGCCACTCATTCAATCGCAGGCACTCCCAATCATAGGTCAGTGAGAGAATGTCCTGGCAGAGGGTCCTTGGCAGAGTTTCGTTCATCAATTGCGACCCAATCTTCCATGCTATCAGTCACAATTGGCAGATTCTGGCTGCTCCGCCTTCGTGGTTAACTGGGCACCTCATTAGAAGAGATTGCATCACTGCTCCCATACCAGCTGCCGATTATGCAACCAATTGCAATGAACTGAGTCTACTAAGGGACATAGGGATAGTGGGCAGAGAATCTGTTGGGTCGGTGATACTCTTTGGTAACAGATCCGTCGAATCAATGCGTGATATCGCACTGCCTTCTGATTCCTCGACATCTAATATGCTAATGAAGTGGATTTTGGCAAAGAGGGGCCTTGACCCAAAACTGGTCCCCATGGGGCCAGACATTGAATCCATGCTGAGTGAATGCGATGGGGCGCTCATTATCGGCGACAGGGCTTTATCGGCCGCAATCAGCAACCCAGAGTTGGTTCGGATGGACTTGGGAAGTGAGTGGACAAAAATTACAGGGCTACCGATGGTTTTCGGAGTATTCGCAACTAGAAAGGACTCCCCCCCAGTTTTTGTCAATGAGGCCAGAGAATCTATGCTAAGTAGCTACAAACTTTTTCTAAACGAAGAAAATTACAAGTCAGAAGTAGTGTCAATTGCCTCACAAAAGATAGCTCTACCTAAGGATAGGGTGGCCATGTACTACGAATCAGAAGTTTCGAATATTCTCGACAAGACCTCGATAGAAGGACTACAAGTTTTCCTTGAAGAAGTATGCGAGATGGAGTCGGAGCCAAGTTGGTTCAAATCAGATTAATCAGAGTAGTCTAGCCTATCACTAGAAACCCAGTTAAGCAAATCAATTGCCACCTCGCATGATTCTGCTACAACAATCTCGTCATCCTCTACGAACTTCTCCAATGTTGACATAGCGACTCTGTTCCCAATAGCTCCCAGAGCCTCTGCAGCCTCGTGCCTGACCATGACATCCTCTTCAATATCCTCCAATCTTTCGATCAGATGTGGAACTGCATGGTCATCCTGCATCTGCCCCAAAACATATGCGATTTCATGCTTCAATAGTGCAGATGAGGAGTCAAATGCAGCCGCCAAAGCTTCCACAGCTTCCTTTCCCCCCTTGTTCCTCAGAGCGAATAGGGCCCTCATCCGTTGGAACATCCGCTCCTCTTCATCGCACAGACTAGCCCTTAGCTTCCCTACTGCCAAACCGTCGCTGGGCGGTGCAGGGTCAACAGAACCGAACTCGCTTACATCTGGTCTTTCTGCCATTACTCATCAGCCCCAATGAATTCCATCCTTCTCGCATCGAAGTCAGACCTGACCAGACCAACTTCCTGCCCCCTTTCGAGAAATTGCCTCACTGCCTCACGCCCTTCTTCCCCATAGTCAATTGTCCTATCGTTCACATACATCCTAACGAACTCTTCGTTTGTGTCCTCATCGATCCCTCTCCCCCACTTAATTGCATCCTGTAAAGCCAAATCTGGATTTGATAGGGAATACTCTATGCTCTTCCTAATGTCATTAGAAATCTCTCTGCAAATGTCTGCACCCAGGTCCCTTCTTACAACGTTCCCACCAAGTGGCAATGGGAGTCCAGTGTTCTGATTCCACCAAACTCCTAGGTCTATGACCATAAACGCTCCTTCGTTTGACCATGTGAGCTGTCCTTCGTGAATAATTACCCCAGCCTCGAACTCACCGCTCAGGACACCTGGCTGAATTTTATCAAAGGGCACTTCCCTGACTTGTACATCTCCCAAAGCCAGAATGAGGGATAGGTATGAACTGGTGCTCTTACCAGGAACAGCGATAACTCGAGTCTTTGCTTCCTCGATGCTCATTTCCCTATTTGAGATGAGTATTGGCCCATATCCCTCTCCCATCGACGCACCACAATTCATCAGGGCATAATCCTCGGAAATGTTAGGATACGAATGTATGCTTACCGCAGAAACCTCGAAGTTGCCATTTCTCGCCTCTTGGTTCAGAGTATCAATATCCACCAATACATGCTCATACGACCTCCCTGCTGTATCTATCAGCCCCTGAGTCAAGGCATGGAACATGAAAGCATCATCTGGATCGGGTGAATGGCCAATGCGAATTTTCATTTCGGACTCAATCATGTCTATTGCGCGTAGTTTGGAGTTGAAATGGCTTTTCGTCAACACCTCTCCGCGCAATAATGAAATGGTCTTCCCTAGAGGACCGCTCATGCCCGACTCCTCCAAGCTCTCTACTGCTTCAGGGCAACTCGGACCGGTTTGCGCTATCACCGGCAAGGCCCTCAAGTTCTCCGAGGCAATTGTTCTCGACAATGAGTACGTTTGCTGGGAGGCATACGTCGAGTCAACCGGCGCCTCCCCTTCTACGGATGGGAAGGAAGTCGGCGGACTAAAACTTGGCTGATTGAAAACTTATGGCCCTCGCCCCTCTTTTTGCCTCATGGCGGGGGGCTGGAGCAGGTTCGCATTACGATTCTCCGAGTATTATGACTCCATTTCTGCAGAATCCCTTTGGACTCCACCAAGACTGCGAACCAGGGAATGGATGTTCATCCCTTGGGGTGGCGCACCCCCAGATAGACACAGAGCTTTCTCCGACAAGAAATCACTGCACTCTTACCTTCGTAGTAGATCTCCGCACTCATGCTTTCATAGCACTGCATACTACCAAGACCCATCGAAATTGAAGATGGCAGAAAAGGGCTGGCTCGGTGCTGACCTCATTTTCGACCTGGATGGCGATCACCTACCTGGCGTATCAGACAATGACTTCCCAGCAATGATAGAAGTCATACAAAGTCAGGCCTGGCGGTTGTGGAATGAATTCCTAGAGCCCGAATTTGGTTTCAAAGAAAAGTATGCTCAATTCACATTCTCTGGGCATCGAGGGTTCCATATCCATCTCAGAGATCCCAACCTCCTCCATCTTGATTCTAATGCAAGAAGAGAGATTGTGAATTACATTAGGGGAGAGGGAATTGACATCCAGTCAACAATCTCGGACAATTCCGGATGGGGACGTAGGGCATTGCAAGGAATTGACTCGACTCTGGAAAAATTGTCTACTATTTCCAGCGGTGCAAGTGGAAAGGGCGCTTTAATCGATGAGTTGCATGGCATTCTTACTACAAGAGCCAATTCACCACAAGTAAATCTGAAATCCACTAGTAGGGCCAGTATTGTAGAACTAGCAGATCAGGCAGATAACGAGGATAAAGTTTCCAGACTAAAGAAGGATCCAAGCCTCTCGGTTTTTGGGCCAAAATGCTCTCCCATATTCTGGGAACTTGTGAAGGGAGACTCCTCTGTAGTGATTGGAACGGCAGGAGAGACCGACGAGGTCGTCACGGTGGACACGAAGAGAGTAATCAGGTGGATCGGTAGCCTGCATGGCAAATCGGGATTGCGAGTCACTGAATTACCATTAGAAAGACTAGATCCCGACTCTAGGAACAAATTCGACCCCCTTACGGAGGCAGTTGCCTTCAGAGGCGGGACAGTCAAGGTCCGGGTCCTAGCCGAAGACGTAACTGCGGAGATATCCGGACACAGGGTCGAGCCTATGCTTGGGGACGAAATAGAGGTGCAGGAGTCCATGGCTATGTTTCTATGCCTGAAAGGATGGGCCGAGATATGCAAATGAGCCCAATTTAACATAAAAGTGAATAATTGACTCATCTCAATTACGAAGCCACAGAATATTGAATAGTGTTGAACTTCGCAAACTAATCGTGAATGACCCACTGGACGACGTGGAAACCGATTCAGAAGGTCTACCTAGTCCACTTCCGCCTCCTCCACCTGGAATAGACATGCCACCTATGCCAGAACCCGATTTACCATTGCCCGAAATTCCACCGGCTCCTTCCGAACCCCCAACTCCGCAGTTTGGATTTATGCCAGAACCATCGGCAGATGGGGATCTATTGGACGCTGCTAATTCACTAACAGCCAATTCACCAGGTCAATCTGACGAGCAACCATCAGATTTCAAATCGGTATGGAATAAGAGGAAGTCTTCAAACCCCTCTATATCGAGTGACTCAAGAGATAGCATTTACAACAGAATTGACCGAATTTCCACGGGCCGAGGAGAATCTCTGATGGACAGGTATGCCGACCGGTTCGGCTCCGATCTTGATCGGGAAATCATCGTCCTAAGAAAGAAGGATCAAGACGATTTAACCTCAATAAAGCCAACAGTCGAATTAATCTCTGAAGTGAGTAAAAATGAGATGTCACTAGAAGAATTCCTCGAGGCCATGGATGATTCAGACTTCGTAGGGAGGGTAGCGCAGAAGACTGGGGTTTCCGTGGAGAAAATCGACGAACTGGATCTAGACTCTATGCAGGAATTCTTCGAAAGCGCCGATAAGGATAACTCTGGATCGCTAGACTTCGACGAGTTTGTGAATGGAATTATTCAGAGCTTCAGGAGCTATGATGAGGACTTCTCCCACTTCTTCACTGTCGTGAACGGTCTACTCGGTCAATTACCCGATGACAAAACTTTAGCATTCATTGAATCGGAAGGATTCAAGTTATTCGAGACCGTCGGCAATGATCCAAAGTCATCGGATAATGAATCAAGAGGCGAATTCTTCACTATGGTTAATGAACTGCTTGTAGACCTGCCCGATGCAGTCATGAAGTCATTCACTGAATCTAATGATTTTGATTTGTACAAGGTAATCGCAAGCAGGTACGGTGGTTGAATGGGTCTCTTGGAGAAGGCTGGTCAGATAAATTCAGGTGAGCCTACCACAGTTGCTCCAGCTGAACCAGAGGCCAAGCCCGAACCCGTGGCAGCCGAAACCGTAGCGGAGCCAGAGCCAGTTAAGTCGAAGAAGAGGTCCAGGAGAAAGAGGGCACCTAGGAAGAAAAGGGAACCTAGACAGAAGAAGGTCCGCGTTGCAAAGGTCATGCCAGATGATTATGTGGAGGCTTCTAGAAGTCAGCAGGTAATCAGGAGGGGCTCCGACTTCATCGTTTCATATGGGTGGACAGTCCCACTTACAGTACTAACCGCATGGGGCTCTTACTTCGATCCAACCTACATCTTCCTACTTGGAATGCTGCTGATTGGATTCAACCTAGGTTTCATGCCATATACTACAGGTCGGTCAGTCGGTAACTGGATCAGCAGGACAACCTTCGTAACCGCCAAGTCCGCTACACCCCACCAGTCATACATCTTCCTAAAGGGACTCACATTCCCTATGGTGATGCTAGGACTAATCATGTTCCTGACCTCCACCTCTGAGGGTTTCGGAAGCCAGAGTGGGCAGATTCTCCTGGCGACCTCGTTGGTATTCCTATTGCCGCCGATACTGGACTACCTGTTCTACCGATTCAAGAGGGACGACTTGGGGCTCTGGGATACATTGTACGGAGGGGTCTGGATGGTTAAGACCAGCAAGTCTGCCGAGTCCAAGGGCTGGTTAAAGAGACTCGAGCAGCTTGGAGACTACTCAGAGGCACAGGGCTGGTGGTCGGACAATGAGTCGAATGATGACTCAAGCGCCTAAACAGTTGAACATTCAGTATTCTACAGGAACTGGATCTAGCGACCTCCAAAGGAACCAACACGCCGCACTACGGTAAGGGCGCCATGATTCAGCTACCTCAAACATCTCTTTTTTTGTCACTGCACCTGGGACTAGGCCTTGAATTCCCCTTTCAACACCCAGATCACCCAGACTCAGGACATCTGGGCGCATCAGAGAGAAAATGAGCATCATCTCAGCAGTCCAAGGCCCGACTCCTTTGAATTGAACTAGATGTTTAGCGATCGAGTCATCATCCATTTCCTCAAAACCCTCTGGTAGCAGTGGTACTTCGCTTGTAGCGATTCCACGAATATACTGGCTCTTTTTCAGCGATAGACCACAAGATGCTAGATCTTCAAGCGTGCAGGAAGCGATAGACTCCACATTAATCTCCTCGCACAGTCGCTCCAATCGTCCATGAATGGTATCTGCAGCTTTGACGGAAATCTGTTGACCAACAATGCTTCTTACCAGGGTCTGGAATATTTCTCCACGTCCAGACAAGTACTCTTCACTATACAATTCGACCGTACTACCGAGTAGGGGGTCTCCAGATAGGTGATCAACAGCCTCGTCCCACCATTGTGGCTTACCTTTCTGCATGGTGTATCAAGAGCCTCCACTCTATTATTGGTTGCCTTAGACATCCAGGCTCATTATGAAAGCGGAGAAATCACTGTTCGGGCTCTGAATCGTACCTGCTGCGGGCTAGCTCGCGCATATCCTCGTGGAGAACCCCATCATCAATTGCATCCTGATCTGACTCATCGACTATCTCAACCCCAAGAAGGGTCTCGATAATGTCCTCCATTGTGACAAGTCCTGCAGTCCCCCCAAATTGGTCCTTGGCTATCAATAACTGTTCCTTGTTCTCTAACAGTATGTCGAGAGCTTTGTCAACAGATGTATCAACATCACATGCGATTAGTTCCCTACATAGATCCCCCATAGTAGTATCAAAATCGTCGTCAGCAGCCCTCCTTAGAATCTCACTCCTTAGTACCAAGCCGGACATCTCGTCGACGCTATCGACGTAAACAGGCATCCTCCCATGGACCATTATTGGTATCCTTTCCATGACCTCTTTGACAGTCTCGGTTGACTTTACGGAAGTCATCACAACTCTCGGAGTCATGATTTCGGTAACCCTCATCTCCCTCAGTTTTAGAAGATTCTGTATCACCGCCTCCTCATCCTCTTCGATAACATCAGACTCCTCGGCGATATCTGCCAGAACAGACAGCTCGTTACGAGTCACAGTTTCCGTCTCTACCTGTGGGAATGGTGCCCGCATTAACTCGATGGTTACAACTATTGGCCAGAGGACCCACATCAGCCACCCAAGAACGTGGTAGGAAGAAACAGTCATCTTTCTCCAGTACAGTGCTCCGATCGTTTTAGGGAGTATCTCGCTCAAAAGCAGTATTGCTATGGTTAGAATTGCAGCAGATCCCGCAATCACGTATTCCCCTTCGAAGTTATTCTCGACTTCCGAACCAACTCCAAGCGCTCCAACGGTGTGGGCAATTGTATTCAAGGTCAAAATTGCAGTTAGAGGGCCCTCCGGGTCATCCTTCCATTTTGACCACGTGGCACTGACCTTCGCATGTGTGTCCTTAAGGGCCACAATGTGGCCATGAGACGTAGAGAGTAGCACCGCCTCAAGAATGCTGCACAGGAAGGACGCACCCAACGCCAGTACGGCGTAAGCAATCATCATAGTGTAATCAGCCAATTCTGATGCCTCTAGGAGTGTTTTCGTCTCTTGAGAAAGGTATGGTTGGGCTTTCCACAGCGTTTGGCTCCATACCGTTCCGGGCGAACATGACATAAATATCTAACTTGACGGACCTTTTGGGCTAAGACATGGAGTACGTCACTATTTTCATGGCGTGGCCATACGCAAATGGCCCCCTTCACCTTGGTCATGTTGCAGGTAACTGCCTCCCTGCCGATATACAGTATAGGTACGAGCGTGCTCGAGGCAGGAGGGTGCTGATGTGTAGCGGTTCGGACGAGCATGGAACTCCAATCACGCTTACAGCTGAGGAGACGGGTATTAGCCCACAGCAGGTGGTCGACAAGTATCACGATGTGAACACCCAGGCGCTCGCTGACTTGGGTTGCTCATGGGTCAATCCTGTGGATCCTAGAGGGGTTGAATTTGGGGGAGCCTTGTACAATCGTACAACCGATCCTATGCACAAGGAAATCGTGCAAGAGGTATTCGCTCAGTTGCTGGACTCGGGATTTCTCGAGCGCAAGTCTATGCAGCAGTATTGCTCTGTAAACAATGACGGAAGGGTCAGATTCCTTCCGGATAGATACGTAGAGGGAAAGTGTCCTGCGTGCTCAGAAGATGGTGCTAGAGGGGATCAATGTGACTCTTGCGGTGCCACTTACGAGGCTCACGAACTCATTGACCCCCGCTCCAAGTTAGATGGTGAGTCGGAGATTGAAGTCAGGGACACAGAGCATTATTTCCTTAGACTAAATGACTTCCAGGAATCACTGGAGGCACACTCTTCTGAGAGGAAATCGGTATGGAAGGCTAACGTCCGTTCCATGTCCAAGAACTGGCTTGACATGGGCCTTCGTCCCAGGGCTGTTACTAGGGACATTGAGTGGGGGATAGAGATCCCACTAGAAGGAAAAGAATGGGAAACAAAGAGAATCTATGTCTGGTTCGAGGCTGTACAGGGTTACTACACGTGTGCTAGAATTTGGGCAGAGCGATACGCCGCACCATCAGGGCATAACGATGGAATTGACGCCTGGAAGAATTGGTGGTTGGTCCCAGAGGAAGGAGAGAGCCCCCGACATATCTACTTCATGGGTAAAGACAACATCCCGTTCCACACTATTATCTGGCCTGCAATACTGATGGGTCTCAATGCCAAGGATGCAAGTGAGGTTTCACATGTCTCAGACCCGGGAGGGATGGTCCTAGAGGACAACGTCTCATCGAACGAGTACCTGATGCTCCAAGGTGGCCAATTCAGCAAGAGCCGCAGGCATGGCGTATGGCTGCCTTCATACTTGGAGAGGTATGACCCGGATGCACTCCGGTATTACCTATCCATCAATATGCCAGAGACCCATGACACAGATTTCAGGTGGGATGAGTATGTTGACAGGGTTAATAATGAGCTAATTGGAACATATGGAAATTTCGTGCACAGGGTGATGACCCTGGCCCACCGTCTGCAGAGCGATGGAGGTAACCCCCTTGCTAGATTTGATGATAATGAGTCACACCAGGAAACGATAGTTTCGGTCAACGAGAAGATATCCAGTGCGATCGATTCGATGGAGAGGCAGCGTTTCAAAGAGGCATTGAGGAGCATAATGGGAATCGCCCAGATTGGAAACTCGGTACTCCAGGATGCCGCCCCATGGAAGTATCTCAAAGGAGAGGAAACGCCAGAAAGTCGTAAATCTCTCTCTTCACTGGCCTTATCATGGAGGATTTGCAGCTGTCTAGCTGTCTGTTTGAGGCCCTTCATACCGTTCTCCTCGGACAGGCTATGGTCAATGCTCGGTAACGAATCGGACATCGACACCATTCTACTGGAGGATTCAATGAATGGAACAGAGTCACTATCATGGAACCCTGAAGCACCTAATCCACTCTTCACACGATTAGAATTGGATGAGATTCTCGAGAGCGAGGAGTCATTGTCCGACAGTAAGGACAATGACTCGTCGCCCATCCCAAAGAGCGGAGGGGATTACATCGACTTCGAGGATTTCATGAAGGTGGAGATGAGGACGGGGAGGATAGTCTCAGTAGAGGATCACCCCAACGCGGACAAACTTTTCGTGATCACAATCGACGAAGGATCAGAATCAACAAGAACAGTTTGTGCAGGTCTGAAGGGGCATTACGAGCCATCTGAGTTAGAGGGTCTGAACGTCGTATTCGTAGCCAATCTGGAACCTAGGAAACTCAGGGGGGTAATGTCCGAGGGAATGATCCTTGCTGCAGACGACGGTGAAGGTGGGGTGAAGGTCCTTACTACCGAGGGCGATATCCTTTCGGGTTCGAGGGTGAGGTAGTCAAACGCCTCTCCTGCCAATGCAGATCGATGAAGCCAAAATTGTCGAGATTGCTGCGAAGAAGCCGAACCCTGGGGT
>PBNI01000017.1 GCA_002723045.1 Methanobacteriota archaeon | reverse complement strand
TAATCGAACCTTCTTCTGAATCGATAGTTAGATCGGCGCTATCTCAATTCCCTCATGGCGATGAAGAATGGGCAAACCAAGTGGAGGCAAGGTATCCACTTGCTGCGTGGATCGCGTCACCTAAGGAAACTAGATGGCAAAGATGGCAACGCGTCTCATCACGATTAGATTCAGAATGGATGGCGCTCTTGGATTTGGATTATCTGCCAATAGAGAGAATTTCAGAACTAGCAGATAATGCCCCAGAATCAGTAAAGCAGGTTTTCTCAGAAACCATTACCTCAATACTGAGGGCAGATCCAGACAATCTTCTAAGATCATGGCCTGCAATCGATCCAACCCATGCAAACAGAGGGGCAGCTTGGTTGGCTTCCCACTTTATAGAGAACTCAGCATGGCTTCCTAAGGAGGCTTATCCAGATATCCTTGGTTGGGCTGTAGAGGCTTGGCTTTCCGATCCTCCAAAAGAGTCACTAGGAGCCCTCATTGGCCTCAAGTGGTTATATGGGTTCGAAAACAAACCTCAAGAAGATTTCAACATAGTCATGAATAGAATCAGAGATGTTGGCACCGAACTAGCCGAAGGCCATCACCTAAACACTTGGTCAAGGCTCTACGATTTCTCATTTGGCAATAGAGACAACAATCTAGATGACATCGCCTTATTCATTCGCGACCTTCCTAATTCATGGTGGGCGCCATTCTCCTCAGAATTCCTAATCAAGATTGTGAATAGTTCTGAAGCTGTGGATTATCTAGATGCTGAAATTCCCTGGTGTTCAGTCATTCTTCGCCCCATTGGCGAGATTTCCGATGCACCAGGACTCTCCTCAATTAGTCATAAGGGGTGCGAACCGGGATTATTGCCGCACCTGCAGTCTTTTATCAGAAAAATTCCAGATACCCCCTCCTCCTATTCTTTCAACCATATTTTGGATTTAATTAATGCCATAGAGTCTGCGAGAGAAGAAAAAACACCTTTGGTAGGCAGAACTCACAAATTTTCTGGATGGCTGGCTCAGCCCGAAGATAATTGGCCGGATTTCACAATGAAAATGATGATGGATGGGGATATCAATATCTCAGAAAGACTGATTTTGGGCAAGTCCGGTTTCCATGCTGGGCTGTCAGAAATAGATGATTCAGTGAAACCGTTGGGTTCTTGAGCGAATCTTCCTGCGGAGTATTGCCCAACTGGCAACACCGTGTGGACGAAACCCCCTCGCCGGAGGTAGAGGATGAAACACGGTACCACAGATTGGGTGACCACCCGTCGAAGACCATCGAGACTCTTTCGAGAGAATGATCGCTGGCGCAAATCGGGTGGCCGGATTGCGTAGGTCCCCTGAGGACGGAATAGAATGAATCAAGGGACTACCCCGCAGTCCGACAGACGTCCCGGGGTGGGTCAGGCGCCTGAGCAAAGCAGTGAAGGTTGCCGTTACGCCCCGGGGCACACAGAAATAAGGGCCACAATAGGTAGGAAGACGATGCACGGAATCGGACTAATTGGGGGGACTTTTGACCGATTCCATTCAGGCCACATGTCTATTATCGAAACCGGACTATCTTTTTGTGAAAAGATTGAGGTATGGATTACTGGCGATGAGATAGCCCAATCGAAGGATGGACGAATAAAGAAATGGGAAGAAAGAAAGTTAGATTTGGAAAATGCCACTTCTACTTACTCTTCACGAATATCTATTCATCTACTTAGTGATGATTTCGGGCCTGCTCTCGAAACTCGTAAGGCAACTGCAATAATTTGTTCTAATGAGACTATGCCAAATTGCCTAGAAATAAACTCACTTAGGAAGGAAAGTGGACTCGAACCATTGGATCTAATAATCGCGGAAAGTGTTTTTTCTTGGAATGGAGAAATAATTTCTAGCTCACAAATTAGAGCAGGATTGATGGACAGAAAAGGAAACTCCTGGATTCCTAAGAAAATTAGCAGTTCAGATGCACGACTTACTCCAATGGTGGAAGCCAAACTAAAGAACCCCTTTGGTCAGCTAATTGAGGGTCCTGAAGATGACACTTCATTTGCAATAAATGAGGCACTATCGCTTATCTCAGAAAGTTCCACTTTCAATGGTCTACTGATTGCAGTTGGAGATGTCACGGTTCTCGGTTTCCAAACAGCAGGTAGGATAGCAGATCTTGCCTTTATTGATGGTAAAACCAAGCGTTCTCACTGGCCCAGTAGTAGTGACATTAACCAAGATATGTACGATAACATCATCGAGTGTTCCAGTCCAGCCGGATCGTTAACAAATTCACTCTTTGAGGCATGCAATAAATCTCTTTCTTCGTGGATTGAAAATAGAGACAGCTCGCTAATTATTGTTACAGGAGAAGAGGATCTTGTTCCGCTACTTATGCACCCTCTGGCTCCTATTGGATCAGTAGTAGTTTACGGCCAACCTGGGAAGGGAGTTGTAGTCAGGTGGTGCGATGAGGACTCCAAGTATAGGTGTAGAAATCTCCTATCGGATTTCGAAGCGATTTAACTCTCTAATTTAGCATCCTGGATCCAATTGAGGCCGATTCCAACCATCACAAAGGAAATCATCACCGAGTAAACTCCCGGATCAACCCAAGTAGATTCAAAAGAACTCCACACCAAGTAATATGCAACCCCCGAAACGATCATCCAACTAGCGAAAGTCCTTCCAAGACCATATTCAGTTGAAAAAATGCTGGTCAAGACTCGATCTCTAGGCAGCCCGGAGAACCATCCCTGAAAACCATCCTTTCTGGCCGCCCCCATCCCCATTACCCCAGCAGCAATTAGTAAAGAACTCACTAAACCGAATACAACATCATCAGGAAACGCAAAAGCAACTTCATGTACTGAGTTCGTCTCGTTACCGTTAGTTAGAAAATCAACCCAATTCACCCTTCTTCCATTTGAGTAGGCCCCAAATAAGATATTGATTACTGTAAGAAAGGCCATCCAAACCCCTACAAAAAAAGATCCAGCCGATAGCGTGCCACTGGGTCTCATCAGAGATCCCATCCATTCTCGGTCAGCCTCTGACATCGAGCCGCCGTCCTGAAGCCTCGGTTTAATCGTTGCCGGGACTAAACCTAGAGATGGCCCTGAAGATTGTACTTGGCCATTGACGCCTCATTCACCATCGGTTCGCTCTCACTCATCAGACCAATCGCGTCAATCGCCTTAGGGATCGCTGAGTTAACCTGCTTGCTCCTCCCTCCTCTTCCTTTGCTTACATTCCTAGCCATAATGAGGCCCATTGTATCAAGCTCGTTTAGTAACGAAGAAACCCTTCTCGTAGTCAGCGGCTCGGTCCCAATCTTCGAGCAGGCTTCGGCATATGTCCTGTACACCTCGCCTGTGGAAATATTCCTTAATCCGTTTTCTTCATTTAGACAAATCGAGAAAAGAACCAACTTTTGATGAAGGGGAAGCGTTTTGATTACTGGTGTAACCTGGTCATATTCTAACTGACTTTGTGCCAATCTAACATGCTTGGTGTCCACACTACCCTGTGCCCTTTGCTCTGCCTTCTGAACGGAGATTCTAAGCAGATCCAAAGCCCTTCTTGCATCTCCATGTTCCTGGGCGGCTAGAGCGGAGCAGAGCTTGATCACTCCTTCATCTAGAACCCCTTCTTTGATCCCCATGGTCGCCCTCTCAGTCAAAATGTTCTGAATCTCAGTTGCCACATATGGGTGGAAGACAATATCTTCCTGACTCAGTCTTGAGCTAACTCGTGGATCTAAGTGCTGAGTAAAGTGAAGATCGTTGCTAATTCCGATGATGGAACATCTCCCATCTTCTAGCAATGTGTTCAGACTAGTAAGTGCGTAAAGTAGGTCATCTCCGCCCTTATCGACCAGATTGTCAACTTCATCCAGAACAATAATGTGTACTCCCCCGATCCTGCTCATCCTTGAAACGACCGTCTCAAGAACTCGGTCCGTAGGCCACCCAGTGAACGGTACGGGAACGTCCCCTCTCTGGGCCAATTGAGTCGCAATAGTTTGAACAACTCTATATTTAGTATCAACATTCCTACAATTGATCTCATAGGTATTCACGGTCTGACCCATCTCCTTGCCCTTTTCTCTTAATTGACCTAGCACGAATCTCGTTACCACGGTTTTTCCTGAACCGGGAACTCCGTAGAGAAGCATATTCGATGGAATATGGCCATTTAGCGCATCAACAAGATTCCTAACTAGGGAATCAACTTCATGCTCTCTATGGGGGAGACGAGCGGGTTCGAATGCGTGATCAAAGGCCCTTCTGTCGACAAACAGACTATCCTGACCCAGAATCTCTTCGAAAATATTTCCTCTCATTTTTTTTCACTTCTCTAAAACCGTGACGAAATACAATACGACCCTCCCATTGGGATGTTTGCTTCTCGTGAGGTTTCCTAAGCGACTATGTTTCTGGTAATAAGAGTGACTCGCTTTCTCGAATTTCAATCATGTTTTGTTAACAAATACATACTCAACTAATCTTAGCANTTTTTCATATCAAAATTAGATTAATATCAAGTCCAGTATCACTTTTATTCATATTTTTNACTGGTGTTTTTTACACATCGATAGTGAAAAAAATCAACCCTNCAACAAGTATACAATANATTTNGAATCAAACCCATCGAATCTAGCATTGATGATTGGAAAATTATGGCCAGAATGACTTACATCCGATCCATCCGCTGCTCAGTTATATATAATGGAAATTTTTTCTCATCAATTATTAACAGTAAAATTACCCGAATTATCTATTTCAATACTATCCCCATCATTCAATTGGATTACATCAATTGGTAATTCTGGAATTTCGAAACCAGACTTACTATTGGGCGACTTTGCATAGTTGTGAGTGACAAGAATTTTCACTTCAGGAAATCTTTGATTGAATGAAACTACGTCTGAAGGTCTATGGTGGTGAGGGAAATCGCCAATGTCTGGCATGCCCATCTCCAATATTACCACATCAACCTTGTCAGCCCTTCTTTCAATCTCCGGACATGGTCCGGAATCTCCACAGTGTAGGATGCGAAAACCACTTTCATGCTCCAATTCATATCCATGGGGGTCTGTTTCTGGAGTGTGGAGTACTGGAAACCTGTCATACTTCCACCCGGTTTGCCCAATGATTGCCTTCTCGCTTTCATTCCAATTCACCCTCTCTTCAAGAGAATCATCCAGGCTTCCCGGGAAACCCATTTCACATAGTGTCGACAGATATTCCCTCCCTCCAGGGCGAAGATGGAGCTCTAAACTTTCTTCTCCCTTGGGGTCTGAGAGATATTTCCTATCCAGAAGTAAGAATGGAAACCCAAAGGCATGATCGGCGTGCCAATGCGTGAAAAGAATATGCTGCAATTGCCCGGGAGATATATCCGACCTTCTCAGTTGAGTGACAACGGTCGGAGGGGTGTCAATCAAAATTCGATTATCAATCAATGCCAAAGCATGCATCCTTCCTTGGGGGGAGAATGCATTCCCAGTGCCGAGGAAGTCAATGCGTGCCACATGTTCCGACAAGAGTCTTCAGACTTGACCCCATCGTTTGTATGGCAAGAGTCATTTCCATACGCATTTGTTCATATATCCTCGTTAAGTCGGAAATATTGGAGATATTGATGTCGGGCAAGTCGACCAAATCTGAGTGGTCGGCAAAGAATCCATTTTTCACAAATATTTCAGATAATTTTGTCCTGAATGGCGAGTCTTCGAAGAAGGAAACTCGCCATATTGTGTTCAATCTAGGCGATTCAGGATTGCAGTACAAAGCTGGGGATGCATTAGGGGTTGTCCCCCGGTGCCCTCCAGAGGTAGTAGAGCAATTATTGCAGATTTGTAGATTCTCTGGAGAGGAAGAAGTAGAAACAAACCTAGGACCATGCTCGCTCAGGGAAGCATTGACAGATAGGTACGAGATTCATCGAGTTTCAAAGAAGTGGCTCAAGGGAATCGGCGAAAGAATCGGGGACTCTCCTGCTAAAATAGAGATGAGAATTGTCTCTAGAAAGCGTTTCTCATCCACAGATGGGACGATGATTGTCGACTGGGAAGCTAGTGGCGAACAAGATGTACCAGAGGGATATGTGGAAATGGGGGAAGTAGGCGACAATTCTGCTATACTTTTGCAGGAACTAATCTCAAACAATGATGCAATGGAAGATTACATCTGGTCTAGGGACTACGCCGACGCTTTGGGGGATTTCATTGGTTTTGGTTTTACTCCACAGCAATTACTGGAGGGAATGGATAGGCTAAAGCCACGCCTGTATTCGATCGCAAGTAGCCCTGATTTTGAGAAAGGCACGGTTCATCTGACGGTGGCAATAGTCAGGTACAACCACCATGAAAGAGATAGGACTGGCCTTTGCACCGGATTCATGGCCGATAGATGTGAGACCGATAAAACACAGGTTGGAGTATACATGTCTCCGACCCGTTCATTTGTACTCCCAGAGGATGGTACAAAGGATACGATAATGGTCGGCCCTGGAACCGGAATCGCTCCCTTCCGAGCCTTCCTCCAGCAGAGGGAAATAAACAATGACTCAGGTAGAAATTGGCTCTTCTTTGGAGACTGGACAGAGGAAGGCGAATACCTTTACAGGGATGAGATGGATGAATGGAAAGAAAGAGGGGTAATTTCGAAACATGACCTGGCTTGGTCACGCCAAGGGTCTGAGAAGGTTTACGTTCAACATCTGATGGAAAAGAATGGAGAAGAGATATGGAATTGGATTGAAGGTGGCGCATATTTCTACGTTTGTGGAGATAAACAGTACATGGCCAAAGACGTACACTCAACCCTAATCAATATCTGCGCAGAATACGGAGGCATGTCTCCTGAAGATGCTAAGGATTTTGTTGAGAACGGACTTATGAAATCAGAGAAAAGATACCTACGAGACGTGTATTGAAAGCCGATTCACTCAAACGAAGGTGCACCTAGCATAGTATTGTGTTCCGTCGAGTTCTTGTTGCTAACCGGGGTGAAATAGCTCTTCGAATAGTTAGATCGTTGAGGGAAATGGGCATAGACTCTGTTGTCATCCATGGTCGTGAGGATAGGATGTCCCTACCAGTTAGGCTTGCTGACGAGGGTTTCTTTATTCCTCGAGAAGATCCACTAGCATCGTACCTTGATATTGAGGCAATTATCTCTGCTGCTAAAGAGGTCGGTGCAGATGCGGTACACCCCGGATATGGCTTTCTTTCAGAGAACGCTACCTTTGCACAGCGTCTGGAAGAGGAAGGAATAACCTTCATTGGTCCCTCGCCAGATTCACTCAGACTGCTGGGGGACAAGATAGCAGCCAGGGAGGCTATGTCAAAGGCTGGAATTCCAGTAGCAAAGGGTACCAATGAGCCAATTTCTGATTCCAAGGAGGCACTAGCACTGGCTTCAGAGATTGGATTCCCACTGATGATCAAGGCAGCCTCGGGAGGGGGTGGGATAGGCATGCAGGTGGTCAATGAAATATCCGATTTCGAGTCTGCTCTGAGACTATGCCAAGGACGCGCTGAGTCAGCCTTTGGTGATAGCAGAGTCTTCATCGAGGAGTATGTCAGCTCAGCAGAGCATATCGAATTTCAGGTTGTTGGGGACGGTTCCAGGGCAATACATCTTGGTGAAAGATTCTGTTCCATTCAGAGGAGACATCAGAAGATCCTGGAGGAAGGGCCCTGGCTAAGCAAGTCAGAAAGAGAAGAGATTGGTGCTAAGGTGGTCGCAGGTGCCGAAGCGATTGGTTACAGGGGCCTTGCGACATTTGAGTTCCTGAGGAACTCCAATGGAGAGTTTTACTTCATGGAGGTGAACCCTAGGGTCCAAGTGGAACACACAGTAACTGAGATGTTAACCGGCATTGATCTAGTTTCGTTGGGGATAAAAGTCTCATCTGGGGCCGAATTGCCAATAAAGCAAGAAGAAGTTAGTTTGAGCGGCCATGCAATCCAGGCTCGTATTAATGCCGAGAATCCGTTTTCTCTCGAGCCTTCTCCAGGAAAATTATGGGAATGTCACTGGCCAGGTGGCCCGGGCGTCAGAGTCGACTCTCATGGATTCTCGGGTTATGTGATGCCAGAGGCTTTCGACTCGCTACTAGCTAAGGTAATCACTTGGGCCCCAACAAGAGACCAGGCAATAGTGAGACTGGACTCTGCTCTGGAAGAAACCATCCTTCTGGGAGTGGATACGTTGATCCCCCTACATAGGGCCATTTTGCAGGAATCGGATTTCTTAGAAAAGAAAATTAACACCGACTATCTAGAAACACACACGGGGCTTCTTGTAGGTGATTAGTTGGAATTGGTTATCGTAGGTAGTATTGGCTATGACGACATTGAGACTCCGATTGCCACTGGTTCAGATATCCTGGGAGGCTCTGCAGTACATGCTGGCGTCTCTTCCTCATTTCACCTACCAAGGACTCCAGAGGGCGTCCGAAGGGTCGGTCTAGTTTCTCCAATCGGCAGTGATTTCTTAGATTCCCACCAATCTAAATTAGAAGATCTTGGGATAGACTTCTCTGGAGTCGAGAAACTCCCGGGAAAGACGTTCAGATGGTCGGGAAGATATTCGGGAACAATGGAGAATGTACAGACGATTTCAACTGAGGTTAATGTTCTTGGTGATTTTTCCCCCGAAATACCCGAGGCATGGAGGGCACCGAATGTTCTTTTCTGCGCCAATACTCATCCAGCCTCCCAGGTCCTAGTTCTAGATCAGTGCCCAAGATCTGAAATTACGGCTATTGATACTTTCATGTTGTGGATAGAGACTGAGTTCGAGTCCCTCTCTACAGCACTTAGGAAGGCTGATTTAGCAATATTGAATGAAGAAGAGGTTTGTGCAATTTCTGGTGAGGATTTCTTTATGAAAGCCATAGGGCCGATTTTATCCGGCGCCTGTCTCCATGGAGGGGAATCAGCAGGCAGTGGACCAAGTGGTCTTGTTATCAAGAGGGGATCTTCAGGAGTATTTGCCCACCTTCCATGTGGGATAATTTCCCTTCCTTCATTTCCAATCTCAGAAGTGGTGGACCCAACGGGTTGTGGGGATTCATTCGCAGGGGCACTCTTGGCTAACATGTCACAGAGGAAGGGAATCTTGAACGATATCGAGTCAATGAGGGACGCAATGGTCCATGCAACGGTAACTTCTTCATTTACAATTCAAGGATTGGGAACAAACAAACTCCAAGGACTTGAAAGGGGACTCTATCATGCTAGAATGGACAGCTTCCGAAGAATAGTCGGACTGTGATCAACCTATTCTTCTTAGTCCTGGGAGAGGATTTGGGTCTTCTTTAGAAGACGTCGGATTTAGTTGACTGAATCTCAATGAATCGTTTGACCTATCAGGCAGAAGCGCATCTTCCCTTTCGTCTCCAGACACCTTTTTTACAATTAAATCGAGCTTATCTCTAGCCGTCGAAGGGCGGTTTACATTTCGCATGGCGCGTACTCGAGACGAGATATCGGCTTGGTGGTCTTGATCGCTCCTCAATCTCATATGTTGAGTGGTCTGGAACCTCTCAGTTTCAATGCCATCGACCTGTCCTTCATTGCCCGCCACTCTACTTCTCATAGGGCCACCGGGTCTCAGGAGGCGAGATAGCCAGCCACCGGATATTCCGCCCGTGGATGGCGCTCCAGTCTGACTGCTACCTGACATAGTTGAGGCAAGGCCCTTCAAGGCGGGGTAATCATCCAAATTAGCCGCTCTAAATGTCCCCGATCCGTTCAAATTTTGTGATCTCAACTCTTGCTTGGCCTTTGCCTGCTTCACCACTCCTGCCTTACACTCCTCTCTAACTGCTTCCTCTGTCGGGGGTGGGAGCAAGGTTCTCGGGAATGGACCTGAAGGGGAACCGAATTCCTGATGAGCCCGCTTTATCATCTGAGAACTAGATTGCTGCCTCTCGGTCTGTTCTGTAACAGGGGTCTCGAAATCAAAGTCGAACAGGCCCATCTCATTAGAATCAGATACTTCTGAGGACGGACTGGAGTCGAAAATTCCTCCTGGAGCAAACATATCTAGACTCTCCGCAGCATCAGAGAAAGCAGAATCAATCCTACTTTCTCTTATTTCACTGGAATCCTTCTCCTTGTACCAATTCGGTGTCTCTTGTACTCCCCAAGCCCTCTCATAGGCGTTCTTTTTGACTGGATAAGCATCGTCTTTGACCTCTTCCGAGACATTACCAAAATACGATTCTTGCACCTCTGGTAATTCTTTGCTCATTTGTGCCCCCGAATCTGGACTGATTCCAAATACGGGAACGGAATTGTGACTTTTATGGCCACCCTCTATTTCATTCGTACTGATGGCCATTGGCAATGCAGCAACTGGTTTTTTCTCAAACTGCCCCGATACGTCCCTTAGTGTAGGGAATGTTGGAACTTCGGAGTCTAGATTTTCTAGGCCCAATACGGCCTCTTGCATATCGCTACCATGTCTTACTCTGTCAACGATCAGACATAGTTTCAGTAGATTTGCCTCATTTCCAGAGATTAAGTGCCTGTCACCAGAACCAGTTTCTATCGCCAAGATCGAATATCGAGACAAAATGTTGGAGATAATTATGGATGCCCCCAATCCAATCGCCAGCCAATTCATCGGAGAGAAGAAGGTTGTTATTCCGAGATATATCGAAATTATTCCTAGAATGACTGTCCCTGATGGAAGCATAGGTATCTTGAGATGTCTCATTCTTTCTATGGCACCTAAGTCAAGCCTCACTCCTTTTCCATCGAATCTTTCAATGGTTAGCTGACGCTCTGTAATTACGGCACAAAACTTCCCCCTCGCTCCGACTAAGTAGAGTCCGCCGATCAACTCGGCATCCCTCTTCTTAGTCGGGCCATTAGGCCCGGCTAATCCCATCCGATGCGTCGAGCGTATTATCCAAGGTATAAGTTCATGGGGGCATTACTATTGAAACCGTAATACTTCGCAACGCTTCTTCATTCGCCGATTTCCCTCAACGCATTGCGTTTCTTGCTTCATTTGCCATGCCCCACATTTCCTTCTCCTCATCTGTTTTTGGTTCGAACTGGGGGATTTGGACCGGCTCCATTGTCTCGTCAATTGCCACCATGAAGAAGAATCCTGAACAGATCTCTTCTCCAACCCATTCCGAACGAGAAAGCCTGCAGGAAGTAACATGGGCCCCTACAGTTCGAGGGGAAGTCCAAACTACTCTGGATGTAGTCCTAATTATGTCTCCTTGGAAAGCTGGCCTCTTGAACTTAAGAGCATCTACGGATACTGTTACGAAAACCCTGTGTGCGAACTTTGAGGCAACCATTCCCGCAGCCGTATCCATTATGGCCATCAGTCTCCCACCAAAAAGTGTGTTAAGCGCATTTGTATGGCCAGGAAAGACCTCGTCCAGCACTACCACGGGTTCTTCTGAGTATGGTCCTTCAATCTTCATTAATCGCTCTCAGCGAGACACACTCCTTGAATACTTCAGTTTAAGACTCTGATAAATGGCGATTTACCGCTTACTTCAATCGAGCGACCACCTCGGAGAAACATGACAGTACCGGAACTCAGATGGGAATCATCGGTCTTTCATGATCCAAATGGCGGATCAGTACTTCTCTGGCCATACCTGCCATGCGTTCGGATGCCTGCAAAGATGCGACCGAGAGTTTGGGATGGTTTAGCGCTCCTTTCATCGGCTGATGAGCTAATTTCTCTAAAGGAGGAGGAGGAGCAGGACAAATCCAGTCCAGGAATTCACATGGAGTCAGCATTAGCATCGGGAACTACTCTGGGGATGCTTGTCAGAGATCTCTCAGAACTAGATATAGAGGGTCCATCAATACCCGATCCCGAGAGGATTAGACTTCTGAGACATGCTGAAAACTCAAGGGGTGGCATGCCAATCTATGCAATCGAACCCGGAATAGATGACCCAGAATGGGCGGATTGGCAATCCAGATGGGCGGATGAACAGGTAAGATTTCGAAACTTACTAGCCACTCTTGGCAGATCGAGAAGATGGTCAAGGGTTAGAAAGGAGGCCATAGCAAGGGTAATGCATTCGAAACTTGCAAGCCCAGATCTTGGCGCAGCATCTACTGTTTGCGCTGCTTGGTGGGCCGAAGAATCGATGTGTTTGACTAGGGAACTGATCTCTGAGAGAGATTCGAGATTTTCCTCAAGAATAAGAGGAGCCTTATCCAACCTTAGAGATGAGGAAGGCGGTGAATGGGATGGAGACGGACCAAACCTGCTAGTCCCAGTTCAGCAGGCTCAAGTTCCCTCATTACAGAATAGCCTAATTGCCTGTGAGTCAGTCGAGACAATGGAGAGGGAGCAATGAGCGGTGCCGAAATCAAAATAGAATCTCAGTCTTTCCGAGTCATCTCTTCCGAACCTGTCAATTTAGCCGATGCTGTGAAGTTTGCCGGAGCGAGGAGCAATGGCGCATTTGGTGTAATAGAACATGAGGAACCAAGGGCCCTAATTGTTGTGGATTCCGACGGATCGTTATTGATTCATGGAATTTCAAATCTCGAGGCCGCTTCGTTAATTGCAGAGGAGATTCTCCTCAGAATCGGACTCTCCGAGAAGGGAATTACGATAGAAAGAGGTGAAGTTCTCGCCAGCTTCTCAGTTGGGAGAGCCGTGCTGATTGGCTTGGCAGCAGAGAGATTCAAGGATGCAAATCATGACTTGAGACTAGATGCACTTAGGATCGATGCAAAGAGACACAACTGTACAATACTCCTTTTCAGCAACGGCAGAGGTATTGTGATGGGGCAGTCATCTCGAAAGGTTGCTGAAATGGCCGTATCCCACTGGATATCAGAATTGTCTGAAGAAGGCGCCTTGGCGTGAGAAAATGCTCGCTGATGGGAAGTGGATCGGCCCCATCTTCGACCAACATTTGCATTTGGATCGGAACAATCGGTTCCTTGAAGCCGTTTCTGATTTCTCAAAATCAGGAGGAACAGCCATTATGCTGGTCCATAAACCTGAATTCTCCAAGTCTCTTCCTACCGATCATCAAGGTTACGAGAAAGCCTACTCAGAAACACTCTCAATGGCAGAGGAAATTCGTAGAAACTTCGACTTAGAGGTAGGGGTGGCCCTCGGGCCACATCCTGTCTCCTGGGAAAAACAGATTGCAGTTTTGGGTCTAAAGAAATCTACAGAACTTCATTTGGAAGCAATCTCCTTGGCATTGGAACATATTGATTCTGGAACTGCTAATTGTCTCGGAGAAGTGGGCCGTCCACACTACAAGGTCGATGAAGAAACATGGGAAGCAGCAAACGAAATGCTTCTGGAGATCCTGTCCATGGCATCTTCTGCAAAGACTTCTGTCCAACTCCATGTCGAAGATAACGGCGAGGTCACCTGTCACGAATTGAGTCAACTATGTAGATCAGCAGGTCTTCCTCTGGATCGTGCAATTAGGCACTATGCTCCTCCAGATGTAAGCTCAGAATTCACACATGGCCTCTCAGCCACCGTCAATGTCGGAAAGGGAAGTATTGCAACTCTGACCGAAACTGCTAGCAGATCAATTTCCCCTTGGGGGATGGAGACGGATTTCCTAGACGATAAGAATAGGCCAGGGGCAGTATTGGGTCCAAAGACCGTCCCAAAGCGGACTCAGGAATTGGCCTCAAGCCTTCTTTCCTCTGGATGGGAAGAATCCAAGGTTGAATCCTTGTTGCAAAATGTCCATTCAGATTGGCCAGAATCACTCTA
The DNA here is from genome assembly GCA_002723045.1 of Methanobacteriota archaeon. GTDB lineage: Archaea > Thermoplasmatota > Poseidoniia > Poseidoniales > Thalassarchaeaceae > UBA36. The sequence goes on along the minus strand of PBNI01000017.1, from coordinate 25,802 downwards.
TGGTCTATGAGTTGAATCTCTTTAGTGGTGGCGCGAAAATCATCAATAGCCCGATTACAAACATAATAATCGAGATTCCCAGGAATTTCAATTCTCCAATTGGAGGCATTCCTTGGGTTTCCATTAACATCCTCAATATAGGTCCATTAATTGGGAGGAAAAATAATACCACAAAAACCCCAATCTTCTGTCTCAGGCCCATGAATATCCGCGTAGGCACGCGCTTTTCAAATCATTCAGTACACCGAATCGATTTAGGGATGACATGTGCCCGCTGAGTATAAGCGCCTGTAGTGAAGGGGTTATCACAAGAGGTTTCCAACCTCTTGTCCCGGGTTCGAATCCCGGCGGGCGCACCACCTTCTTCTTATGCCACAGCAAATTGCAAATTGAGACTGAAGCATTGAAACGCCCCCTGCTTTACGAAAGACCGTGACAGAAAGCGAGCAGGAGGAGGGGGATGTCGGAACCTCACTCAGCAAGGACATGTCAGAGCTTGAAGATGACAACCAAGTAGTCGGTAGGAAGATCTGGAGGGTCGTCCCCTATGTCACTAGATATTGGAAAAAGGCGCTCGGTGGAATTATGGCAAACGCCGGAGCCCGTGCTTTCGACCTGATCCCCTTCATCGCAATCGGGATGGCTGCAGATTATTACCAATCCAAGACATTCACCAACTCTCGAATTGAGAGAATAGTAAATTGGGGGCCAATACCTGATTTAGGGCCAATAGACTCCGTAGAACTTGGATTCGGACTCCTGATAATGGTTTCTTTTACTTTCCTAGCAATATTCCAGGGACTCAGCAATCAACTTTGGCAATCCACGGCATATATGGCGCAACACGATATTCGAATGGATGCCACTAACTCACTATTGAATATGGAAGCATCTTACTTTGAAAGCCGTCAGACTGGCAATCTGATGTCTGTCTTATCAGCAGACGTAGCCCAACTTGAGGATATAATTTCAGATGCGAGTACAAGTATGATTCGAATCACAATCACATTCTCAACTGCTTTCGTGATTATGTTTTGGATGTCCCCAAAACTGGCTCTAATTCTATTCGCACCATTGGTGATAATTGTTCCAATGGTGATTTGGTTCTCCACCAGAGTTCAGAGGAAGTATAGGAAACAACGAGAGAGCACTGGAGGGATCGTTGCAATTCTGGAAAACGTGCTTACTGGCGTAACTGTTGTTCAGGCGTACAACGCTAAGGAATTTGAGAGTGATAGGATTGGAAGGCAGAGCGGGGATTACCGCGACGCTGCCATTCAAGCTGCATTTATACGAAACCGGTTCATACCTGGAATTTACGTTGTGGCAGGAATCTCATTCGGCCTGTTAACATCAGCAGGCGGCTGGGTCATGGCAACAGGTGAGATCACTGTCGGACAGTTCGTTACTTTCCTTCTAATATCCACCAGGATGACAATGCCTATGTTCATTCTCGGAATGCTGCTAAACCAACTCCAGAAAGGCGAGGCTTCGTCGAAGAGGGTATTCGCAATAATTGACTTGGAACCGTCTATCTTCGACAGGGACGGAGCAGTGCCATTGGACGGGCCTATAGAATCACTCAGATTCGATAATGTTTCTTTTTCATATCCTACGTCGGATACAAATGTCCTGAATGGCATCACTATCGCTGCCTCCTCTGGGGATTTCCTAGGTGTAATGGGCCATACCGGAGCAGGCAAGAGCACGATTCTGAAACTTATTGAGAGGTTCTACGAACCACAAGACGGCCAGGTTTTGATCAATGATAGAGATATCAACGACTACCAGATAGAATCAATCAGGGAGAGGATAGGTTTCGTCTCACAAGATCCATTCCTATTCTTCGGGACTATTGGGGAGAATGTGGCATACGCCAGAGATGCAAACGAAGATCAGATTCTCAGTGCCCTAGAGGCTGCTGGAGCAACTGAATTTGTATCCAGCCTCCCTGATGGTTTGGATACGATGGTCGGAGATAGGGGAGTGATGCTTTCAGGTGGCCAGCGAGCTAGAATCAGCCTTGCTAGAGCACTATTGAAAGACCCTGACCTATTGATTCTGGATGAAGCCAGCGCAGCCCTCGATGCTGAGACGGAGAAGCGTATTCAGGAGTCTCTGTTCGGAAGCTCAAATGGCGGCAAGAAGAGGATCACCATAGCAGTAGCACACCGCCTAGCAACCATTAGGAATGCCGATGAGATTGTTGCAATGGTCGATGGGGCGATAGTAGAGCGTGGAACTCATAGTATTCTGCTGGCGAACGATAACGTCTACGCATCACAGTGGTCAATTCAAACTGGGGAACTGGGCTCATTGGAGGAATAATATGGATCAAACCCAGATTCACTGGGTTTCTGTAGAGCCGGGATCGGTTGTCTTAGGTTCTGATAACCGCTCAATTCTTTTTGGTGGAATTGGGCCACGTCACGAGGTAAGCATAGACTACCCATTTAGAATCTCGGAAAGCCCATTAGATATCGAAGAAATATCCAGTATCGAACAGAATTCTGGTTTGGAGATAGCCTCTGATTCAGAATGGCAGCTGGCATACTCGAGAGGGCTTCTATCAGGAGTAGACGGCTCTTCCGAATCATTGGCAGATTCTGCAATAGACTATTGGGGCAAGGCATGTGATGGCAGACCATTCGTAAATGACGGCAATAGTCCGACTTTGATACGAAGATGGAAATCAGGAAAGGCACAAACCCTTACTGCTTACTCACAGGGAAGTAACGGTGGCCCCATTGCAGATGGAGTAAGATTGGTGCTTAGAGAAAAATCTGTTTGGAGCGAAAATCCCCCGTGCATCCCCAATAGCAGAAATAGATTGAACCTCATTATTGAAGAGATTCTGATTTGCACCACCATCGGTATTCTGCCTTCATTTGTCTGGGCATTATTCAATGCCAGCCCCGGTTACATCAGGGAAGGTTGGCTGAATCTAGTTCTTGGAGGGGTGTTCTTCGGTTTGTTCACAATGCTATTTTGGCGCCCGAGACAGCCAACTTGGCGCATCGAATCCGGACGAATGACTGCTTCAAAAAAGAAAAAGAGAAGAAACCCCTAACTCCTATCCCTATCATCAATCTGTGAATTCGGACTCCCTGTAAGGATACTTATTCTGGCTTTGTTAATCCCGATCCCGTAATCCCACAACAGCATAAATGAAACCATCGACGAAATAATTACTGTGACCGGACCCTTGCTGGGGGATGGCCCAATCATCGCTCCAAACCATGCAATTATATTGAACAAGATTGCCAAAGTAGGTAGTTGGTGGACCGACGCTCTTTCAATCCCCAGAGGTACTGCTTCGGTCGAAATATCCCAGAATGAAGGCCAAGAAAGACCTCCATTTAGACAACCCCAAATGAAGGTAACAAACGATAAGCACACTAGGATGGGGAATGTAGAAACCAAGCTATGGCTCCATCCCCAAAGGCTCGGGTATCTCTTTCCCGCCAGGGTCCTAACGAGACCGTAGTTCCTAATCTGCCTCCTCACTCTCCCGATTCCTCTTCTTCGATGCCACATAGTTGCAGTCCCATCAGACCAGAGACGATGCCCCGATAACCTGATTCGATGATCCAGCATCACGTCTTCTGCACCTATCGCCCCACGATCAAAACCTCCAACCTCTTCCAAAACCTCTCTCCTGTAAGCCGAGTTCACTCCGGGAAGTTGTTCTACCTCCTCAAGGGCCCCTTCAGACTTTCTACCGTAATTTGTTCCAGCCGTCAGGAACTTATTGCAGAAAGCAACATCAATCGATTTCTGCCAAATATCTGACTCTTCAGTAGGTGCGAAGTTTGGCCCACCAACTCCGGATACCTCTGGGCGTTCGAACCATCTCTCCAATTTCTCGACCCAGTCTTGAGGTACGATGACATCATCATCAGTGAAGAAGACTAATTCGGAATCAGTCCCTTCAATGGCCACATTGCAGGCATCTGCTCTGTTTCCAGATCCCTTGTCATCGATGTACCTGAAACCCCTCTCCTCGGTAACACGCCTCCCCGGGTCTTGATCCGGCCCGACAACTACTACCTCCATTTCTTTGAATGTTTGATTCGTTAGTCCATCTAACGCCACTGCCAGCTCAGTGGAGTTGTCCACCGTGGGGATTACGACGCAGACTCTGCTAGGCACGAGAAGTCCGGAGAGGGAGGCATTGATGAGTTCACGGGTCAGTCATTGACAATTCTAGGAGCTAGGAAGTAAGTCCACCTTGCACCACCTTCGTTACTCATCCACGTAAGTCGGAGAGGATACTTCTCCTCAAACTCAAGTGACACCTCATTTGTGAATCCACCAGCAAGTTTCTTGGTCAACTCACCAAGATACTGGAGAGAATAAGTAGAATGTGTCGGCGATGCACAAGTTAACTCACTCAACTCACCCGATTCGAACTTCACATTAACACCCTCGCCCGCCTCAACTGTAACGGATACTGCCAACTCATTCTTGTCCATACTGAGATCTACCTCCCCTCCAACAAACTTAGCGGCTCTCAAAGCCCTGGAAAGCTTCTCAGAGTCAATAGTCGCCTTTGACTTGAAATCTAGATTGGGTTGGTTGGGATTATCCATCGTGCTGGTATCAATTCCTCTTAGTATCATCAGAACCTCCCCAACTCTGACGTTTATCGCACCAACCGCATCGTCATAATCCATCTCAACAAGGTCACTTGGTCCCGCTAATGTAAGAAGATCTCTCATTTTTTGAAGATCAAGACCAATCTCAACCGGCTCTACTTCATATGTTTCGAAGCACTCATCTGCAATTGTTGCTGAGAGCAGTGCTACGTGTGAACCATCAACTACTGATACGCTCAGCCCCTTTTCCCCCCATACCAGTTTAGCCTCAGAGGTAAGAACAGACAGGACATCCACTATTTCTCTCATTAGTTGCTGCTTGGCTGTAATTCTCAGCATCCACTCACCTCGATATCCATCTACTTCATAGGAGGCTCTTGATGCTTATTGGCACCAAACCAGAATATCTACTGGTACTCCCTCCACCTATGCTTGCACTCGAGATTAGCACAAGTGCAGAACTTGGTCTCTGGCTCATCAGAAGATCTAGTTTGCTGCAAGTGGACGTAAGCATTCCTTCCATTGCACTTTGGGCATATGTAATCGCCCTCTCTAAGAGTTCCCTGAGGCCCGTCTTCTTCCACTACCTCAGTCAGGTGCTTCAGAGATTTCGAATCAGTTGTGGCCATAGTCTTGGCAAGATCGATGGTCTCCCCCGTCATGGGATCAGTAAATTCAGATCCCTTTCCATCTTCTCCTGATAGCGGCCCCTCGTATCCACATTTGTAGTCTGGGCACTTAATCCAGCCCCTATCATCCGGATATGAAAGCGCACCGCACACTGGACAAAACAACTCTATCACCATTGACGTATTAACGTGAACCGAACAACCCTGAGCCTGCCGACTATTAAACTATTCGTCTAACTTCCCATGAATTGCCGTACCGTTCAAGCCATCATGCCGATTGGACGGGCTATGAAAATCATCTTCGATTGGCGACTATCGCGTGTCGTCGATGAACAAGGCAACATTGTTGATGAGATTTTCTGGGACGGTCAGAAGTCTCCATCTAGTGTGGCAAATAGACTGTTAAAGATTCAACAAGGACGTCTAATTCCTGAGGTAAAGACTCTATCTGAAAGATTCCCAGAAGCGCAAATAGATCCTATTGGCGTTCTTTCAGAACCAAACTGGCCTAGATGGGATGAATCAGAGGAAGTCTTTCAGAGGGCTACATTGCTTCTAGCAAGGATGGGGGTCGCCGACTCCTCCAGAGATATGGACAGAAGGCTTGAAATGCTAGTTTCAGCAACTCTGGAGGCCCGCTCATCTTGGGTGGCAGCTGAATCTCGTTGCATCGAATGGGCCGGACTTTTCATCACAGAGGCTGACCTAGATTCCCAGAGGCATGAAATCCCCCAATCCATTGCCTCTTCGGGCACGATCGCCGAAGCTTCGGAGAAACTAGGGGTTTCACCACCAAAACACATGCCATCTGATTCCGAGTGGTCATCAATGGTCTCACACGCCTCGTCAGTTACCTCTTCATCAATGATACTGGAAAAATTGGAGGATTCGATTAGGGAAATTGCTACCAATCACATGCCTTCACTAAGCGAACTACTCGGTCCAATTTCGGCTGCCAAGATGGTTTCCCTTGCAGGAGGGAGGGAGAGGCTCGCTCGAATGCCGTCTGGCTCTCTGCAGGTTCTTGGTGCTCACGCAGCGATGTCTGCTCACAGACGAGGTGCCCCTCCTCCAAAACACGGATCGATTCTATTCTCAATGCCGCAAGTCAGTCGATCTCCGAGATGGGTCAGGGGGAAGATAGCAAGATATCTCGCAGGCAAGGCAAGCATTGCCGTCAGAGTCGATCACTTCGATGGAGAGACTTGGGGTAAATCCCAGATAGACGAGATAAATAGTGAGATTGAGGCAATCAAGGCAAAGTTCCCTAAACCACCAAAGAGGAGTTGAGGGATGGCAAACAAGTCAAAGCAAATTGTCTGGGGAGTCAGGAGGGAGGGAAGGACCCTCTGGACTAGGAATGCAGTCAAGGGAGTCTCAGTTAGAGGGGAGAGGAGGAAAAGAGACGGCAGAATAGAGTGGAGGCGGTGGGATCCAACTAGGTCCAAGGTTGCTGCTGCAATCCTTAGAACAAGAGACGATCCATCTACTCTGCTACCTAATCCTGGTTCTACATGTCTATACCTGGGGGCATCCAGTGGCGGAACAGTCAGCCATATTCACGATTTCGTTTGTGGAGTAGACAACCACCATGGAGGCCAGTTGGTGGCAGTTGAGATCTCACCTCGAATGGTACGAGATTTAGTGAAGCTGTCAGATAGGAGACCAGGTCTTGTACCGGTGTTGGGAGACGCAAGAAAGCCAGAACAGGTTGCAGCATTCATCAGGGGAAAGGCAAATTGGATCCATCAGGACCTCAGCATAGCAGATCAAGCCGAGACATTCGTAAAAATGGCAACATCTTTCCTCGCTCCAGGAGGAATCGGTATACTTAGCCTGAAGGCTGCAAGCGAGAGATCATCGGAAGGAGATGACAATTCAAGGTTCCAGAAGGCAGAAAGAATTCTAATGGAATCGGATCTTCTTCTTCAAGAGAGAATAGACTTGAAAGGTCTGGAAGAGCAACACGTGGTTTTCACTTGTTCTTCAAGCACCGGAAACTAACACTGCTGCGAAAATACCACCATAGAACAACATTAGAAGGATGAATAGGCCAATCCCAATCCAGGAAATAATCTGAGCAGCCTTCGCCATGCCTTGATCGGGATGACCCGGATATTGGCTAGTAGTAGCCAAAGCCCCATTTGCCAGAATTAGTCCCGGAACTGCTGTGCAAACGGAGCACATCACAATCCCCAAGATTCCCAGAACTAGAGCAAGAACCGCATTTGTCGTGGGCATCATCATCATCCCTGGTCCTCCTTGCCCCTGTACGAAGATTTGCTGTGGAGCCTGACTTGTTACGTTCGGACTGCCCTCTAGAACGACTGTCTCAGAAGGTTGTCCCTCTACTTCGTTAGAAATCCATTCTGGCACATCACTATCTTCCATTGTAGGTTGCGTAAAGTCACTACAAGATAACTCTGTCGAGAGTCTCCGAAAGGTAATGGTCTACCTCTCAGACCAATAAAACATGCCTGAGTTACCAGAGGTCGAGACCGTACGCCTTGGTTTGGAGAGGCACCTCCTTGATCGTAAGATTACGGCAGTCGATCTGAGGCGAAGTGATCTTCGATTCCCATTCCCACGTGATTTCGCTAACTCTCTAAGGGATCGTCTGGTTGTGTCAGTAGACCGTCGGGCAAAGTATCTGCTAATTCGTCTTGAAGGGGGTATTACGTGGCTCTGCCATCTTGGTATGAGTGGTAGGTGGACGCTAATCGGAGAAGGAATTGAGAGCAGACCCGGTAGTTTCTCGAGTGGGGCCCCTGTAGGTAGCGGAGACGGCCCTCATGATTGGGTTGTCGTTCACCTAGACAATGGAAGCAAGGCCGTCTACTCCGATCATCGAAGATTTGGCTTCATGGACTGTTTCTCGACATCGGAACAAGACAGGCACAAATTTCTCTCCAACCTCGGTCCTGAACCAACTCCAAATCATCTTGTCCCAGGAGAACTAGGTGACAGGCTAAGGGGTAAGAGAACCCCAATCAAGTCCGCTTTGCTGGATCAGCGAGTTATCGCTGGACTCGGAAATATCTACGTTTGTGAGATTCTTTTCAGAGCAGGAGTCTCACCTAGGAGAAAGGCGAACAGCGTAGCAGGAAAATCAGGGGTATCAAATAGGGTGGAGAGGATTACTGCCGCCACCCATGATGTAATCACCGAGGCTATTGATGCAGGGGGGTCAACACTACAGGATTTCAGAGGTGTTGACGGAGAAGAGGCAATGGGTTATTTCGTTCATAATTTCCAGGTTTATGGAAAGGAAGGAGAGAATTGCATGAAGGAAGGCTGCCAAGGGGTCATCAAGAGAATAGTTCAATCAAACAGATCTACCTTTTTCTGCCCAATCTGCCAACGCTGAGAGACTAATCGTGATTCTGGGACATCTCTATTCCTTTGACAAGAGCCAGTAGTACCTCGTTTCGTGGAGTCTTTATCCCAAGCTCCTCACCTTTGGAAATCACTGCCCCGCAGATCACATCAATTTCGGTTCTCCTTCCTGCCATCAGATCCTGAAGCATCGAGACTCTATTATCAGCAGTAGCAGTGACTACTTTCTTGAGATAATCCTCGATATCCATCCCTCCTAGGTCTACGCCCGATGCCCTTGCCACTGATTCCGCTTCCTTCATAGCCTCAAGAGACTGAATCCAGAGCTCAGGAATCTCTAACAGGCCACCGTTCCTGATTCCAGCAATTGCGCAAATCGGATTAATGGCTACGTTGATCATCAGCTTTCTCCATATTTCCTTATCGATCTCAGATGACCACACTGGATTCAGTCCGGCTTCATCCAATAATGACACAAACTCAGACTCATTTGAGTTCGGATTTGATCCATCCATTCTCCCTATGGAAAAGGAACCCCTCCCGGTCCAATGCACCCCACCATCGCCGTCTCTCCATGCCGAGTGGGTAGTGGAGCCGCCGACCACCTTTTCCCAACCAACCCTGCTAGCGATAATTCCAGCATTTCCTATGCCGTTTTGGATGCTCACAACAAACCCTCCATCTGATACAATGTCTTCGGCAATGGAGGAAAGTGCTGATGTCGAGTCCGCCTTACCGGCAATAATAGCAACATCACAGGAATTGTACATGCTATCCTTCACTGGCCCCCCTTCACTGTCTATTAGTGAATAACGATCCCCTGGGATCATTTCCACGCTACCCTCAGGAGTAAAGATGGTCAGCCCACTTTGGAGAATTTCAACTGTCCTTCCTCTGGATACGCACACCAATTCTGCCCCAGTATCAGCCAAGCAACCAGCAATCACTCCCCCTAAGGATCCAGTTCCTAGTATTGCTACTCTCACTCAACATCCCCCCCAAGGACATCTAGCCGAGAGATGAACGGTGATCCCAGATTCGTCTGCCGTGACCCAAACAGCCCTCTCAAGATTTGAGAGGCCTATTGGTTTGGCTGTGATTACGGTGCTATTGCCAGCTTCCACCCAGTCCTTCATGGTGACTTCCCAGATTTCACTTTGCGGAGAATCTCCGTGCCACTCTAATGACAAATCCATCCCAACGTTCTCTCTGTTGATAATAATGAACTCCTCTGCATTTATGCCTCTACTCAAACCACTTGGATGGACATAGACATCTACCGAATCTATGATTCTGAAAGTCTCCATTACGCCTTCGGAATTGCATTTTGCAAGCCAACCTTCCTGTCCAACACCAATGGATCCTTTTCCACTCAGATTCCCCATCAGGCGAATTGCAGAGTAGTTACCCATCTCTTCGGACCAGTTCGATCCAGTGCTAACTTGCTTTGCGACATCCCCAGATTGACAGAATGGAGAACCGAAGGCGGAATGGGCCAGTGTATCCCCCGCCACGACGAAATCATTTGGAATTGTCCACGAACCTCCACTGACTTGGATCAATCTCTCTGAACTCTTTATCGGCATCGTCCACGGGCCAATAGTCTCGTTCTCCCTAGTCAAGTAAAACAATGGCCCAAATGCCCTGCCCTGTTGGTCGAAAGAATCAGAATTTTGTAAGGCACCTTCGTGTCCTTGAAGACAAACTTCTCGAGTTCCCCCACTAAAATTACTATCATTCATTGATTCCCAATATGGACTATCAACGACAAGAGTGCCTCCTTCTACAGATTTCATCACATTGCAAATTATTGGAGTCTCGTAATCTCCCCTGAGGTCCCAGAAAGGTTCAGAAAAACTCTCATTTCTTATGCTTGTCAATTTAATCACATGCTCTACTTCGAAGCCAGAAACATCGACTAGGATCCTGAGTAAGTGAGGTGAAAAATAATTTTCGGGAGGAGATATTGAAATTGTCAATTCAAGGTTTTCTTTCTGAGTAAGCCCATCGAATCTGCAGATGCTGGGAGACGACGAACACGAGTAATTCACCCCCCATTCAACAGGTTCCGCTCCTTCTACTCTAAACTGTAGCCATCCTGAAACCGGCATCACTCCTCTTGGCTCCAGGACTAGGGGGAATTCCACTGTCTCATCCGTCTCAAAAATTAACTCTTCTGGCCAAGTTTCCGTGGAAACACCGACGTCATAGGCGCTCATCTCGTACGATGGAACGGTTCCGGGCATTCCCGCTAAGAGAACAACGGATGCGATTGCCACAAATCTGCTTCTAAACCTCTCCTCTAGTCCAAAATGCTCGTCTAAAATAATCGGTTGAGGAAGACTGTCGGGGTTGAACCTCTGCCATGCTGCTACGAATGCAAGGAAAATCCAGGGAGTCCATTTTGCGGTAGCGAATACAAACACCATTACGAATAGAACGATGAGGAAGATCGATGTCTGCGTGCTGCCCTGCCTCATCTCGGACGGGCCAATAATTGCATGCAGCAACCTGTCTCCAGGGAGTCCCGGAATTGGAAGCATCAACCCCCAACCAACAATTGACAGCCCGACCCCTGCAATCCCGGTTGGGTGCAACCATTGCAGCCTAATTTCTGATTCCCCACCGATCCAAGATTCGACCAAATAACCTGTGATCAGGTTTGTATCGAACACCGTTGGAGCTGATGTGAGCCCCGGGGGGTCACTCGGAGTCATCATTAGTCCGAATATCGTCAGAATACTTCCAGAAAAGAATAGGACGATAGGCACGGATACCTCGATTGAGCCCAGTGCCCGTCTATTTGGTATTGGGATTAGATCCGGCTTCCTCTGCCCAAGCAATCCCACTATTCCAAAAGGCCACCATGTGGGTATTGGGAAGACAATTGGGGAGATGTGCCCAACTTCGATTCCGAATTTTCTTGCCACGACTACTCTGCAATAGCTTGCTAAGAGTAATGAGAGCATCACCGGGACCGTGAAGAAAAAGAATGACAGCCCGAATTCGCTAATCCCAGAACCGCCATAATCGTACTCGGAAACCCAATATTCCCCAACCAGAGTCATGAATCCTGCCATTACGACCCATAGGGCGACTTGCTGGGTGCCTCTCATGACTGAACTTCCCATTGGGATCCTTGAAATTGTCATCACAGGGGGATTACTGTCCTCTAGTGAACCAATCAGACCCATTGGTTCCAAGTGCATGTTAAGCTTTAGGAGCCGTTCTCCGACTCCCAGGCCTTCCTTTCCCTGTACTTCCCATGAATTCGGATAAGCTCCTTCATTGCCAAGATCAAAGAACCTCGAAGCAATTACTTCCAGAAGTTCACGAGTACCCCAGGTCTCAGAATCGACCAGGATTTCTTCGGTCACCGCGTTCACTCTCAGACCTTCCTCTAGGGATGTCAGATTTGACCCCTGCTCTTGCCTAATCACTTATTTTTGAAGCGCTTGAGGCGGAACGTCTCTTCCCTTTCCATCTCCTCAAGCCTCAATTGGATGAAGGTCTGAGCCTCTTCCATCTCCGGGATGACCTTGAACTCGAGTGCATTGACCCTTCTCTTAGTTGCCTCTATTTCTTCCAAGAGCCTCTTGAGTGTCGCTTCCATCTCAGCCGCCTTTACGACCTTCTCAACCAACAGTGAGTATGCATCAGCAGCCTCGTCAATATATGGCGATCCTCCCACCATACCGAGGCCTCGGTCTTCAGCAGATAGCTTCAGATTTTGACCTTCGACCTTTGGAACCACAACTCCCATGATGTTTCTTCGTGACACCTGGACCTCAGGATGCTTCGATGCAGCTATTGCTGCACTCTTTACAGATAACCCCCCTTCTATTGAAGATGCTAGGTTAATCGCCTGAAGTGCATCTCTAAAGGTGCCGACCAACTCTTCCCTAGCGGCTATCATCTCAGAAAGCAAAGTTCGGAACTCATGGAATAGCCCGTCTCTCTTCATCTTCAGAAGATTGTATCCACTTGATGTTTGCTTAATCCTCCTTTTCAGGTTGATTAGTTCTGATCTGGTGGGTTTTATGTCCAGGGCCATTTTCCAGTCTCCTCGGTAATCTAACTATTCCTTCTTGTCCGTTGGATGATACTTGTCAATCCACTTCTGGTCTAGCCTTACCAGATACTTTGTGTCGATGTTAGCCAGTAGATTCCAAGCAAGGTCCAGAGTCCCTTCGTGAATTGTTCGGTCCTCGTCCCTACTCTGCCTCAAGAATTGGTCTTCGAAAATATCCGCGAACTTGAGCAATTGCAGATCCCTCTCGTTCAAGGCGTCTTCACCGACTATTGCCACTAGACCCCTCAGCTCCCTACCTTGGGCATAGGCCGCGTAAAGTTGGTCAGAAACTGACTTGTGATCCTCCCTAGTCTTACCAGGGCCAATTCCCGCATTCATCAATCGACTCAGTGAAGGGAGAACGTTGATTGGGGGATAAATCCCCTTTTGATGCAACTCTCTAGAAATAACAATCTGACCCTCAGTGATGTAGCCAGATAGATCCGGAATAGGGTGCGTAATGTCATCACCCGGCATTGTAAGTATCGGGAACTGTGTGATAGAGCCCTTCTTTCCTTTGACCAGCCCGGCCCTCTCGTATAGCATCGCAAGATCAGTGTACATGTATCCTGGGTACCCCCTCCTTCCGGGAACCTCTTCTCTGGCTGCTCCAATTTGACGTAGCGATTCGCAGTAGTTCGTCATGTCTGTATATATCACCAGTACGTGATAGTCATGCTCGAATGCTAGGTACTCTGCCGCTGTTAGGGCAAGTCTTGGAGTGATCAGCCTCTCTACCGCAGGGTCATCTGCCAAATTGACGAACAGAGCTGCATTCTCCAGAGCACCAGTCCTCTCAAGGTCGTGAACGAAGAAGTTGTACTCTTCAGCGGTTATTCCCATAGCACAGAATACGACTACGAAGTCATCATCGCTATCTACTAACTTGGCTTGCCTTGCAATCTGCAATGCGATATCGTTGTGAGGCAATCCGCTGGCGCTGAAGATCGGAAGCTTCTGTCCCCTTACCAACGAAGTGCATGCGTCGATCGCTGAAATTCCGGTCTGTATGAAAGACTCCGGACTTTGTCTCGAATAGGGGTTGATTGCCGCCCCTATGATGTCTGCCATTTCGTCTGCAACGATTTCCGGACCACCATCTCTCGGTCTGCCTGCTCCATCTAGGATTCTACCAATTAGGCCCTTGCTGACTGGCAGTTTGAACACGTCACCTAGGAACTTGACTCCAGTCTGCCTGTCGACTGATGCAGTCCCCTCGAAGACTTGTACGATCACTTGGTCGTCAGATGTATCTAGGACCTGTCCATTCTTCATCGATCCATCGCTCAGTCTCAGTTGTACAATCTCTCCGAAAGACACTGGTTCAGTCTTATTTAGGAAAACTAGCGGTCCCTTTACGTCTGTAATTGTTCTGTATTCCTTTCCACTCATTGTATCACCTCAGTTTGCCTCCATGCTAGAAGAAATCTGCTTGCCCATCTCCGACACTAATTCCTCAATCTTGTCGTTGTAACCCTTCTCGAATCGACCTCTCATCAGATCGGTTCTTGCTGGGACGTTCACGACATCTTCCAGTTGCGCGCCACCTGCGATTGCCTTCTTCGCCTCTTCTTGGAAGCTCAGAATAGCTCGTGCCATATCGTATTGTAGCTTCAGATCGCTGTATGTGTCCACATCATGGAAAGCATTCTGCTGGAGGAAGAACTCTCGAATCATTCTGGCAACTTCTAATGTCAACTGTTGATCGATTGGCAATGCATCTGAGCCGACTAGCTGTACAATCTCTTGCAACTCTGATTCAACTTGAAGCAGTGTGCTAATTTCTGTTCTAACTTCTGGGAAATCTGATGCTATGTTGTCTCTGTACCATTGATCTAGTGCCTGTGGGTATAGGCTGTACGAGCTCAACCAATTGATAGCGGGGAAATGTCTTTGTCTTGCTAGTCCAGCATCCAAACCCCAGAAAACCTTGACAATTCTCAATGTTCCCTGGCTGACTGGTTCTGAAATGTCTCCACCTGGTGGTGAAACGGCCCCGATAACCGAGACAGAACCATCATCTCCGGCAAGAGTCTGGACTCTTCCAGCTCTCTCGTAGAACTCAGCCAGTCTACTGGAAAGGTATGCTGGATAGCCCTCTTCACCAGGCATCTCTTCAAGTCGAGAAGAAATCTCCCTCATTGCCTCTGCCCATCTGCTTGTGGAGTCTGCCATCAGGGCTACGTTGTAACCCATGTCACGGAAGTACTCAGCTATCGTAACTCCAGTGTAAACTGAAGCCTCTCTAGCGGCTACAGGCATGTTTGACGTATTAGCAATCATGACAGTCCTGTTCATTAGAGGCTTGTTTGTATTTGGATCAATTAGGTGCGGGAACTCGTCGAGAACCTCAGTCATCTCGTTCCCCCTCTCTCCACATCCGATGTAAACCACTATTTGGGCGTCAGACCATTTGGCGAGCTGTTGCTGGGTTACTGTCTTACCCGAACCAAAAGGTCCAGGTATCCCTGCAGTCCCACCCTTAGCAAGTGGGAAGAGGAAGTCTAGAATCCTCTGCCCCGTCATCAGTGGAACGTCAGGAGCGTACTTCTGAATGAATGGTCGAGGGTGCCTTACTGGCCATTCCTGCATCATCGCAATTTCCGTTCCATCCTCAAGCTTGCACACAGGCTCTGTGATGTTGAATGAACCAGAGTCAATCTTCTTGACTACACCTCCCTTTCCAGGGGGGACCATTACTCTGTGCTCGATAGTCTCGGTTTCCTGCACGGTACCAATCACTTGACCCGCAGAAACCTCGTCTCCGGCCTTTACGGTGGCATTGAAATCCCACTTCTTCTCAAGATCTAGCCCATCTGCATCCACGCCTCTGGTGATGAAGACTCCCATCGTCTCCTCCAACTTCGGAAGAGGCCTCTGAATCCCGTCATAGATTTGCGTTAGTAGGCCAGGTCCAAGTTGTACAGATAGCGTCTGCCCCGTCCTTACCACTGGCTCCCCCGGTTTGACTCCAGATGTCTCTTCGTATACCTGTATCACTGATTGGTCGCCATGCAGTTCGATTACTTCTCCCATCAAACCTTCATTCCCGACTCTTACCACCTCATACATTCGAGGTGCTATCCCTATCGCTGTCACAACTGGTCCGGAAATCCGGTATATTACTCCATTTTCTTCACTCATTTTTTTTCACTTCCTTTTTTGTTCGAATCTATTTCCATAGGTCGACACCAAGTGCCGACTTGATGGACTCTCGGAGGGTGTTGTCCTCCTCAGTCCCAATGCCCAAAACAGTGGGCGTCACACTCTCAGAGAGTTGCAAGCGCAATCTTTCTGGGAGTCTCATTAAATCGGAGTTGTCCACTACGACAACTCCCACTTCTGTCTGATTTAGGAGATCCCTGAGAATCTTCTCCATCTCCTCGTCATCAGACGGGTTATGCAGGTTTTCAACACCTGCAAGTTGGAATCCTAGTGTGAATTCCAATGGTCCTACTATTGCTATTTTCATTTCTTCACCTCAGTAGTCCATATGCGCTTCCAGTACTTCGTTGGGAAGTCCGACTGCTTTGCCGCGCACAAGCAACCTCAGGTTTCTGACTTCCAGAGTCTTCCTTTCGATATAGTATATGATCGGGAATGGAGAAATTGGACTCAGGTGGGCGAACCTCTTCAGGATCGTGTGCTTCTGATGAGATAGGAGTTCTGCATACGGGTCCAAACTGCCCATTCTTTCAGCTTCTGCCATGGCCTCATCAAAACCAGAGTCATCGAACGAGCTACTTCTTCGGAGGGTTTCAATTAGCTCTTCGTCGTTTTCTGCCTGACAGGCCTGCCTCATAGTCCCGGCGTCAATCTTGCCTCCCGGGATAACCATGGATTGGCGCTTTTCTGCGGTCATCTCCATTCTAATAGCACGGAATTCGTTGATTACATTCCTATGGTCGATTTCCATTCTCAAATATCTCCGGAGCCTCGGTCCACCATCCCTTCCTCTAACTGCCTTTAGAGCGTCAGCGAAGTACTGTAGATCCAATGCATTCTCCATCTCCTCAAGAGTGGCATCGGCATCGAGTTTCGAGAGCGTCATCCCCCATGGCGTCCCATACATAGCCTCAACCGCCTCTTGAAGGCCTTCAGTATTCCTCACTATGTTCAGCCAAGGTGCGTTTCTTGGATTTTCAGATGGAAGTATCTGGGATTCGATAATCTCATCAGATGCTCCGCCATTTATCGCTCTGAGGACAGTCTTAGCCTTCTCGTAGTCAAAACGTTCGACATAAATCGCCACTAGCGATTTCAAATGGCCTTGGCAGAAATTTAGGACTCCTGCTAGGTCGTTATCCAGATTGTGGAATAAAGCCGCTTCTATAGCATCGGCCCCACTCATTCGTGAACCGTAGATGTCCATCTCTGCTCTGTAACCCATCTCTCCAATACTAGCCCCAATCGACTCAGTGCCTTGTTGGACAAGCTGACGCATCCTTGTCGTATCTATTAACGAAGCCTTGCGTGCCTTCGCCCGCGCAGCAGCGTTGTAAAGATTCGAACGACCATTCAGCGCCCTTGCCATATCTCTCCCTCACTGTTCTCCGAATAGGATATTGTTTACTTCTCCAAGGCTAGCCTTCCAAGCCGCCTCCAATCGGAAGTCAAACCTGAAATCTAACACCGTGGAACCGTCTTTGGATTCTAGCACGAATCCACCTAATCCCTCTATGTCGTCACCCATGGTGAAACCACTCTTGGAAAGAGCTGTTCTGTCTGAAGATACAGGTCTCATGATCATTCCAGACTTGGATTTGCTAGCCTCTTTAACCAATGAGTCGAGAATCTTCTGCCTGCCTTTCATTTTGGGAGAACCAACTTCTTCTTTCACAGTCTCCCATGTTGCATCCAACTCCTCTCTTCGGGCGATTAAAGCCCTCTTCTGGTTCGCTTGCCTAGCAGAGGCAACAACCTCAACAGACAGCTGCGCACTCTCTCTTTCGGCTTTGTCCGAAGAGA
The DNA here is from genome assembly GCA_002723045.1 of Methanobacteriota archaeon. Lineage (GTDB taxonomy): Archaea > Thermoplasmatota > Poseidoniia > Poseidoniales > Thalassarchaeaceae > UBA36. The sequence continues at coordinate 8,199 of PBNI01000017.1, read as the reverse complement.
TGGAGGAGACTTCAGATACCTCATTCCGTGCTTCCTCTTCGATTCTTTTCGCCTCAGCTTGAGCGGCTTCGACGATGGTCTTAGCCTCCGCCTCAGCCTGACTGGCAATCTCTGCTGCCAATGCATCAAGTGTCATTTTCTAACCTCCTATTCCGTATGGATGTCGCACTCTGCTCAGAGCAGGAATAGTGCAAGGAATCCAAACAGTACGATGGTCTCTGGTAGAGCCGTGAAGATCAGTCCAGTTACGAACTTGCTCGAATCCTCGGCAATCATTCCCACTGCTGCTGCTCCAATTGGCCCCTGGCTTAGTCCAGTACCGACTCCTGCCAGTCCTAGTGCTATTCCAGCGCCAAGCTTTGCTGCGTCCCAGTGGTAGGACGTCGTTTCTACGTCCCCCTCTGCTGCCGAAACCACGGATGCAAACATTGCAAACGAGAATAGGGCCGTTAGGGTGCTCATTCCAGTCATTTTTTTTCTGTTGTTCATTCTTTTTTCCTCCTTATTTTTTCAAGCCTAGGCTTGGAATCTGATTTAGTCGACCTCCACGTATTGTGTTCGAAGGCCGAATGGGTCGAAAGCCTCCCCGCTTGAGTCATAGTACTGCCTCATCCACTCCACAAAGTGCAATCTTGCAGCGTGAATGTTTGGGCTGAACACCCCTAGCCCCCATGCGAAGAATTGAACCGCCAACCAACCAATTACTAGTGCAATTGCCATTAGAGGCTCGTCAAGGCTAATTTTGTCAAATAACATGGAGTTCCCGGTCTCTGCAATTTTCACTCCCACAACTCCAACCGCGAATAATCTGACATAAGATATCACCGTGGGCATCATGCCAACTGCTTCTATGGGCGCAAGTCCGATATTGATCGGAAACGGGACCCCGTGGTACTTGTACAGAGTCCACATCAGCATCACTGTCGCTGAAACTGCTATCGCTGCACCTGGCTCCATCATCCAGTCGGCTGGCCCGATGAATCCATAGGCGAACATAAAGCCACCAACTAGTAGAATCATCCATGCCCCCTTCTCAAAGAATGCACAGACGAAACCAAATCCTCCGTGGCCGTTACCGAATAGCATGATGTCCCTGAAGCCAATCACCAGTCCAAGGAAAACGTGGATCACACCCAAATAGATGGTTAGAAGGATCAAATGTTCTAGATTGCCACCCCCCTCGGTCATTACGACCCTGTGGAAAGGGAAGGCAAGCTCAATTCCAAGTGGAAGCGAAGCAGTCCATGCGTGATATGTTTCAGGAGTATTGATGTCAGGATAAAATATCTGCAGAGCCATTGCGGGGTTCGATCCGTAATGGGGGAATATCTCCCATCCAGCAAACTCCGCGTATAGGTAACCAAAGACGACGGTACCGAATCCTATGTAGGTCAGGAATTTTCCTCCTAGATTCAGCATCTCGTTTGTGCCGGATTTGCTAATGAGGAGAGCACCAAGGCCCATTGTCACAAGCCCATATGCCATATCTCCGAGCATAATTCCGAAGAAAATTGGATAGGTTATGAACATGAACAATGTTGGGTCGATTCTCCCATACGCCGGTCTTCCAACAGCATCGGTAAGCAATTCCATTGGCCTGCTCGAACTCCTTTCTTGGAAAGCAATTGGAGGCATCTTCTGACTGTGGTGGTGGTCCGAGTGTCCGTGCCCACCCCCGCCTGCTTCCATTTCGAATGGAGTTACTTCAGTGAATAGGCATACTTCCTTCAATGCCTTTTGGACTTCTTCCGATCTTCCCATTGCAACCCAACCGTCTATGACAAAGGCGTGTTCTGAGACCGCGACTCTAACTGGTGCGGTCAAAACGTCATGATCTCTCTCCAGTACTTCTAGTCCACAGAGAAGCATCTCCCCGTTCGACTTGCTCCATTCCTCTATCCTTTTTTCTAAGTCGTACTTCTCCCCTTCTAGGGTTCCCTTAGCCTTTCTAACCTCAGATAGCCTGTCAGTTGCTGACCCCTCTCCCTCTGGAATCTGGATTGTTTCGAATCCAGCCTTTTCCAGTTTGGAAGAAGTTTGCCCAGATTCTTCGTTTCTGACGAATGCAGCAATTAATCCGGACTTTCCTGTTTTCCCTTCGATGATCAGGCCCGAACCTACGGCCTCCTTAGCTTCAGAAAGACTTTCGACAGTTCCGACGAATGATGTGATTGATTTGTATCCTCCAAGAAGATCTAGATCGACACCCAAGGGAGAGACTTGTGAGAGGGCATCCTCCTCTTCTGCCAATGAGGAGATCTCATTTTCCAAATCATCAATTCTAGAACTATCTGAAAGAACCTGTTCAATCTTGGAGGGGAGTTCACCTTTGAGAGACTCTCTAACTGGGCCTGCTGGAACTGGCTTTATCGGGCCTGCTGCCTCCACTACAGAAGCCGCTGCCCTTGCCTTTACGAGCTCGCGTCCAACGCCCTCGGAGCCTTCCTCCGGAGAACCAAGTGAGAAACCTTCCTCGCTTCCATCGTAATCGATAATGTGCATGGCCCCCAGACGAGAAAGTATGTCCACTGCTCGCCCCAGATCCCCCTTGTTCCCAGCAGCAACCATCCGGCCCATCTGCTGAGTATTTACTTGTGACATCTAATTCCTCTGGAATTTTAGGACCTAAAGGCATCTAGAACTGCATTAACTGCATCCTCTCTACTCCCTTCTCCACCGTCGTGGATTGAACCGATCCTCGAGTCCCCTTCTTCGGATACCTTATGCGCCTCACTCTCCGCAGCACTTCTTGCTTCCGAAATCATAGTTTGGGCATTTGCTTCAGAGTCAGATCTTCCTGCTTGAATTATCTCAGTAGCAGTCAGTCTGGCCTTGGAAACAATCTCTGATGCCTTTGACTCTGCATCGGCTATAGTTTGCTCCGCCTCACTCTCGGCCTGTCTTATTGCTCGTAGAACCTCTTCTCGTCCCATTCTATGCACACCTACGGTGCATTCCGCGACCGTTGAGGAGTTTATGATGATAACCTCGCGCATTCCACTAGTTTGACCCCTTGCATGAACCCTCTCGGGAACCTTCCAAATACGGCATTCTTCGTGACTACTATAATGGACGCGCAGGGAATGGGTGCCGATGATTGGGATGAACTCCAAAGAAACCTTTTGGCTACAATCCCCGTCTATGATCGCATAAACCGCTTCGCCACATTGGGACAGGTCACAAGATGGCGTCGAATGGTTAGGGACATGCTTCCTGACGGGAAAATCCTGGAGGTTGGCTGTGGTCCCGGAAGCTTTGCAGAGGATGTAATTGGGAGGAATTTGGTTTGCCTGGACCCTATTCCGGAAATGCTTGCTGCGGCCGAGGAAAGAGTGAACTCTGCCCGTCGAAGTAGAGGCGATGATCCGGCAATTTTTGTCGAGGGAACCGCAGAAGAACTCCCTTTCGATGACGACTCCTTTGACGCCCTGTGTTCATTGTTCTCATTCAGGGATTGGTACGACAAGAAAGCCGGCCTCTCTGAATCACTAAGGGTCCTTAGGCCAGGGTCATCGATAATCATAGTAGATCCCGCCAAGATGAATCGAGCTCACGGGTTTCTGGGGATTCTATGGATGAGGGTCTGGGTAGGGGCATATGCAAGAGTGGTATGTGGCCAGAGAGACCATCCTTGGAAGTGGCTCACTAAGACTTACTCCGAATTTGGAACCACTAGGGACTATGTTTCGATGTTGAGGGAAGTCGGGTTCGTAGACGTCAAGGCCCGAGTAATATTCCCGGGAATGGCAACGATTTGGTCAGCTCGCGCGCCTTAGAAAATCCAGAATAATCTTCGACAGGTCACAGCCCTCCAAATAATCCCCTTCGTTAGAGGATTGAATGCAATATTAAGTATCCAATCGGGAAATCTGAACATCATGCTTCCTATGGAGAAAGACCTCTTTGAGTTTCGCATAACATTGCCCATCTGGGACTCCCATCTCTTCTCATATTCTTTCAGATCCGTGCCGTTATTGATGTGCTCTGAAATCACCTGGCCTGCAATCCTGCCCCCAATCATAGCTATGGTAATCCCTGCTCCGTTTGATGGGAGAACCATCCCCGCAGAATCTCCTACTAGCAGGTAATTTCCCTTAACGAACGTACGAATAGTGCCTGACATCGGGAGATATCCTGCCCCACGAAAAGACTCCTCTCCTTCGAAACGTTCTATGAAATCGTTTGCATATTCTTCTAGGCTCCTCCCTTTTGACATCCCCCTCTGTATCCCCAATCCAATGTTCGAACCCGAGTCCTTTGGGAAGACCCATGCATAACCCCCCGGGGCCACGGATCCAAAGTGTAATTCTAGAGCGTCGGAATGCTCTCCATCCTTGAGGGAGAATTTGACAGGGATGTTCAGGGACCTCTCATCCCAGTGCCTCTTTCTGATTGGGTCATTGTGACCGCCGGCACCCACAATCACCCTCCCCCTGATAGTTTCTCCATTGGATAGGGCAACAGTATCTCCCTCGACACGCTTGACACGTTTTCCCACTAGGTAATCTGCGCCCCTAGAACGTGCAAGATCGACTAACGCCTCATCGTGCGCGACCCTGTCAAGAACCATGCCTTCGAAATTGAAGTCCATACCTCTTCCATTTGGCTTGACGATCCGCATTTTCTTGCAGATCTTCGAGATTGCACTCTCAGGAGTTCTGAACAGGTCATCCATTTCAGGAACCCTTGGGCACAGTCTCTTCATTTCCTCATTCGTGGGAACCAATTCCCCACATTGGAGTGGCGAGCCAATTGGGTCCCTGGCATCAATAACCAAGACACTCAAACCACCCTCTGCTGCATATCTTGCTACGGTGCTTCCAGCCGGCCCACCGCCGATGATTATCGCATCCCAGTATTTCTCCTCGTCCAGGGGAGCACCTCCGTTAGTTTGTTCTAGACTCCGAGATCAAAGCGATCTCGGTTAGCATTTCCTTCTCCATTGAATCAGGGAGCCTTTCTATGTGTTCCAACGCCCTCTCCACATGGTTCGAAACAAGCAATTTCGCATATTCGAATGAACCAGCCTGCTCCAGTAGTTCGACTAACTCATGAAGCCGGTCATCCCCGAAGTTTGTCAGCACGTCCTTTAGTTGATCCCTATCGGTTCCATGTAGCATTGTTAGTGCGTAAATGATGGGCAGAGTCATTTTCCCCTCATGGACATCCGTTCCGCGTGGCTTTCCGATGAGATCATCTCCGACTAAGTCCAGAATGTCATCAACAAGCTGGAAGGCCCTGCCCAACTCCATCCCGTAGCCCCACAATGCATCGGAAATCTCCTTGCTCGAACCCGCTATCATCGCTGCGCTGGAGCATCCTGCTGCGAATGGTCCAGCAGTCTTGCCATCGATAATTGCGTAGTAGTCCTCCGGCCTTGTATTGAGATCATGTATGTGCTCGAACTGTAGGATCTCGCCAGACGCTATTCCCGCGCATGCGTCTCTCACCCTTCCAACTACTTTCTCATCGTACTTGGCCCCGAATTCGAAGCCCAAAGTGAATAGGTAATCACCAGAAATTATGGCATGAGAGGTCCCATGGGTCGAGTGTATTGTCGGCTTGCCTCGCCTCATTTTTGATTGATCGTAAACATCGTCATGCACTAGTGTAGCGGTGTGAATTAACTCAGAGGACAGGGCTAGGTCTAATGCTTCCTTGTGGTCATCTCCACCTGCAGCCTTGTAGGAAAGTATCACCAGAATAGGGCGATACCTCTTACCTCCACCCAGCAGGACGTCACTAGCGATGGACATCACCGGTTTGTCGAGAGGCGAACTCATTTTTTCCAAGACCAATTCTTCTATGGAATCCTCGACGAAGTTCTTGATGGAATCTAGAGTCATTGACCCCATTTTCTCCGCTTCCATGTTGTCTTCAGCCTAGGGGTCGCATATATCAACGGGTGCGCACGCCGCTCAGAATGGGTACAAGGCGTGCCCCCCCCTTGAGGTGGATGCGATGGAAAAACGGATAGTTGTTGGAACTCTGGACTCTCCTTCTTGCCCAGTGTTCTCGCATATCTCAGAACATCTTGATTCATCCGAATCGGAGGATTTTGAGCATTCCGTAACCTCCGTCAAGGGCTTCGAATCCGGGATAAAATCACTTTCAGAGGGGGACCTCGATCTTTTGGCATTCCCAGCGAAAGAGATTTTTGGCAGAGAAGGGATGATTTCTGATAGTGGCTGCCAGGTAATCGGGGCCAGAACTCCAAAGCGCCCAAGCCTGGTCCTGGTGTCATCAGACCGTCTGATGTACCAGCCCAAGTCTGCAATAATAGTCTCAGATTCGGGTTTGGTTCGCAGACAACTTCTCCGAGCTAGGCCAGACCTTCAAGCAATCTCCACAGAGGAACTGGGGGACCAAGCCCCTGGATTCGTCAAACCTGATGATCCCCATGATATTCCTAGTCTGCTGGCCGAACTGCTGGAGAAAGGAGAAATCGAAGGTTTCGTCATTTCCAGGGCAGAGTATGACAGGACAAACCAGACCGAGAGGAGGCACACCCTGATGTCCCAGCCCAATGAGCGAGGAGCACCCCACTTTGTACCTCCTCCGTATTCTGACTTGATTGCAGTCATTTCACGCATAGGCTTTCCAAATAGACTAGCGTCAAAACTCACCGAATCGGAGGGAAACACCTCCCTCTGGGTACAGAGCAGGATCATGGGGGACTTGGAAACCTCGATGCATGACATAACCGGGTTGGAGGTTAGGCACAGGCAGGTCGGAGCCATACTCAGGCAGGCAGAGGCGAATCGAGACCTAGTGTTGGAGCAATCCTGTCACGATCCCGACGGAGAGATATACCATGATGAGGTCAGGGTTGAGATACGGATGGAGACCCTGTCCAAGGATGGTAGAAGGACGTTATCATTGGAGAGGCTAGTAGCAATCAGCGAGTACCAGCGCGCGGTCATCGCACTACTGATGGATTGGGGCAATCTCGTCAGCGAATCCACAAGAGATGTCCCCCGTGATCACCCCGACGACGAAGATGCACCCCCGTTTCTACCAGAATAGAAACCGTGAATCCTGTTTGCTATCCAAATCGCCATTTACTTGCCAAGATTGGGGCAACCGATAACTAAGGAACCCTCTCGAGGAACTATTGTAATCATGAAGGTGGACTCCAATTTACTGAGCTCTCTCTACACGGAGCGTCTTCAGAATCTTAGACAGAGAGCGGAGGACTCAGGGATTTCTAAATCCGGTTCAGTCGAGGTCCTAAGAGCCCGATTAATCAGCAAACAGGTCCTCGCTGAACTTGATTTTTCTTGGGAAGGAATACAGTCCATGCATCACAAGGAAATGGGGGAAGTTCTGAAGGTATTCGGGATCAAGTCTTCGGGTTCCCACAAGGAGCGTAGGCAGCGACTGTGGTTGCATCTGAATTACGATTCACGTAGGATGACGATCGAGAATCTGGCCGAGATGAATAGGGATGACTTGCATGAGATGTGCAAGAAGCTCGAGTTGGATCTTACTGGAAATCGAACCGTTCTGATGGGGAGGGTGGCCGGTGTGCTGACAAGTCAGATGAATGGGTGGGGGAGAATCAAGCGGAGTTTGAGGAGGAACGGCCTCCAGAGATCGATGTTCCAAGAACCAGAACCAGAGGCCAAGGTGGAAGAGAATGAAAAACCGGAGATTGCCATGGAGGAATTTCATGCAGTCCCCGCAGAAGCCTTGCTGGAGGATGCCAGCGATTCATTGTTGATCGGCTTGGACAATCAACCCGCCAACATCCAGGGGGATATCCTGACAATTCATGCACGAGTGAGTGATTTGGAGAGGATGGTTGGGACTATACTTAGAGGCCACGGAGGCTCATGGGGGGATTCTGAAAGGGATCTGCTACTGAGACTAGCAGACAGGAGGGGTTGGCCTATTGACGAGCAATTCGTCAGACACCGGATACTAATGGTCGCGACCAACATCGCCGAAGTGAAGGGTGCAGCAATGGTCTCAGGTGTGGAAAACAAAACATTGGCCGAGGACACTGGGTCTACCATAGACAGAATCAGGTCCAAACTTTCATCGCTAGAATCAAACAGTAAATTGTAAGAATCACGTGGCACTAGAGAAGAAACCGAATCTAGGTTCTGAAATTTCCATTGTGACGTCTCTGAGGTGCTCTATGGCATCCTCTGCTGCTTCTCCAGATGATCCAGACGAGATACAAGCCGCAACAAG
>PBNI01000016.1 GCA_002723045.1 Methanobacteriota archaeon | reverse complement strand
AGGGGTGAGTGATGACCCTGAACAGGTTACTGTTTCAGCCATAAATAGGAACTTTCAGGGTCGTTCAGGACCAGGGAAGCTCTACCTTGCAAGTCCTCTCACAGTAATGACGAGTGCCTTCACTGGGAAAATAACCGCATGGCATCCTGAAGTATTCCTCTGAAACGGGTGACTACGCCTAGTGCTTGGGGCATTGTTCAATAGCGGTCTCGTGGCGGGCATGGGCTACCTTGCAAGCCCCTCGTCATTCGGACAAGGGAGGACTTGGTGGTGGTGGATGAATGGACCCTGCAGAAAGACTCTCTAGCAAACAAAAGCAGATTTCAATTAGCGAGTTCTTCGAGAAGAACAAGCATTTCCTAGGATTCGATACACTTCAGAGATCTATCATTACAGCAGTAAAGGAAGCAGTGGATAACTCTCTAGATGCTTGTGAGGAAGCAAGGATACTACCTGAGATAAATGTGGAAATAAAGAGAATGAAGGGAGACCGCCTAAGGCTGATTACGCAAGATAATGGTCCAGGAATACCCAGGGAGGACATCGAGAATGTATTTGGAAAGTTTCTACTAGGATCGAGGTTCCATGCAATCAGACAAACCAGAGGCCAGCAAGGAATTGGCATCACTGGAGTCGTGATGTACAGTCAATTGACTGCAGGTTCAAAGACAAAGGTGGTGTCCAAGATTGCCAAAGACTCATCTGCGGTTTTCGTTGAATTAGGCATTGACACAAGGAGAAATCGAGCAATAAAATCAGGCGAAACCAGAGATACATGGTTGGATGAGAAAACAGAGGAGGTCATTTCTCATGGATTAAGGGTGGAGTGCGAAATGCGAGCAAAGTACCAGAGGGGGAGGCAGTCTGTTCATCAGTACCTCCGGATGACTTCAATTGTAAATCCTCATGCAAGCATCTCCCTGGTTGTACGAGATAGAGATGGGAGTATTATCGAAGAAGGCGACTGGCAAAGGACTACTGAGAGATTGCCACGTGAAGTTAGCGAGATACGCCCCCATCCTCATGGAATTCAGTTGGGATCCCTTCAGAGGATGTTGAAAGAGTCTCAAGAGAGGAAGATGACTTCTTTCCTCAGGCACAATTTCTCTGGAGTAAGTATGAGAGCAGCGCGGGAAATCCTTGCAGCAGCGGGATTGGACGAAGGAAGGAGTCCAAAGCGGATCTCGGCAGACGATGCGCAAGGAATGGTATCGGCCTTCAGGAAAGTCAAACTGCTGTCTCCACCTACTGATTGTCTTTCTCCAATCGAGGACTTGCTGATCAAAAAGGGACTGTCGAAAGCCATAGACTCTCGTTTCGCATCGACCATCACTAGGGGTCCCAAGGTTACTCAAGGGAACCCGTTTCAAATTGAAGTTGGGTTGGTGTTTGGAGGAAATCTTAATGCAGACGGGCCAATAGAAGTTCTACGGTTCGCAAATAGAGTCCCCTTGATGTATCAACAGGGAGGTTGTCTCCTAACAAAGGGCCTCGAGGCCGTCGATTGGAAGAGGTACGGGTTGGATCATCCCGGAGGTAAGGGCATTCCCAAGGGTCCTGCGGCGGTCCTAATCCACCTTGCATCAACAAATGTGCAATTCACTAGCGAGGCAAAGGAGGCTGTTTCAGACAATGAAGAGGTTTTCGAGGAGATTAGGCTAGCCATGCTAGAGGTTGGCAGAGGTCTGAAGGGTCATCTGAAGAAGAGTTCGCAGAGAAAGAAGGCCAAAGAGAAGTTCGAGTTGATTAACATAATTCTCCCGGAAATTTCGAAGAAGTCCTCGGAATTACTATCGAGAGGGGAGCCGGATTTAGCCCCGATAATCACGAAGATAATGGATGCTGTATTCTGTGAAGAAGAGTTAGGGTGGGATGCTGAGAGGAAGATTGCCACTTGCTCAATTACGATTTACAACTACACAGCTAGGGCAAGGGCGTATACGATTCTAGCCAAATGGCCTGAAAGCGAGGAGACGTCAATAGCAGAAAACGCCCTTGGAGGAAAAAAACAGGCGAATGGCCTCTGGGCTTGGAGGCTGGACACACTAAATCCTGGCTCTGCTACGACAATTCACTTCGGTGTCTCGGGCCTCAGAAAGGGCGAATGGAGTGATGCGGAGATTTTCTACAGAGGCAACGGGGAAGTTATCGGAGCGACTAAGATAGACGAGAAGCTGCTTGAGGAATTAAGGAAATCAGAGGCACTAGAGGCTGCAGAATCAGAGTTCCAAAATCCTGAGGAGTCGATTTCTCAACTTAAGGAAAGAGCGGAGCAGAGTGAGGTTTCGCAACCCCCATCTCTGGAAGGCGGGCAAACAAGTCTGTTTGGTAACTTCTCAACTAATGATACGGAGGAAGTTGAATGACGATTGATAGACAGAAGACGAAGGAGGAGGTGATCGATGCATTGCATGGGGTCGCCTCAGAGATGCATGACAAGATGTTGAAGGGGAACCCCCCGACAATGACCCTCCCTGTGAGATCGAAGTCGAACATCGGATTCGACAAGAATCTGGGAGTGTACAAGTATGGCAAGAAGAAGACGATTAGGGATGCAACCTCCCTAGGTTCGGCCCGACAACTGCTGAGGGCCCTGCACATCACAGAATTCGTGGAAGGTATGATCTCTGATGGAAAGACTTCCACACTTAGGGAGATGTACTACATCTCTGAGGGGTGGGGGCACGGAAAGTTCTCCAGCCAGAATGAGAGCAATGGCGTCTCAGAAGACCTGGAAATAGTCACTAAATGCCTTAGAGAGGACTTCGGGCTTAGGCCCGAGGAGGACGGGGCTCGAATAATTGGCAACGTGACCTTCGAAGAGAGGAACCGCAAAGGTGACTGGATGAGGATTAACTGTCGTGACGACGTTGGCGATTCCGGTTACGGAGTGCCGTACAACGTGGAGTCTGAGAAGTTACGTATGATCGACGAGGACATTGACTTCGTCATGGCGATTGAGACAGGTGGGATGTTCGATAGGCTCGTAGAGAATGGTTTCGACGAGGAGGCCAGATGCGCTCTAGTTCATCTGAAGGGGCAACCGGCTAGATCGACTAGGAGAATAATGAGGAGGATGAGCGATCAGTGGAATAAGCCGATAATGGTATTCGCAGACTGCGACCCATGGTCGTTTAGGATCTATGCAAGCATAGCATATGGAGCCATAAAGACGGCTCATATCTCTGAGTACTTGGCAACTAAGGAAGCGACTTATCTGGGAATTACCGCAGACGATATCCTGGCCTATGACCTCCCGAGTGACGATTTGACTAAGCAAGACCTGAATGCTCTGAATGCAGAGCTTAGCGATCCCCGATTCGCAACAGGATGGTGGCAGGAGCAGATCCAGCTAATGCAGGAGATTGGAAAGAAGGCGGAGCAGCAGTCCCTTGCCAAGTACGGTCTAGACTTCGTTACGGACACCTACTTACCGGAAAAACTGGGAGCTCTTGGGATCACATACTGAAACAACCCTGATAGATGAATGGCTAGAGGCGGGGGTGTGTCTGCACGAAGGGGGAAATGGGCGCGCATAGCTACGGCGTCTTCTGCTGTCCTCCTCCTGGTAGCGGCGATTTCGCTATGGCAAGTATCGCCTGAGTTACTCGATTCATATGACCCTGAGGCGAACAATCTCGTAAAATTGGGTCCCGGTGAGTCGATTACTTTCAGGATCGAGGAGTCGTCGATGGTTTCTGCTCTGAGGGTATCTGATGGTGGAACTCCGGATTCCGAACTCACTTTATTGGATAGCGAGGGTTCCGAAGTAGAAGGAAGAGGGCCGGGTTTGAGGGATACTAACCGACTGGGGTCAGACGAGAGCACGATCTACTCACCGGTGAGGGTTTTCGAGAGCTTGGATGGTAACTACACGCTGCAGAACCACGGCGATAGTGACCTTTGGCTAGTCGACGACGAAGTCTCTGCAAACAAATTGCTTGGAAACATCTGGATGTATCTTTTCTACATAGGGTGCTGCATCGGTTCTCCCCTCGGGCTGGTTGGAGTGGTTCTAGCCATCATGGTTTGGACAGACAAGAGGAAGATGCCTGACCAGTTCGTGATAATCGACAATGGAAGTGTGATTTTGGATGAAATCCAGAATGGGGGCCCGGTTGTTAGCTCCTCTGAATCGGCTCCAAATCCATTCACAGTAGCGGAGGTTAAGACCTCCGAAAAAACCCAAGAGGAACCTGTGGATGAAACTTGGAAGCGGTGGGACGAAGGATGACTGGAATGCAAGTTTTCATAATTGGGATCTAGATTGGGTTTTTAGAGGAGGTTGACTACCCAACCTTGAGTTGGTAAGTGATGGTAGGATTCGATGAGTCCCTCAGCATCTTGGAGAATTCAACAAGGAGGGCCATCCTAAGGCACTTGGTCAAAGAGCCACACTACCCGCTTCAACTCTCTGAATTGCTCGATGTAAGCCAACAGGCAGTAGTCAAACATCTCAAAGTCCTAGAGGAGGCCGGATTCGTAGATTCTGAAACTAAGAAATCGGACAAGGGAGGGCCACCGAAGAAGGTTTACCGAGTAAATCAGTCATTTTCAATTCGGTTAGACTTGGGGCCAGACCTGTTTAGGGCCGAGCATAGGAAGATGCCCAAGGGCATGCGATTGTCGGGAAGCCTTCCAGGAGATCTAGAGAAGGTGGTTGGGAGGATAGGGACTAGAAAGACTATCCCTATGGTAGACGCAATGGGTATTCTTTCAGAGTTGGATGCAGCCTTGGAGAGCGTGGACAAGCAGAGGGACTCGATAATCGCGCTACATCAGCAGGTCATGCACAAAGTTTCCTCCAGTGTTGATGAGAATTTCGAGTCATACGAAGAGAGGCAGCTCGCACACGCTATGATGAGACATCCACGGAGACCCTTGGATCTAGATGCATTCTCACAAGGAATGCGAATCCAATCGATGCACGCTGAGAAGATGATGGATACTCTAAGAGAGCGTCTGATGAGAGACTTCGCCACTAGTTCAGGGACCTTCGTCGCTGGAAGGGAGTCGATGCCTTTGCCTTGGTGGATGGCCAAGTAGATCAAAAGACAATGTCGTCGTCGTCGGAACCGGGAAGGAGACTGCTCAGTTCAGAGAATCTTGCTAGGGCCTCTACTCTCCTGCCCCAAATCACGTAACCAGCAACCCCGAAGAGGGAGAAAGTTGCTCCGATGATTATTGTTGGGACTGCGTACCTGACGACTAGTTCCCTTCCGACATCGAGTGACCCCAGGGGTGATTTCATGTTCCCAATCCTCTCGATGTTGTTGTTCTCATCGGTCTCAACGATGTTGTTGTCTGGATCAACTACCACTACGATATCGTGATTTCCTGGCTCGACCATGTATAGCAGAGTAATTGGGTCGGACTGATCGGTATCTGACTGTCCAATGGGCATGATTGCGTTTACAATCTGCCTGTAGACGATGTTCTCTTCTTTGCATCCGTTCCTCTTGATATCCGACTCTGACTGGTCCTTACACAGGATAATGTTCACATCGGTAGCATGGGCATTTCCCCTGTTTGTAATGAAGACGTTGATCGAGAGCATTTCCCCAATAGCGGCTTCTTTTACTGGTGCCACGACGCTCTCGAGGACCAGGTCGGGAGCCCTCAGTCGCATCTCGAGGATCTGTTCGTTGGTATCACAATCGGGAGGGAGATTGTCCGGGAGGCCGTCTGAATTGCTATCCAAAGTACAGGAGTCTGTCCAAACTTCGGTCTCATCGAAGTCCCCGGCCTCATCGGATGACCCGTGCATAGAGAGCACCTTGATTCCCAGGTTTCTATCAGTTAGAGACGCGTCGGGGGCGACTGTGACAATCACCACCAGTTGCAATGTAGTGTACGGTTGCATCATTGGGAGAGTTAGTGTGTTAGCAGCAGTAACATAGCAGTAATCCGGACCATCTCCCTGAGACAGCTGTTGGGTGATTTGGTTCTCTTCTTCTACAGTTAGCTCCACGCATGGCTTCTCCAATGGGAACTCGGTACCGAATCCTTCCAGTAGGGCGTAATCGATCTCCCAAGTGCTGAGGGACCCAAGGCCAGGCCTAACTGACCAGACATTGGTTACATCATCATAGGTGTGATTGTGTATCGTTGGTTGGTCCTCGACATTCCCGAAATTAGATACGTTTAGTGTGTATCTGACGATTCTGCTTGGAGCTGTTGTCTTAATCTTGCTCTCAACAGTTGGATCCAGAGAGATTTGCATGTCGTGGAATTCTATGATAGTGGCTCTAATTACTATCTGATCCTGGACCTTAGTGCCCTCACAAGGGTCTTCAGTGCAGGGGAATGGCTCCTCGCTGAGTACGTTGAAGGTGATTGTGTACTCTCCTGCTAGTGTCTGCACAGGGACATTGATGAAAATTGGAACCGTCTGGGCCTCGTCCCTATTCAATTCCTCGAACAATATTCTGGGGATGTCCATATCCCAGACATGGGCCCCGCCCTGGCTATCTACAATTGACTCAATGGTGATATCGTACCTGTCCTGTCCGTTCCCCAGATTGGAAACTGTGGTATTCATCTGGTAGGATTGCCCTGGGTAAAGATCGACGATAGTCTCTGGAACACTTGACTCAAGTTCGTACCTCTGGACTACATTCGTAAGGATCAAGACCGAGTCGCGCACCTTTGGGGTGCCATCCAGATGTGCTCGAACGGTGATTGATTCTCCTATCCCGGCGGTTGCATTGAATGGTGAGCACATCTCTGCGCTAACGGTGTAGGTGGTTCCGACCTGAGCCCAGTAAATGTCCTGATCGGCCGAGGATGGGCTTCCTGGCCACTCAGAGAAGTCCAGGTCCACAGTCCAATGGTCGAATCTCCAGGAGTTGATATCGGCATCTGCAGGCCTTTCCATCGGAGCACCGGGAGTTGTGAACACGATGTGTCCCGGGGTGAAGTATTTGTTCACTTGAATTGGGAAACTAGCGCATTCCCCAGGCAGAACGTACAACTTCGTATCACCGATGTCGAAGACAATGTTTCCAGTCGTCCTGATTGAGACGTTTATCCACAGCTCTAGAACGTCAAATGTCCCTCTATCGACAGACAGGACCGGTTCACCCGTAGACCACCCCTTCAGGTAGATTGCGAATGTTCCTGGATCCTGCGTCTCGGGGACACTGACCTTTAGATTTCTAGTAACTGACTGCCCGGGATCAAGAGAAATACGGAGCGGGAAGTCTATTCCCCATCCAAATGGCAATGACCACTCATTCTGTCCCTCCAACGTAGCTGGGTCGTAGAATGCGAAGGTGTCATACACGTTTCCGGTATTCTTGATTGAGATGGAGAATACCGCTGACTTTCCCTGCTCTACATCTACCTGGTAGTGACTGGTATCTAGTTCGATGCCATGAACTACGTCCATCAAGGTCAGAAGGGTGAGTTTGTTACGAATTGCTGGATCCTTCGCAGAAGTAGCAATTATGCTTATTTGGGCCAATTCGTCATCCTTCGCTTGATAAATTGTTGGTGTTCTGACTCTCAGATACAATGGATCGATGGCTCCGCCATCTAGGAAAACGGGAGTGGAGTCGAAAATTGGCGTATTATTGGTCATGTAGAAAAGGGTGGCTGTCCAATTGTTTGGAATCCCCTCCATGGTGATTGTGAACGTGTCCCTAACCAACTCGGCAGGCCCGGGAGTCGGGTTCGCGATTGTGATGTTGAAGGTTGTAAGTTCGCCGGGTTGTATGGTATGGTAGAATGTCTCAGCGTCTGTAGGACATTCGTATGGGTATCCCTCTATGTTTGCATTTGTTTGGATTTTATCATCACAGGCTAGCGACAGATCGACTAAGCCGGTGAGCACGTGAACATAGCATAGGGTCCACTTGTTTGCATTGGATCCCGCCCAGTCGCATCTCTTGTCCGACCAGCCGATGTGCGCACCGCTACCAAGATCATTTGCGAATGCCGGGGGCATGCCTCTGTCGAGATTGAAATCGGGGAATAGGTGATGTCCGTCGGCAGTGTTGCATTCTGGCTGACACATGGCCGGGCCGAGTTTGTCAGAGGTCCAATTGGTGACTTCTCTAACCTCCCATGGATCAAGGATTGCCGATGCTGCGGAATTTAATGGGAAGCCCTGCGGATACTTTTCGTTTGTATGGTTAAGCCGAGCGTACATGATTGTCTCCTGCCACTCTGTAAAACTATAATCAATCCAGGAAAGATGGACATTGTCGAATGAGTCTGTTAGAATTTGTGGGGCTACAGAGCTGGGTGCGAATGGGTATTCCTCAGAAGCCCCCTCGCATTGCTCAGGAGTCGAAATTGCGCTTGATGCGATCTGTTTTATTCCGTAAGCAGGGAGCCCCTCTGGGACCCCGTCCCACTCTGCGGCCCCTCTCAATCGGAGTCTAGTGTAGTATATCTCGTATGCTCCCTCGATATCGATTCCCCCTGTGGGGCCGTCGCAACCTGGGTACAGCCTGCCGTCCTGCCAAGCTAGGTGCGTGTTGCCTGAGTTATCGAGTGCAATAGAAGGGTGGAGGCTGTATGCTGGGTTGTTAGTAATCTGGGTGTCATTCACGACCACCAAATGCCCGTATCCCTGCTCGTCTTCGGAGGGCCCTAGATCCTCTACGTAGTACCCATTCTGATTTGCCTCGGTCCCGGGGTCCCCTCTGCTCCATCCCGGCCATGGGTTCTCAAGAAGAGAATGAGGATCTAGAATTGTCATGTAGATCTCACGTGAGTTGTTCGTGGCTAGGTAAACCATAGCCTCAACCATGATCTCTAGTTCTGAAGAAGATCCAGCGGTGGTTGGGAACTGGTACATCTGTCCCTCAGCAGTGGTGGTTCGAGTAGTTGCACCGTTGCATGTTCTGGTATTGAGGCCAGAACCCACGGGGCACTGGGCCAGATCCAGCATGTAGCTGCCAACTGCAGTGTCGGAACCAGCCCAGAGCGGGTAGGGTTTGGTCTGGGCCAAAACACATGCGTCGTGTGCCTGATTGATGCTCGATGTGTCGTCGTTGTCCATTGGGGTTCCACCATAGGGGCCCTCGTCGGAAATCGGTATTACCACTCGAGTAGCATTGTCGTTCCAACGATGATCCAGCGTAGTAGGTGGGTTTGCTGCGAGGCCTTGTCTCCCCTGTATGTCCCTATATGAGAGGCAGGCCCATGTAGCCGCTGGGCCCCAGAACTCGCTGTAGTACCCCCCATCGGCTGGGAGGTTAGTAGCCTGGTTGTTGTAAACGACCTCCGTCAATTCCCTAATTCCGCCCGAGGAGTCTCCCGGACCTAGTGGAGTGTTTCTGGGGCCTTGGCTTCCAGAACCCCCTGTCTGATAGGCGTCGGCACAGTTTCCGCTAGTTGCTGCAGCCGGCCAGTTGCCACTGAGCGCGTAGAGCGTCTCATACACGCTCATGTTTGCGCTGACCAGCATTGGCTTCAAGCCTATGAAATACCCACCACTGGCGAAGTTTCCTCCGTAGAATACTGCGCACATGTCTGCCCACTCTGCGTTCATCGAACCCGATGTGTCTATTGGAACGACCATCTCTACTTGTCCGCCTCTTGTGTCGTCCCAGACAATCTGCACGAAGTCGTTGATATCGACTGCGATGTCTGGGTGGCCCTTCTGACCAAGAATCGGGGTCAGTAGCGTGCTGTCAATCTCAACAATCACCACTCTAGCAACTTGGTCGACTGATAGCATCTTGTAGTAAATCTGTGACTGCTGGTAGTACAGCTCTAGTGGCTCGAAAGAGTCCTCCCATACAATATGGGGGTTGTTTTCTGAGTCCACATCAATGGCTGCCCAATCCCTGTTCTGTGGATTGTTTGCGACCTCGAAGTCGTTTGGAACAACGGACAGAGTTGAGTCTAGTGACGCGTCCCCATTCTGATCGTCCAGCGACGGGTCGAGAAGAGTATACATGATCTTGTACTGCCCCGCCCTATCAGTCCAAACAACGTGAACCATGTCATCACTGTCAACTGTGACGTCTGGATGCCAAGCCCGGTGTGCTCCGGGATCGGATATTTGAGTCTCTGAGATCAGGGTTTCTCCCCTTGGGTCTAGCATCTTGTAATACAGGTGGTTTGTGTTTCGGCTCCAGACAACATGCACGTTTCCTTCCGAGTCGGCACCCATAGCCATCATCCTGTCATTGTGCACACCGCTCTGGACAACTTCTATTGGATCTGTGATGACAATATCACTGGCACTGGCAGGGGACGAGAAAGAGGCTAGGAGACTGAGTAGCATCAGCATGACAATGGTCACGCCACTCCTCTTGCTCGAAATTCCTTTCTTTTCGGAGGAACGGGAGTACTGCATCATATATTTTCGAATTTCTCGAATACTTAACCTAAACCCCTTATGGTCACTTTTTGCATGTTCCGGAGTGCTTTGAGGGTTAAGCCCATTCCAGAGGGTCGAAGTCCTTCCCGAAGCCGCCGGTCTCGTCTGTATCGATCTCAGATTGCCTGGTTTGGGACTGTCTCGATGATCGACTAGTCTTCTTCCCTTCCCAATCGTCAACTGGCCCTGGCTTCCCCTTTCCATTTCCGAACCCGTACTTGATTTGATGAATCAATGAGAGTTTTGTCAGCCAGACCTTTCTCATGCTTTGCATAAACTCATTCTGTGTAAGTCCGTCTAGCCAAACCGGCCTTGAAAGATTGAACGCCTGAAGGGGACCGGCAACTCCATCTTTGCTTTTACCGACATGGAGAACCCAATCAAGGTCTGAAGATGTCATTCTGATTCTGGTTTCATGAAGCCACTCTTCCCAATCCTCTGAGACCTCTTTTGCCATGTCTCGCATTGATTCCTGCTGCCCTTCGTCCACTCTGGTGATAGAATAGACCAATACGAGATTCCTATTCTTTGGGATTACGATATTGAAAAGATGACCCTGCTTTGTAGGTGGGTATCGCACATGGAGGTGGATTATCGCTTGGGGATCTTTGACCTCTCTGGCTTCTAGCCTCTCTCCCTCTAACCATGACCTGATTGAGTCGGCCGCCTCGCTGTGGTTCACGAATGATGCAAGAAGCGGTCCTATTTAGAGCAAGTTGAGATTGGTTCTCAGAGCATCAATCAGTTCGATTAGTCTCTTTCCTTGTTCAGAGGACGCAAGCCGAGCACTCTTGGCAGAGGTGGAGAAATCGGTCCAGCAATCATAACCAAGCAGGAAAACCAAGTTTGAAGCATGAATGAGGATGACTATGCCCCCCATCAGTCCTAGGTTAATTGGGAATGTAGCCAGTGATGGCGGTATGAGAACCACAGACGCTGCAATCGCAATGGGAATCCAAAAAAGGATTGGCGAGAACATCCCTGCTAGGAAGTGGTAAGTGGTCCTGGCATCTATTCCCTCGTCTGTCCTGTCGCCCATGTACCATGCGAAGAATGCCTGTATTCCAGTCGACGGGATAGTGACTGGAGCTGAGAGGGTCATCAGAAGAACGCCAACTAAGCCCCTGAGCCACATTCTGCTAGTCTTCAGATTCGTCCCTTCTATCGAACGCCCGTCGAGACTGTGGTCGTGTAGTATCTTTGCAGCCTCTATGGAAGGGGCTAGCAATTCCTCCTGTGGTTCTCTATCTTTGAGCGAGTTCCGAACATCCCGTGCTGCTAGAACTTCTTCCTTGAACGATCCGAGGGGTTTGTCGGACAAATTCGCCCTAATATGTCCTATCAGGTGCCAAGCACGGTATGTTTCCCAATCTGGAGCGTCTGGAGTGACCTCTGAAAGCGCGGAGAACAATCTATCACGCAGGTGGTGAACCTGTTCTGATGGGGGTTCCACCCATTCTCCTGATGTCAGGCGCTCTGCTGCCCCGGGAGCCTCGGGAGCATCTACCGGGATGGGGTCTTGAAACTCAACAAAAGCATCTGTCCTAAACCAGTAGTGACATCTGAAGTGGAGTCCAATTGGCTGTAAAGCTGGGAGGGGGAGGCCTCTATGTTTTGCGATAGACGCTGCGTTTAACGCGAACCTCATAGGTCCAGTCTTGAATCGGTGGAGTCTGGAGTCCTGGTGGGACTTGCCCTCCGGCATTACTAGGGCATTGTGCCCTGACGCGATGCAATTCGTCATTGTCAATAGGGTCCTATCGTTTATTTTTCTTGCATACTCCTCATCCGAAACCCCGTTATCGATCTCTGACTTCCTAATCACAGGCTGAGATCCCATTCTCCTTGAGAACCACCCAATCAGTGGCATTGTCATCAAATCATGCCTGCCCATCGAGATGACTCTGCGATCCTGGGAATGAACCATGGTTGTGGGGTCGACCAGTCCGTTCAGATGGATGGCTGACAGAACTCTGCCACCCTTGAAGTCGGGAAACTTGTCGTATTGTCTCCTTCTGAAGATGTAACTCAAGCCTATGCCCATCATCAGAAGTATAATCTTCCAGAAGAACGGATTGCCTGGGTGCCTTCCGGTATGGTCCCAAGGAAGGCGATCGAGTTTTTTTGTCCTGAGTTTCATTGCTGCATTTGACAGCTCTGGTTCGATATTGGGCGCACCCTGCATATCCGACACAGGATTCCGAGTAGGTTTGAGGTCTTGATTATTGAGAGTGATTCAAGCCAACAATTCTCTGACTGAAGTAGCCAATCTTTCTGCTTCCTCGTGGTCTATTGGTGAAGACTTGAAGGGGAATGTTAGGCCCCTGCCATCCTTCATCTTGGGGATGATATGGAAATGCACATGGAAAACGCTCTGAAATGCGTTTGGTCCGTTGTTCTGAATGATGTTGAATTCTTCTGCCTCAGTAGCCCTCAATATCGCCCTCGAGATCCTAGGGAGCACTCGACCCAACGCCTCTGATGACTCGTCGCTCAACTTGTCGAGCGTTCTGGCCTCTTCTTTCGGAACTACTAGGGTGTGGCCCGGACTGAATGGATTGATATCTAGAAATGCGAAAACCAAATCGTCCTCGTATACCTTGTGACATGGGATTTCTCCATCGATTATCATAGAGAAGATGCTTTTGTCATCTCCCATCTGATCACCCAGAGTTGACGATGGATTCTGCTACCGAGGCCAAGCCGTGCAATCTTAGGGCCTCCACCATCTCGGTGTTCATTACTTTCGATGTATCAGTGAGCCTGATTCCAGAATCTTTGATGTTGTCGATTTCGGCTAGTGCTACGCTCTTGGAGGAAGATCCCGTCGAGACTGCGGAAGATAGTTTGGAGGCGAAATTGCCGACTGTCATCCCATCCCCTTCCCTAAATGAGGTGATTCTGTTTGCTGCATCCCGTACAGCCTGTTCGATTTGGTCCGAGCCCCCGAAGTGGTTCGCTGGGGCCCAAGTAGCGGCGTGGGCTCCTGCCGCCTTTCCAGAAACTAAGTCGTCCAGTAGGATGTTTCCAGGCAGTGGGTAGTCGCCGTGCATCCCGGTATTGGCGCTCCTTCCGGCGGCATACAGCCCAGTGTGCCAGAGACTGGTGGATGAATCCCCTGAATTTTGTTTCTCGAAGACGACCCTGCCCTCGTTATCGCAAGGGGCCCCCCCGGTTGTGTATGCTACACCGGGAGACAGAGGGATTACGTCTCTTGTGATGTCCAGACCGAGCCTGTCTCTGATTCGAGATGATGTTTGTGAGAACCAGGACTTTGCGTCTGGGTCCATTCCTCTCAAATCTAGAACGCATGGCTCTCCTTCGAGGGCCTCCTCTGGGCCGATGTCGTCTCCGTTCTCTCTCCTTATCCTGCCTCCCGAACCCAGTACGTCTATTGGGATGTGGATGCCGCAGTCACTGATTGTTAGTGGGTGCATGGGGGTTTTTGCCATTCCCCTAAGTTCGATGCCAGCAGACAATGCAAGGGCCGATCCGGTTCCCGAACCTTCGTTCGGGTTTGACCACAGACCTTGGTGCCCCTCGGTTGCTAGGATGACTGCCTTTGTCTGAAATGGTTCGATTTCTCCNGTAGAGATATTCAGGGTGACTAACCCCCTGACTTGGTTGTTGTCAGAAACGATCGATATGGGCAAAAAGTCCGCATTCCGCTGAATGCCCCGCTTGATGGCCTGTTCCTCTAGAATCCTAGTAACCTCTCTGGCGGTTGAGTCCCCACAGCCCGTAAGACGTGGGACCTGATGACCAGGCGCGGGGGCCGCATGAGGGAGTCCTCCCTCCCTTCGCCTTAGAGCCAGTCCCCATCTTTCCAACTCAGCAAGCGTTGAGACTCCTTCATTGCAAGTTCTGGAAACTACGGATTCGTTACAAAATTCGCCACCCGCGGCGATTGTGTCATCCATGTGTGATTGTGAGTTCAATTCGTCAATCGATGCGGCGAGACCGGCTACTGGAGGGGAGCCGGACCCTGACCCGATTCCGAGTTCGTCTATGATCAATGGGACCACTCCCCCGTCTGAACAGGCTATCGCCGCTCGAAGGGCCGCTGGGCCTGAACCGATAACCACAACTTCTCTGGACTCCATCTTTCAATCTGGCCAGAGGTCCCAATCACAAGAACGTGACGCTTTATCGACGTCCGCCAGGACGTCACTCGGCTACGGAAATTGCGATTCTTCTAACGGCCACCGCTGCATCCAACATCTTCTCAGTTGCTCCTTCTGGATTGAATCCTGATGAAAGAGTAGTCTGAACTACGAATGATGAGACCGTCTCCCCGTTTGGTCCTCTTAGATTGACTTGTATCGGTTTGGAACCCGTTGCTCCCTGTGGCCAAGCTAGACCTATCCACAAAACGAGGGAGTTGTCGATTAGCCTTCCCAGAACATCGACGATGTCGTTGCCCTCCTCCCCTATCTTCGCTGGTTTCTTCGGCTGTCTGGAAACTGGGGGATTCAGTCTCAGGGTCTGATGGTGTGGCTCCCCATCGGCTGCGATGATGTCTACTTCGACCTGGGAATCTTTTCGCGAATGGTTGTGAATCATTACGAACAAATCGCCCTGGCCTTGCGAACATCTTGGGGGGATGTCCAGATCTAGCCTCCATGGGTTCTCGATTAGTGATGAGTGCCCCCTTAGGGCTGCATCCTCGAGTCGGTCTATCAGCCTGAATAGTCCTGGTTGCCAAGCCCTTGTATGGGCCATTAGTCTCCGAAGAGTTCGGTAGCAGAACTTAGATCGGTCGTTATTCAAGTCGTCTATTGCAGCCACTCGAAACACTCGCTTAGATTCTGAAACCAATCTGTCATTATCCAGCAGGCCGAGATGGTTTAGGTGGAGGACGCGTAGCAGGTGTTCAACTGCTGATTCCGGAGTCTGGTTGGAGCGGACTTTATTCTCCAGTTCGATTAGCCAATCGTCCCATGCTCCAGCGGTCTCAGGGTCCAAATGAGCCACCACCAGATCTGAGAGGACTCGCCTCAGGGTACTCTGATGAAGTGTGGGGGCATGCATGGAAAGAAGTGGGAAGTCCTCATCGGTCATTGGAATCCTACGCTCCAATTGGAGAGTGTTGATGATAGAGATGGATCCAAGGAAAATAGCTAGACCGTATAGCAACGATGCGAGGATATTCCCCGTCTCAAAGTTGTCAACCGAATTGAGTGCTCCCACAGCAAGAGCCGCGCAAAGAATCCGCGTCCTTTCCCTCAGGGTTCTCTCGTGAAGGGTATTCAGGATCCTCTCTACTCCAGGGTATGCCTCCATTGAACGACTGCTGCCTATTTTCAACTGAAGTCTGTCCCTTGCAGACATCTGCGCAAAGGAAGTTGCTAACAGAGTAGGGAAAAAGAGCGCCGCTTGAATAGCGAAGAGCGCGACTCCGCCCAACAGGTATTCTTCGCCCCAACCATAGGCAAATAGAGACGTGGCAACTATGGCGAACACGGAGACGAGTGTCCTTGCTTGTCTGCTCCCCCTTATGGTGGAGATTCTAGTCCACAGGACTCGTTGGGAGTCCCTTATGCGAACTCTGCGATTCAACGCATTTTCTGATGTCTGACCAAAGGAGGTGTCTTCGCCATACGGATTGGGGAGGTCCGAAGAGTTGCTCGCCACGTTCTCTCGAGAGACTTTCTCCGCTTGATGGCATCGGATAACAGAATGGAAAAACTTGTTTTTTCGGGGCACATTTCTTCAAGAGGTCGTGCTCGCGGGAGCGGGCGTGTAGCATAGCCTGGATAATGCACCGGCCTCCTAAGCCGGGGACCGCGGGTTCGAATCCTGCCGCGCCCGCCATCAGGACATCGACAGACCGTGATGCTTGCCTGCGGTTGCCGTTCGATGCAAGAACCTCTCGAAATGAATCCTCGGATATGTGCATCTCTGCAACCCCACATCGCACTCAGACAGTGCGTCTAGCATCTCCTGCCTGAGTGTTTGTGGGACGCTCAGCCTCCTGCCGACGATGACATCGTGGATTTGTGAGACCAGGTCCGTGGCATCAAGGCCGTGGTTGTTCATCAGATCATCCACCTCTGCCATCGCTCCAGAGAGAGTTTTCCTATTCCTTCCTCCACGGTTTTCCCACTTCCACTCTACTACCTTCCCCCTGATTGCCAACTCCACCAGTCTCCTACCTGCTTGGAGGGTTGATGCCTGGACCATCTTGTGAACCGAAGACCTGTCCGAAACGAGGCCTCTGATGTCAAGCATCTCCAGGGTAAAGATTGCCTTCTTCAGATTCCCGTCTGAGATATATGCGATGTCTTCCAACACCCCGTCCGCGGGTTCGCAGCCGTTCCCCCCTGCTATCTCAG
This sequence comes from Methanobacteriota archaeon, assembly GCA_002723045.1. Taxonomy (GTDB): domain Archaea; phylum Thermoplasmatota; class Poseidoniia; order Poseidoniales; family Thalassarchaeaceae; genus UBA36. The sequence goes on along the minus strand of PBNI01000016.1, from coordinate 12,008 downwards.
AAAGTGTCGTAGTGATGGTGTCTCTTTCTGTAGAGGGGATTCGGATCATCTGGCTTCGTGAGCGGAGGGCATCTATTATTCTCGATGGCGCTCGAGCAACCAGTACGAACCTAGAGGCGGTCCCCACCGTTTCCATCATCCTTCTGAGGTAAGCCTGACGGATATGCCCCAAGTAGTCCGCATCCTCAATGACAATCAACCGGCTAATTGGAATGGTGCCCAACTTGGCCTCGACCTCCGAGCCGGCCGGTGCAACCTCTTCGGGGTCTGAAATCGAGATCCCCCTATCGAATGCGTCTAGGCTGGTCCTACCTGCAAGTGTATCCTTCTCGGATCCGCTTGGCCTTAGGAACTCCTCGAACGTAGCCATGGCACCTCTCTGCCTAACTAGGTCGCGAGCTTGCAGTATGTGCGTCGTTGACTTCCACCCTGGGCCGAGAATCTGCCTAGCGAAGAGTCGCCAACATGCCGTCTTTCCGACCCCGGCCGGACCAGTTATCAGCAGGTGTGGAGGGTCGGGAGAGGTGCTCGTGGAAAGTAGTGCCTGTTTCACGGCACTGGGCACGGCTAGGTCTTCGAACCTTGTGGGTGCCTCTGTCACGAGCCAACTCGCCATGGACGCATGGGAGAGTGGAGGGCCTTGAAGTCAACGATGCTACTCTGCCTTGAGGACCTTGACCATGCCGTCCTTTCGGGGCTTGACGAAAATTCGGTAGCCGCACTTGTGGCAAGACTTGCCGGTCGAACCGGCCTCGGCCCATGCCATGAAGCCGCAATTAACGCACTTGTAGCGAATCTCGAGGGGGTCCATGGGTGCATTGCAATGGTTGCATTGCTCGTCTGATGTAGGATTGTAAGTCCTCTTATCTGTCCTGTTGCAGTTCCTGCACTTGTATAGGATCTTCTGATCGCCCTTCATTGCTACCGAACCGGCGACCTACCGGGCCTTCTTCAACCTGTCCTATGCTGATTTGACAGATTTGCATATACTGACGAAGTTCTCAAAGATGTTCGAGCCGAACTCTGTGTCATTGACCTCGGGGTGGAATTGAAGGCCGAATCTGTTAAGATCCTCGTTCTGCATTGCTTGGACCCTACATGACTCGCTCTGTGCGACCTCGATGAAGCCGGGGGGGGTCACGGTAACCTCGTCGTTGTGGCTCTCCCAAACAGTCTGTTCAGAGGGAGTGCCCTGGAATAGGGGCCCTCCGTCGCCTACTAGGGAAATGGTTGCAGCCCCGAATTCTGGTTTGGGGGCTTCGCCCGCATCTCCGCCATAGTGGCGTGCCATGAACTGGTGGCCCGCGCAGATTCCCAGAATGGGGACATCCAAAGAGAGGTAATCAGCGCAATTCCCGAGTTTCCCCGTAAGTCCAACTCGAGCCGCGCCCCCTGACAGTATCAGGCCGTCAAGTTCCCTGAGTTCCTCCACTGGTGTGTTGTTTGGAAGAATCTGCGTTTCCACACCCAGATACCGTAGCATTCTCCACTCTCTGTGTGTCCACTGACCTCCGTTATCGATGACGTCGATGACTACTTGGTCGACTCCCATGCAGAGCCTGAGTGCGGTTGGGCCATCAATAATGCCCCCTCAAACCTTGAAAAAGGAAGGCTATCTCGGTGGAGGGCCGGCCCCGATGGTGTAGTGGCCTATCATGCAGCCCTGTCGAGGCTGCGACCCGGGTTCAAATCCCGGTCGGGGCGCCAACTAGACCTCCACAGGTGCAATCCAAGCGTGGAATGAGCAGAGCCTTAGTTTGCTGCTGTAGTCACTCTTGATGCGGAGAGCCGGGTCGGGGAATCCCTCCAATGTATCAGGCAGATTACTCCGTATGGAGTGATTGGCATCATCGATTTCGTTTTCGGGAGCAATGACCCTCCCCCTGACCATCGATGGAGTCTTTCGATCAAGCAGAGGCACAAGTGAGGGGAGCAGGTCTATTGTCCTATGAGGGAGGTTTACTATTAGCAAGTCCCACCGACCCGTCAACTCTGGGTCCTCGCAAAGCTTGGTCGCATCGGCGACCCCGATAAATCGATCATCGAAGACCCTGGAAAGTGGGGCCGAGTCCTTTGGATAACTCCGACCATCCCATCTTCGGAGATTATCAATGAGTAGTTCCACAGCATCGGGATTCAGATCGGAAGCTAGGATTTCTCCGACTAAGCCCGGCTCCGAGAGCAGGGTGGAAAGAGCAGGGCCGACACCGCAGAACGGATCGCACACCCTAATTGGCCTACCTAGTAACTGGCGCAAATCCTTAGCCAAGGAGAGGGTTTCAAGCCTCTCGGCCTGAAGTTTCGTGGAGAAGTATGCCTTGTTGGGATCGCAAGCGATCGAGCGGCCTGACTCCCGAACCATAACACGGGTGCTACAGAGCGAATGGGGAATTCCATCAGTGATAATCTCGTCCTCAAACCTAGCGCCAATTGGAGTAAGTTTGCGAATTCGTAATTCGCCCTGCACCCCTTCATCTTTTAGAATCAGGCGAATGTGGGGGTGCGACAGGAGTTTCGCCTTTGCGATATGGGCTGCGAAATCCTCCAATTCATCCTCAATCCTAACAACCATCATGTCAGAAATGAACTCATGGGAGGAGGGCCAAGCATCTCCATGTGCCTCGATATCCTCTCTGTCGACGAGTGAAGAGAGGTGGTTCCACCAGTCAGTGTCTATCTTGGAGTCTGGTAATCCGTCCATAAGGGTCACCTCGTAAGCATCGAGGGGCGCGGGAATTTCGATTGGCGCTCCGGGATCTAGTGGAATCAGCCGGTGATCCCCTCCTTGTGAGAAAACCCTCATTCCACCGGCTAGCCAATCCCTTTCTCGGAGAATCGCTAGAGTCCTCTGCACGTCGCGGTTTGGGACCCTTAGGTGGCGCATCACGTTGATGGGCCGGAGGCATCATCGCTTCACAATGACGGAGGCTCGTGATCAGTGATTAGGAGCATTCTGATATCCCCTATCGGACGGTACCTTCGAACAAGGAGGCTATTCAGAGCAGCGAAGGAGATGTCCCGGACGAAGTCCAAGAGATTAATGGTGATAGGTGACCCATGCAGTGGGAACTACTTCCAATTCATGTCCAGCATGTTCCCAAACTGCGAGCATGGTGACGTGACGGTGGACCTTTACGGATGCGATTCCTGCAACAGAATGGACATTAACGACATGTCTGCTTGGGATGATTACGAGGATGATGGCTTCGTGGTGATGGAAACGGGGGTTCTCGGATTCTCCAAGGATGTGGAAGCGGTTCTCAGACAGATTAAGAGGATCTCGGGAGGGGACTTCCTCTCTGCTGGAGGCAACAGGGGTTTCCTTTGGGTGAAGTACCTGTACAAGACATACAGTAAGGACCTGATTCACTCCATGGACCCCTTCGACTCGAGAAAGGACGAGTACTTCTCCGGCATCAAGTTGGGGCAAAAAGGATCGTTTCGGCTGAAGTTCTGAACGCAATCAGATTGATGAGCGACGGAGGACGAGCGACGGGCGATGACAACCGATGACGTTGCCCCAGGGCTATGGCTTATTGGGATCGGGCCGGGCGATTTGGGACATATGACCGAGAGAGCGAAGAGAATTGCAAAGGGCTGCAGCAAGAGGTACCTTGAGGGTTACACGGCTGTTCTTCCAAGGGACCAAGAGGGCCTATTGGAAGCGGAGGTAGGTACTTGGGAGAGGCTGATGAGGCCATCCGTCGAGGACCCGAGGGGCTTGCTTGATGAGGCTCGAGAGAAGTCGGTGGCACTGATGGTCGTTGGCGACCCGATGCAGGCGACCACTCACATCGACCTAGAGGCAAGGTGCATGGAGGGGGGCGTGAGTTTCGAAATAGTTCCGGGGATGTCTGCTACATCGCTAGCTGTATCACTATCCGGGTTGCAGTCTTACAAATTCGGAAGACAGGTGACCCTGCCTTACCCCTATGGCGAGTATCTAGCAACCTCGCCACTGGAGATGATTAATTCGAATCGCAATAATGGCCTGCACACCCTGGTTCTACTCGATCTTGATCCTACTGGCATGGGCTTCGATCTTCCCACCCCGATGAGTCCGGAACAGGCGATATCGATTCTCCAAAGTATGTCTAAAAGGACTCAAGAAGAGGGTCCAGGAGAAGGGCTCGCTTCAGACGTAAGAGAGTGGGAGGGAATTCTCCTGAGTGACGTTGGCACAAGCAGACAGCGGGTTTCTTCTGGTTCCCTGGGCGAGCTCTCTGCAATTGAGGGGGGTTATGTGCACACCCTGGTGATCCCCTCGAACATGAGCGAAAACGAGAAGGATGCATTCTGCAGAAGGAAAGAGTCCTAGGTGGCCCGACGACCTCAAGACTTAGCCTAGTGTCCGGAGTCTCGATAGCATGGCCAAGCCTCCTGCAGAAGTCCGATTCCCGGGTGACAAGAATCGCAGGAAGAGACTTAGGGTGAGAGGCATAAAACAGGCATCAAAGGAGATCCAGAGGAGGCTGGAGAAGAATCTGGATGCGCTCCTCGATAACCCGGAGGGTTTCCTACCGGAGATAGTCGGAGAGTTGGGCAAGGTCTCTCTCTTCGGTTCGAAGGACCCAATGGCACTGACCCTGAGGGAGTTGGAGGCGGTCTCATCAAAGAGGAACGACGTCAGATGGCTCAAGAAGCGGATGGGCAAGAGGAGCGGCGGCGACGTCGCTCGCTCTCTGGCTGGAAGCCTAGTGGCCGCTTCTGAGGAGGATTTGAGCACCGTTTCGGTGTTCAAGAGCGATGTGTATGGGAACGCCAGTTACCTGAAGAGGGGTAGCGGCCGGCCCGGGCACCTCGTTGGAATACAGAACTTCAATCACCCCAGGCTTAGGCTTCTGGTGTGGGACGACCATGCTAAGGCCGGACAATACTTCTTCTCGTGGGATGGTGGATTCGTCTTCACCGGCTTCGAAGCGAGCCCCCCTCCGGAATGGGTGAGTTGGACGCTCGACAACACATCAGTGGATCTCGAAGGCCAGGAGTGTAAGTGGTCGGTTGGCCTTAGCGAGGAGATCGTCGATTCTGGTACAAACACGCCCGAGGGATGGCTCAAGCTGGACTTCTCCGATGGCACTACGGTCGGCCTCTCCCAATCTGCCCTCGCCAAGACTGACGAGCCTCTTGCTCGAAGCATAGCGGTCTCGATGATGCCTCCAAACAAGCTAGGAGAGGTCTGTGAGGCCTCTTGGATGTGGAGCCCTGAGGGTTGGCCGGATGACAGGCCTCTGCCCGAGGAGGGCATGGAAAGGGTCGGGGAGGTCCTCGGAACATGGCTAAAGATGTCCTTGGAGGACAATGTCGTTTCTCGGGCATGCAGGGCAAGCATACTGAACTCCATTTCCGACGGTTTCGTCGTCGGAAACAACTGGTTCGCTGATGAGGATAGGTCCGGGTTCCTAGGACACATGGGAGGAACCGAGGACGAACGCAGGGCGTTGTCGTGCGTACTCGACTCCGTCGATGGTGGGCTGCATGTGAGGTCAGACGGAGTGGTCCTTGACCTGGAGGACCGGGTGATTAGGTTCGAGGAGTCGTCCTGCCACCCAGTACTGGTCTCACTATGGGATGACTATGGAATGACCATCCTGAGTGAGATGTACAGCCTGGCAGGGGAAGAGGCCGATAAGGTCCATGCCCGACAGGTGAAGAGGAAGCAGGGGTTCGGTGCATTCCTGCGGGAACTGAACGAATCGCTCAGCACGGCTATGAGGCTCGATAGGCTGCCGTGGGAGAGNGCTGACCTACCGGATCCGCTGTCATTCGCCGACCGTCTAGTCAGGAAGGCTGCTGATGATGGCGTGGCTTCGACCGTCTCTATGGCCAGGAAAGGCCGAGGCTTGGAGTCGGCGATGGGCTGGGCGTGGCTGGTGGTGCATGAGAGGACGGAGTCCGACGCATGGAGGTTCGATGAGGAGAGCCGCGACAAGGGCGGCGACTGGGTGCCCGCTCTCACCGCTGTCTGGGACGCGGCGAAAGCGCTACTGCTGGAGGACGACATGGAGTCGGAAGCCGACTATCGCTCGTCCATGGGGTGGCTGGCTGAGGCCAGTGGTTCCGGCCCCCTTCCATAGAAGCGTGCGAACAGATTGGCTGATGGCATGAAGGTTCATTTTCCGTCGAGTGCAGCATTCGGCCATGGAAGACCCGTACGAATGGATGATGGAACCTAAGAAGTGGCTGATTCTTACGCTGTTAGCACACACTGGGCTTGGCGTAATAGCCAATGCAAACGCGCATGAAGGGGATCTCGATGGGATCCTAGCCATCCTTGGCTTCATGTCGCTAATCTCGGTTTTCCTAGCTTATGCTGCATTCATGACGGAGGGTCGTGAGCAGGCGAGGCTGGCGGCTGTGATTTGCGGGCCGGTGTTCGTCTGGTTCGTCATCTGTATGGCTCTTGGGCTCGAGTTCATGTCAAACACGTTCACTATGCAGGAGGTTGCCCCGGCCCTGATGATTTGGGGCGTACCGGCTTTGGTAGGCATATTGAATTGGAATAATTGATGATGCAGGCTTAGTCCATGACTCTAGAGGTTCCTCCTGCATCCTCGCAAGCGGTTCACAATGTGATGGTAGCGAATAAATCTACGAATACCAAGCCTGAGTTAATCGTTCGAAGGCTCCTTCGGGACGCCGGTTTTCCGGGTTATCGCCTCCATTGGAGGGTCGATGAAGAGGGGGGGCGGTACATCTGCAGGCCGGACATATCGTTCCCTGGGAGGAAATTGGCGATCTTCGTCCACGGCTGCTTCTGGCATAGGTGTCCGAAGTGCGACCTAGGGCTTCCCAAATCGAACGTTGACTATTGGAGGCAGAAATTCGAGAAGAACGTCGAAAGGGACAGGAAAAAGGAGGCTTCTCTACAGGACTTGGGTTGGAGAGTGCATACTATTTGGGAGTGTGAGTTGACTAGTGGTGCTTCCCAGTTGGTGGAGATCCTGAACAATTAGGAAACAGGATTTGAAATGGGAGACTGTCTGGCTTGACATGTGAGAGTCCTGACATTCCTCAGATTCCTGCGTGAAATTAGGAAGGACGGGCCGGCAGACCTCGATTGGATTCAGAAACAGGGCTTACTAGCTGTAAAGTTGACACAAATATTTGCCCTTAGGCCAGATATGCTCAGTATCGAAAAATGCAGACAACTGCAGAAGATGTACAGGAATGCGGCAACAATCCCCAGCGAGGACGTGCTCGAGATCCTCAAAGAGAAGGCCCCCGAGTCGTTTCATGCTTCCATTTCATGGTTTGATGAGAAGCCCCTAGCGGCTGCTTCGGTTGGCCAGGTTCACAGGGCCAGATTAACGAATGGTGAGGAGGTTGTGGTCAAGGTAGTCAAGGCCGATCACAAAAAGAAATTCCAAAGAGACGTGAGGAGGATGGTGAGGATGATGAGAATGGCTATCGCACTATATCCCAAACTGCGTAGAGTCGGCAATCCAATCGCTCTTTTGAGGCACGTAGAGGACTACACGACTAGAGAGTTAGATCTACGCAACGAAATCAGCGGTGGCAAGGAGTTGATGGACATCAGGGATGGTCTCGTGGATGATTTCCCCATGCCTCGACTAAAGTTCCCCAAGTACTATCCCGAACTATCCAATGAGTACGTGCTCGTTTCGGAATTCGTTACTGGAAAGACTCTTGAAGAGCGAATAGTCGAAGAAGACTTGGCTTGGGACTATCTAATCGATCTATTCAGGATTCATGGAGCATACATGTTTGGGATTGGAACTTTCCATGGCGATCTACATCCCGGAAACTGCTTGATTGACGATAATGGAGATTTCGTTTTCATAGACAATGGTGCTATTTGTCGAGCCCCGCGTGGGGTTAGTCTCCCCCTGTTCGAATTCTTTGAGGGGCTCTCAAAAAATCAGTTGGATGATGCATTCGAGGCACTGCTAGGTTTGGCGGAGGAGAGGCCTTCTGAGGACAGAGTAACGAGATTCAAAACACGCATGGCAGAGATATACAAGGGATTTGGAGAGAAGAGTGTTGGTGAGCAGAGCCTTACCGACCTAATGATGAAGACCGTGAGGACGGCCGTCGAGGATGCCGGCGCTGACTTCGGAGAGGAGGCATTCCCAATCATTCGCTCTCTGATGTACATGGATGGTTTAGTAATCAGAACTCATCCAGAAGTCAAGTTGATTGCTGAGATGGGCCCGTCCCTAGTTGAGTTCAGGGAAGGCCTGAGTATGGAGTGAGTAAGATGGAAAACCATAGTGACGTCCTAATTGTCGGTGCAGGGCCAGGGGGTCTTGCTTGTGCAATGCTCCTTGCGAAGGCGGGGGTAAAGGTGACGATCCTGGAGAAATCGGACGGGGTTGGGGGCAGGACTAGAGTCTTCGAGAAGGATGGCTACAAGTACGACAATGGGCCTACTTTCTTCCATTACCCCGAGATCGCCGAGGAGATATTCCAGGCAATAGGCAAGGATGCCCACGAGGAGCTAGGCCTTATTCCACTACACCCGAACTATCGACTAGTTTTCGGAGCGGGTGGAAGTCTGAACGCGACTACAGATTTGGAGGATATGGTTGCACAGATCACAGATCTCTGCGGAGTGAAGAACGCAGATGGTTTCAGGAGGTACGTCGAGGACAATCGAACCAAGATGAAACTATCAAAAAATTGTCTGAATGCCCCTTGGAAGAGCCCTCTGGACTTGGTTAGCAAGAGGGCCCTGAGAGTATCGAGAGTACTCAGACCATGGAGGTCAGTAGCCTCGGACCTAGCGAGAATGTTTCCCGACGAGCGGATGCAGTTGGCGATGTCTTTCCAGACGAAGTATCTGGGGATGAGCCCGTTCCATGCACCAAGCCTGTTCACCATCCTAGCGTATCTGGAGTACGAGCACGGAGTATTCCATGCCGAGGGGGGGCTGGGTACAATCACGAACAGGATGGGCGAGATTGCAAGAGAGATGGGTGTTGAGATTCGTCTGAACGAGCCTGTGAGCGAGTTCATTTTCGAAGGTAAGACCGTAGTTGGCGCCAGGACAGAGCAAGGAGAATACTCAGCAGATCGGTACGTGATGAACGTTGACTTCGCCACGGGAATGAAAGGTCTGGTTCCAGACGAGTTGCGTAGGAAGTGGTCGGACAAGAAGCTAGACCAGAAATCATACTCGTGCTCGACCTACATGCTTTACCTAGGGATCGACAAGCTGTACGATACCCCCCATCACCAGATTTACGCTGCCAAGGACTACCAGAAGAATCTGAGAGAGGTCACCCAGAACAAGGTTACCTGGGATGACCCCTCTGTTTACGTGCAGAACGCATGCGTTACCGATGGCACAATGGCACCTGAGGGACATTCCACAATCTACGTCCTGGTCCCGGTCAGCAACAGCCACGAGGGAATCGACTGGGAGGAAATCAAGCATGATTACATGGATGTAATTCTGAGACAGATGGAGAATCTGGGTTTCTCGGATCTGAAGAGCCACATCGTTTCTCAGACAATAGTGACGCCGGACGACTGGGCATCACGGGACATATACAAGGGAGCCGTATTCAATCTGGCTCATGGCCTCGATCAGATGCTCTGGAGGAGGCCCCAGAACAAGTTCGAGGAATTGGAGAAACTGTATCTCGTTGGTGGTGGGACTCATCCAGGAAGCGGTCTTCCGACTATCTTGGAAAGCGGGAGGATCTCCGCCAAGATGATTTGTGCCGACTTGGGGATAGATCCCGACTGGAACGGCGTAGATACGTGGTTCGAGGACATCAGAAGGCCAAAACTAAATTTGAGTTCGAATTAAGGTGGAAATATGGATTTGTACGACTTGGCTTTCTTCCTGTCGACGATGTGGGTTGGACCCTTCTGGTTTGCAATGCTATTCTACCCTGATCACGAGAAAACCCACAGCGCCCTGAGTGGCCCGTGGTTCTTCTTGGGCCCAATCATCATCTGGTGGGTGCTGATGGCGTCGAACCCGCAGGCTCTAATCGACTTCGGCATGGACTCCATGGACCCCAGCAGTGTCCTTGCCGGTCTCGCAGACTTACTGGCAACGAGAGGCGGGGCTGCAGCAGCATGGGCCCACTTCGTTGCCGGTGACATTGTTGTTACAAGATGGATGTGGAAGAGATGCTTGGAAAGGGGGACCGAACGATGGGTTTCAGCGGTGTCAGTTTTCTTCGGTGTCATGCTGATGCCGGTCGGAGTAGCGGTCCACCTGGCCCTTGTTCGTGAAAATGCGGACTGATCTGATGGAAGGGTGGCTAGAGAATCTAGTGGCCGTCCCATATGGTATTTGGATTGCCTGGGTGGGGGTGCAACACTTCCGAGATCCCGCATGGTTCGAGCCGATAGTTCCAGAGATCCTCGGGAATGCTAGGTTCTGGGTACTTGCCAGCGGAGCGTTCGAAATTTTACTCGGCCTCGGCGTCGCTTTGCCATGGTTCAGGAGGGAGGCTGCGTTCGGGATCACCCTGATGCTTCTTGTTCTGTACTGGGCAAACCTGAACATGTGGATTAACGATATCCCCCTGAGCGGGAAAACGTACGAGTCTCACTGGCACGCACTGAGAGGGGTGGGTCAGGCGGTTCTGATTCTCATCTCTCTCTGGTTGGGTGGTTGGGAGAGCGGCCAGAGAATGGTGGAGTGGTTTCGAGCGAGGGGTTAGGTTATGGAATGGAAGAATGCTATAGCGATAAAGAAGCTGAAGCCCGGGAAGACCAAGATGGTCAATTTTGGCCTGAAGTCGATTATGGTGGCCCGCGTTGGAGTCGACTTCTTCGCCACGGAGGGTCTTTGCAGACACATGCGATGGCCTTTAGCCTGGGGAGGGAAGATTTCTGACGGCTGTGTTCGATGCCCGCTGCATCAGACGACACACAAACTAGACGATGGCAGTCTGGTTGAATGGGCGCCATTCCCGCTTTTCCCACCATATGGCAAGTTAGTGGGCAAGATGTCCAAGAAGAAGGACCTGCCAGTTTACGAAACCAGGGTTGTAGGCGAGTACCTTCAGGTCAGGATTTGATTGATCCTCTCCACTTCTTCGACCCTGCCAGTCTGGAGGTCGTATGCTGAGATCCTTGGTCTATGGATCGGGTCCTTGAGGACTATCCCAGTATCAAGAAGGACTGCCGAGGGGCGGTCGTCTTCCAACAGGACCGGGTGCCTCCAAATCCCCTCTTCGGGTGGATCCACATCGAAGTTTGAGAGCATCTGCACAGGGGTGTGTCCTGCAATAATCTGTCTTTTTGGGTCCAAGGGGACAGTGGCTAGGAATACCTCTCTGGATTTTAGTCTGTCTTCGTCCGTTTGCTCGTCGAGGGGTGTGTCTGCCCTGTATCCCGAATGAGATATCCGGAACCTGTCCAGTATGACTTCCGTCGGAAGGTCGTCGGTGTAATCCAGCCAGAGCCTTGCGTTCTCCCACTTCTCCTGTTCCCTGCTTCCCATGGAGTCAAGAGTGGCCCTGCCTCCTACTCTTTCGATCCAGAAATCCTCACGGTGGGGATTCTCTCCAAGGGCGATGGACATCAGAAGCTCATGGTTGCCCTTGATTGAGAAGACGCGGTCGCTCTCTCTGACGATGGTGAGGACCCCGTGGCTATCCGGTCCCCTGTCGATCAAATCGCCGACACAAATCACCATGTCTCGCCCCGTCAGGTCGAGTTTGTTCAGAAGAATCTCAAACTCTTCCCTGTAACCATGGACATCACCTACCGCCCATACCGAGGCCCCGACGTCCAGTGCCTCTTGGAGAGCCTTCTCTAGGGCTGGATCCCTGTGCATGAGGTTATCCTACTCCTCTTCGTTCGACCCGCTCGGAGTCATTGGCGCCAGCATGGCAGCGATTAGCAGCACCGGGATGAGGATGAATATGGCTCCGATGAAGTCTCCCGGGGAGGCTCCCGGCCTGGGAATTGAAGGCTCTATCAGCATCCCTACGATGAACATCGATGCCATCAGCGCAGCTATTCGCATATTGCTCGTAGTGAATAGCCCGGTTCCGCTTCGTACCTGAGTCAACGTG
>PBNI01000015.1 GCA_002723045.1 Methanobacteriota archaeon | reverse complement strand
GGGCGAGAAGAAACCCAGGAAGTCAAGGGGCAGGGTCGTGGGACCAGTCCCCGACACCACCAAACTGCATGGCAGGGATGAGATAGTCAGCAGCATCTCCTCCGGCCTCTCCGAAGGGTCGAGCTACCTTCTCGAGGGGCTCCCTGGAATCGGCAAGACCAGCGTCGCCACTGCGGTATCAAACTCCCTGATCGACGATGGGTGGCTAGTGAGGTGGGCCACCTGCCAGACTGACTCGGACTCGTCATCGATTTCGAGGATGTGGCTGGGCGGCCGCGCACCTACCTCGAAGGATGCCATCGTCACCAGGGTCGACTCGAAGAAGACCCTCCTTGTTCTCGACGAGGCACAGCAATCGAGCGGACGCCTCGTCGAGGGAATCCGAGAGATCCTGGAGGCCTGCTCAGAGACCTCGGCCGTTATCCTGGCCGTGACCAGGGCACCCAACCCGTTCCCGGACATCTCGGGATTCGAATCGATCAGGCTAGAGGGCCTTCAGACCGAACTAGCACGCGACCTCCTCCCCTTGGAGATGGATGACGAGCAGGCGATAGAGGTGTGCGAGGCGATGGATGGGCACCCCCTGGGCATCAAGCTCTGGTCCCCCGATGACGAGCTACCAGGATCCGGTGCCGTCCAGGAGTACGTAGAGGCACAGGTTCTCCGGAGGCTCAGCCAGTCCGGGGCATCGTCACTGGACGAGCTCTCACTGTCACCGCTCCCCCTGGAGGTGGAGGAGATGCTCGAGCCCGGAGGGACTGAGGAGTTGGACGAGTCTGCCATACTACGTTGGGCGGGCACGCTCGTCGAGCCCCATCACCTGGTCAGGAACGTCAGGAGGGCCTCTCTCATGGATGGGGGGGCAGAGGATATCCACTCGAAACTCGCAGAGATGTGGTCGAAGAGGGCTGGTTCGAGAGCAAGGAGGATGGAGGCCCACCACAGGCTGGAGTCCGGGACGGACGTTGACCCGGAGTGGGTGGCCAAGAGCGTCAATGAGATCGTCACCGATGACTCGGCCGCTGCCGCAGTAGTCCTCCAGCAGGCGATCTCGACGAATCCGGAGGAAGCCCTCTTCGAGTTGGCCGCGGACATCGCATTGGAGAGGGGAGAGCCGAAGATCGCCTCCGAATACATCGAATCGATGGAAGATGGGCCCAGAAGAGACCTCAGGATGGCCAGGCTAGCCAGGATTGAGGGGGAATGGGACCGTGCCGACGAGCTAGAGGCTTCGGCGATTTCCGGACTCGACCCTGGAGACAGGGTCAGGGCAGAGATATCCTCATTGGTCCGCAATTACGACGATAGGCTTCCTGGCTCAGATAGTAGGGCCGACGCGCAAACCCTCCTGGCAGGTGCTGACTCTGTGAGGCTCTCTGACCTGGAAGAAGGGGACAGGGAGCTGGCATCCTTGGTGCTCGATCTCCTGCGGCACTCGCTCGCTCTCGATTCCGGCGATCTCGAGGAGGCATCTCGTACCCGCGACTCGATCGAGGGAAGGATGGGCGCGGAGGACCCAAGGCTCCTCTTCCTGGACCTAAGATCCAGGCTATCCGCAGGGGCCGAGGCCGAGGAGTTCCTGGACGAGGCACTAGAGGCAGCAAGGTCCCACATCGAGTCATCCACAGACCCCCTCGAGAGGCTTCGTTCCATCCACCTGTCTCTGGAGGCATGCTCCGAGCCACCGAACTGGCTCATCGAGGCCCATTCATCCTTCGACCCCGAGTCACTGGGCGACTCGCTGGCCCCGCATCGCCGTGCCAAGGCGCACTGGTGGTTCTGGAGGGGGGTGACGAACAGGGATGACAGGCTCTCCAGCTGGAAGGAGGCTATCGTCCGACTCCGCTCCACAGGTTGCGGCAAGGCAGCGAGGGACCTGACACAGAGGCTAAGCAGGGAGCTCTAGATCTCCGCTCCGATTAGGGTCCTCGTGTCGATTATGCCAGGAACGGACCTGATGCCCTGGACTATCGCCTCAGTCAGGTCGGACTCTTCATCCGCCTCGACCTTGACGAAGCAGTCGAAGCTCCCGAATACTACCCAGATGCCCTTGACGCAGTCGATCTCGGCGACCTTCTCCCTGACGCTGATCTCCTTTCCGGGCTCGGTAGTAATCAGAACGAATCCTACTGCCATTGCTCACACCTCCACTGCTATCAGGGTCTCTGTCTTCCTGATCCCCTCAACGTGCCTCATGTCCTCGATCAGCGTCCTTGACATCTCCTTCTCGCTCTCGAAGTCGATCCTCGCGACCAGATCCAGCTCACCGTACACGACGGAGACCTCCGACACCACTGGCATATCCAGGAGCTGGAGGTACACGTCCCTCTCCCTCCCGGGCTCGCATGAAATCAGAATCCACGCCAGTGACGTCATTCGTGTCGTGGGCCAGACTGGACGCTTATGACTCCTACTGTGGCACACTCAGGATGGGTCAAATCACGCAAGTCATTAACGCTGATTGCCAACGGCAGGGCCCATGAGATTGGGGGTCACGCTGGTTCTGCTGCTCCTGATGGCACCCATGCTGTCCGCAGTATCGGCTGTCTCACCCAGGTCCACAACGGTCTGGAGTGGGTCGGTTTCTCTGGAAGAGGGATACCTGGTCCAGTCCAACCAGGTCCTAGTAATCCAGGCTGGAACTACCATACTTCTGGGGGATGGCGAGAGGCTGGGAGTGGATGGTCGGATAACGATGGAGGGGACGCAGAACTCGCCGATTGTAATCGAATCAATCTCGGGGAAGCACCAGGGCGTCGTCTTCAACTCCACCTCCAATAGCAAGGGGTCAACCATTGACAACCTAACGATATCAGAGGGCGAGTACGGAATCACAGTCTACGGAAGCGACCCGGTAATCACCAACCTGGCGGTGGACAACGCGGACAGGGTGGCGATCGACCTCTTCGACAGCGCATCGCCCATACTCAGGGACATCGTCATCGATGGGGGAGGGCAGGACTTGCACGGTTCCTCCACCACCTGGAGGTACGGCATCGGTATCTCCTCAGGGGCCTCCTCAGCACCGATCGTGCAGGGTGCCACGATTGACGGCCTCGTCACACGCGGAGTGAACCTATGGTACAACTCAGGAGGGCTGTGGAGCGACATCTCGATCACCAATGTTACCGGTGCCACTTTGGCTGCAGCAGCCGCAATATGGGTCGAGGACTCGATCCCTCTCTTCACGAACTCGAACATTTCCAACTCAGATAACGGGATAATCGTGAGGCACATATCGGAAACAACAACCAGGCCAACATTCCTCAACACGAAAGTCGAGGACTGCCAATACCGAGGGATCCTCGTCGAGCGTCTCGACCACAGTAACTACTCCAATCTACAGACCAACGCAGTGTTCACCGGTCTCGAGGTACGAGGGACTGGTGGCCCCAATGCGAAGACTCCCGGGCTCGGGATAGGCGCGGCATTCGACGTCAACACGTCGGGAGCCAAGGTAACGGATGCAGTGATCGAGGACAACGCCATAGTTGGTTTCAGGGCATACACGACCGATTCCTCAACATCACTTTCCAACATCACCATTCGCAACAACGGCCTAGAGTCCCCCCTCAATTCCCACGATGGGGCTGGCATCCTCTTCCGCAGCAGCAGTTGGACCAGCAAGGGACCTGCGGAGGTCTCGGACCTAGTCGTCGAGAACTCAACCGGNTCCGGTGTTGTGATGGCCAAGGGAGGCGTNATCGGCAGCAACTGGACNATTACTGGCANTGCTGCAAACGGCGTCTCGTTCGCAGAGTTCCACCCTCGTGTGNACAACNTGGCTAGCGAGGACAACATCGGCAACGGNGTCTCAGTNATCGATTCCAGCAANGTGGAGCTCTCNAACNTCCACACATCTGGGAACGCTATCGGACTCTACTTCCAGGANTCGAACTACGTGATGAGCGGCGGAAAGAATGTCTCATGCCACACATGCTCCTCAGACGGGGACCAGAGGGGGATAGTTGTCAGGGACAGCATCGACTTGCAACTGATCTCGACTACCGTGGTAGGATCACTATCAGAACCAGCCCTGGACATCGACAACAGCGGGAACCTGTTCCCTGGAATCGTAATTCTAGATGACATCGCCATCCACTCCACGTCATCCAACTACTCCGTCATCCTAGAGGGCGTAGATGCCGAGATTAGCGGTCTGGACCTGAGCGGAGATGGCGGCGGGATGTACTGGGGAGCCAGGGGGTCGCTGCCATCCAGGATATCTAACAGCGTGATATGGGACAGCCCGTCACATTGCATCGACCTAGTATCGCACACCGAGCTTTTAGCGGATGGAGTGTCCCTAATATGCGACGAGCTTCCCGAAATAGACCAAAGCTCAGTCAACTTCACTGGCTCGTCCTTGGCAGATCGATCCGGCTCCACTAGCACGTTCTCATTGAGCAACAACTCCCACCTCCGTTGGATATCCTCGGGGGACATTCTAACTCCGGAGAGCTCGGAGGACGACGTAATTGCCGACGTCATGTGGATGGTAGACGTCCACACCATCAACCAGAACCTCCTCAACATCCCACTTGCACAGGTGAACATCACTTTCGCGGAGTTCGAGAGCGAGGTCCTGGCCATCCAGCCATACGAGGGAATGTTCGATTACGGTCCATTCATCGGTCAGAGATGGACGCCAATCCAGGGTTGGTCGTCCACCAATACGGCATTCGTCGGTTGCGACTACGACGGAGTCCACAATGACTCGGAGCCAATGCAGATCGATGGCGACAAGCGGGTGTACTGCAGGATGGAACTCAGCAACCAACCACCATTCATCCTCTGGGAGTCTCCTTTGGACGAGATGGAGTACTCAAGCGAGAGCGAGATCGTTTTCGATGCCCGGGAGAGCTGGGACCTTGACTTCGATTCTCTCACTTACAGCTGGACAAGCAGCATAGACGGTGACATCGGGTCAGCATGCGATCTCCAGTCCAGCAACAACTCCTTCTTCATCGCGAACATGAACGAGTCTGAGCCATGCCTCTCGGATGGGAGCCATGTCATCTCCCTCGAGGTATGCGACTCCGAGGGGAACTGCGTCAACGAGACACGCGAGTTGGAATTGGTGAACCTTCCTCCGGTACTCACTGTGGGGACATCACCCTCCATCTCGTGGTGGGGTACCCTCTTCCTGGGGCAAACAGCGAATGTCACCATAGATCTGGATGGGACATACGATCCCGAAGGCGGGGACCTCTGGTGTTGGGCTTCCGCATCTTACGAGGCAGACCCCGGCCCTGATACCGAGAACCCAGGCTGTCCTACAGAGATCATCAGGTCCTTCATCGACGCCCCAGATGACACTTTCAGCGTTTCAGTGAAGGCGTGGGACGGTGTCAATGACGTGATCTCGTGGACATTCGACGTGGAGCTGTACAACGAGCTTCCGATACCAGTGATGGAGGTATCCAGGAACGGACAGACCTCTGCAGACTGGGTGGCGTTAACGGGGTTCGATACTTTCGACCCAGAAGGGGACGACATCCGGTTCGAGTTCCACAGCGATATAGACGGCCTCCTGGGGGTGGGCTCGTCGCCAGATCTACCTGAGTGGTCAGGAACCCTCAGCAAGGGGACTCATTCCATCACGATGAAGGCCAGTGACACCAGAGGGGATCACGTCAATCAGTGGAATACCCAAACTGAGACGTTGGTCGTGATCAACTCTGCCCCAGATGCCATGATTTCCAGGCCCATCTCTGGAACTCTCACTGACTCGTCAGAGTTGGTCTCTCTGGAATCCACTGGTTCCGGGGACTGGGATTTGTCCTGCTCCGAACTTCCGGAGAATGGCAGCGGACTACTTTGTAACCCGTTAGCAACGACTAGCAGCGACCTAGTCTCGGTGCTATGGGAGTCAGATCAGATTGCCGAGCCAATTGGAAGCAGTTGGGATATCTTGACCCGCCTACCTGCCGGAGACCATACCATCACACTCACCCTCGATGACGGGAGCGGTCCGGTTTCAGACCAGATCGAGATCATCGTATCGGAGTCAGCCCCATTGCTCATTCTCGACTCACCTGTCCCGGATGCCCAAGTATACTCGAACCTACCAATACTCTTCGACTTCAGGGATTCTGTCGACATGGATGGAGACGACTTCTCAGTCACTGTGACTTCTGACCTGGACGGGGTCATCCTGGACTCCAAGACCACTGACTACTGGTACAATGACTACCTCTCTCATGGCACCCACAACCTGACCTTCGTCCTCACAGACGAGAACGGAATGGAAAGAACCCACTCGCAGGTCATCACCGTTTTGGAGACGGGACCGGTAGCAGTAATCTCTGGGATGGACAACGGCCAATACCTTCCTCCCGGGCAAGAAGCAGTCCTCAGCGCAATGCAGTCATTCGACTACGACGATGACATAGTACTCTACGAATGGAGGATAGACGGACAATTGGTAAGCGACAGCACCACCCTGAACATCTCCTTCCAGCCTGGACCAGTAAGGGTTGACTTGCTGGTCAAGGACTCAAGAGGGGACACCTCGTTAGCTTCGGTCAACCTGACAGTCGGATCCAGTGCCCCAGAGGTATTCGACTTGATGGTCTCGGTCAACAAGGTCGAAGATGGTGTCCCAACATTGGTCACAACCACAGTAAGGGTCCTGGATGAGGATGGTACTACCGATATTGTCAGAGGGGAGCTAATCGCAGGAGGGTCCTCTGTTGCGATGTACTTCTACGACGATGGAACAAACGGTGACTCGATTGAGGGGGATGGAATTTGGACTTCAAGATTCTCCTGGCTGGTCTCCGGTGGATCTTGGGCCAGGGTAGAGGTATGGGCAATCGACTCGGACCTAGTCTCACCCGGTGCGGTTCACACGGTTCCAATCGTCGACTCCGACAGCGGAGGCCTGGAGTCATGGGTCTCATCTCTTGGCATCCCATTGCTTCTAATCACGATGGCTTCTCTGACGATTGCTGGAATTTCTTACAGGCGGATGAAGATGGCGGAGATGGCCAAGGACATGCAAGTCATCGAGTCGTGGTCTTCGTTCGATCCCAGGGAGATGGACGAAGAGTTCGACTCCGAGGACTAGTTCTCAGGGCCCCAGGGGGTCCTCTCCCTGTTCATCCCGACCCTCTTGGAGAATAGGAACTTGAAGTTCTTCCAACCATCCCCCCAAGTGTGGATCTCAGCAGTCCCCACTCTGGTTCTGTAGGGTACGGATATTTCCAGAGCCTCTTCTCTCCCGAAGCACCTCCTTGCGTTGATCTTCATCTCCTCTGAGAGGGGCATGCCATCGTTAGTAGGGCGCATCCTCGGGTTTTCCATAATCTCCTTCCTGAATACCCACATCCCTGACTGGGAGTCATGGATTCCGTAGAAGAAAAGCATCCTTGCAGTGAATGAAAGGGCCCAATTGCCGAATCCATGCAGACCGGACATGGCACCGTCCTCAGCCCTCTTCAGGCGATCGCATGTGATGAACTTGAGGCCCTCTCCGACCAGCTTGCGTACTAGTCCGGGCACTTCCTCTCCGGGATAGGTGCAATCCGCATCCATTGTGACGATTATTTCCCCGGGAGCAATGGCGAAACCGGTCCTGTAGGCTCTCCCGTAACCCTTCCTAGCCTCGAGGTAAACCTCGGCCCCCTCCTGCTCGGCTAGCTCCCGGGTACGATCCTCTGAATTGCCATCGATCACCAGGAAGTCGAGCTTCTCGCACCAACCGTCATTAGGAACCGATCGAATGGTGTCCACAATGGCCTCCTCCTCGTTTCTCGTTGGTATTACCACCGTAACGTGGACTGGCAATTGGCCTTCCATGGGGAAATGCCCATCATGGGCCTATTTTTGAACCATTGTAGAGGCATCCCCACTCCCGTTCTCTTCAATAACGCCTCCCTAGACCGGTTTACCGGTGAGGCCATGCACATAGCGATGATATCGGGTGAGTACCCACCTAGATGGGGCGGAATGGGATCAACAGTATTCCATCTTTCATCCAAGCTGGCGGCTATGGGGCACAGGATCACTGTCATCACCAGGAGGTCCAAGGGCACCCCCCCTCATCTGGAGGGAGTCAGAATCATCGAGGTGCCATGGCTCAAGGTGCCACTAGAATTCACTCGCTCCTACGGCAAGGCGGCTCTGAGAGAATTGGCTCGACTACACGCAGATGAACCAGTAGACGTCGTTCACCTCCATTGTCCAATGGCTTCTTGGTCGACGAAGCAATTCGAAAGATGCCGAAGGGAAATTGCCCCTGTAGTGTCATCGATGCATGGGACTTGGCTCGGAGAGAGGGACGGTTTGATTCTCGCAGCCAAATTTGGTGAGCCAGCAGTTTGGTCCAATCCGAATGACATTGCCATCCGGTTCATGGCTGGTAGGTATGCCAGATTCGAGAAATCAGCCATACAAAACTCTGCAGTGATCGTGCCAAACTCCAGAGCAACGAAGTTGGACCTGGAGACTAGGTACGACGCTCCCTCGGATTGGGACTGCGAAGTTATCCATTGGGGGGTGGACACTGGAATGTTCGTCCCAATGCACCTCGATAGTGAGGAAGACTCCCATAGGAAGGACGAGATCAGATCGAAGTACGGGCTCGGGCCGGACACACTCCTCATGCTCGCTGTGGGGAGGCTGGCTGCTAGAAAGGGCCACGGACTTCTTCTACGGGCCTTCGCGAAGTCTGCTGAATCAACCGATTCCCATCTGGTGATCATCGGTCGAGGATCCCTTTGGAGGAAGCTAAACCGGCTGGCTTCCAAGTTGGGAATTAGCCATAGGGTCACTATCGAGTCTGGGATGAGCTTCGAGCAGATCTCTGAGATGTACAGGGCGTCCAACCTGGTGATTTATCCCTCGTACTACGAGGGACAGGGGCTGATACCCTTGGAGGCAATGAGTTCTGGTACTCCAGTGGTTACTGTCGACCATGGCCCATTGCCCGAGATGGTTGATGAGAGCGTTGGGGGACTTTTCGAAATGGGCTCTGCAGAGTCACTTTCCCAGGCCATATGTTCCGAGTCTTCTTCGATTGACTCCTTGCTTGAGAAAGGCAGACAGGGGAGGAAGAGAATCCTGGAAAGCTTCACTCTCGATGGCAATGCCGAGGATTTCTTGACGGTTTATCGACGAGCGTTGTCGCAATAACGTCGGGGAAACTCTTGATTGCTAATCCACCCTCCGCTCATTATGGAGAGCCGTATTTCCTCAGTTCGGAGATCGAATAGCGCCACGACCGCCAATTTCGCCATTATCACACTAGTTGGCTACCTAGTCCTGGTCAATCTGAAGGCGATCCTGATGCCATTGGCAATTGCAGTGCTGATATATTTCCTGATTAGGGCACCCGAGCAGTACCTAATCGAGAGGTTCGAGATTGTATCCAGAATGCCAATGTTGGCGTACGGGGCAATACTCGCATTCGGTGCTTTCGCCTCGTATGGTATCTCAATCCTCCTCTATCGGAATATCGATCAATTCAAAGACGAGATGAACAAGGAAGGTGGCCTAATAGACAAATTCGATGAAAAGTGGACTAATCTAGGAGAGGCCAACCTCTATGGTTTCGAAGATGTTATCACAAGCCAGGAGACAATCGAGAATCTTCTCGACCCCCAGAACATCCAGGATTTCGCCACAAACATCCTTGCCGACCTAGCTTCTTTCATGACCACCATGGTCACAGTAGCAATTTTCGTAATCTTCATCATTCTAGAGGAGAAGAGCCTCCCTGGAAGATTCAAGGCAGCATTCCCAAGTTCCTATGGGAGCATTCGCACTATCGTTTCAAACTCCTCAGAGGCTATTTCCACATATGTTATCTCAAAGGCAACTTGTAGCGCCGGCCAAGCAATAGTGCTGGCCTTCCTACTCTGGTTCATGGGAATCCCAGGCTGGTTTTTGTTCGGGGTTCTGTGCTTCCTTCTGGACTTCATCCCAATCCTCGGGGCCCTGCTTGCCACCATACCACCGATGATGATCGCCTTGATCGTGCTTGACCCGCTGCAGGCATTGCTACTCGGGGCAGCCATGATCGGCAATCAACAGCTGTTCGGCTCATTCATAGAACCAAACCTATCTGGTCAAAGGCTAGGGATTTCTCCATTGGTCCTGCTACTAACCGTTATGGTCAGTGCTTCAGTCTGGGGAATTTCCGGTGCTATCATCGGAGTACCAATCATGATAATCGCTAGGATAGCCCTTGAGGAGGACGAGAGGACCCGTCCGATTGCTCTGATGCTTGCTATGAAGGTTCACGAAGAAGAGTAGTCAGCTATTTGATATGACGATCAGAATCCCATCCCCTCTAACGGAGACAATCCCTCCTTCTCCCTCATTGTGAAGCCCCCTCGATGAGAGGGCAAGAAACTCCCCGTTAACCTCCCACTTGGAACCTGATATCCACACCTTTCCCGGTTCGAGGGCGAAGACAGAGAAAGACTCACCTTGTCCGATTTCAACTGAGAACTCGCCATCTTCGGGATGGACCCTGGTCGTCACCCGGCTCTCATGGTGCATCCTAATGATCGCACCCGCGGGTGCATCTAGCATTGCAGCCCAGTTTCCGAGGACGTGATCCGGCTCCCCCCCATCCACCCCTACTACGTCGATCTCAGTGAAACCACGATCGATCAGCAGGACGAGTGATTTTGCCAGATCACTGGTCGTTTGACCAATCAATTCCACAACCCTGCCCCTCCAGTCACGAGCATCCACTGAGTCGAGGTCACCGAGCACCTCATCAACTTCGATGCCCGACTCAGAGGCCCTGTCAGCACCCCCGTCAACTCCGAAAACAGGGACATCGGCTGAGACTACCAAGTCAATGACAGATGAAGAGGGGATTGAGCCGTTGCACCACAGAAAAGCCCGCACTGATTCACCTACCGAGTAGAAATCTTCCCATCAGAGACGATAACCGTTCCCTCCAAACTAACCTCGGGATCGATCAGAGACCCTCGTAGGTGAATCCCGACCCTCGCTGTGCCTCCGATGTGGGTGTTGTCGCCGAACCCGAAGTACGATGATCCCCTCACCACAAGGTCCTCGACCTTGTTCCCAACCAGTTCAGTTGCCTTCGGATTCATACCGAATCCAAACTCAGCAACAGTCCACACCTGGTCCCTCTTGGAACTCCTCAATCCCAACCGCGCGACATCGAAAACAGAGCTAACCTCATCTGCTATTTCACCACCTGAGACCTCTACTACTAACCCATCTTCTACTATGATTGACAACGGCTCTTCGAGAATCCTTCCTTCCCACGCACCGTCAATAACGATGGTTCCATTCATGCTCCCCTCCTTGGGTAGGACGAACACCTTTCCTGCAGGTAGGTTGGCAATCTGACCCGGACGATTGCATATCCCAGTGTCCTCAAGAATCCACCTGTCGCCTGTCAGAAACTCGACGTCAGTCCCTGCTTCCGACTTGACTCTGACTCTCCTCCTCCTCCTGAAGACTGAGCCCATCCCGCTGATCTCTCTTTGCAGGGCGTTGTAGTCTGCTGTCATCCCACCAGACTCGAATGCGATACTCCCGATTCCAGGCATGGAGACGATCCTGGCTCCTTCCCTGGTGGCCGCTGCCCTTGCTCTGGTGTGGGTCATGGAGTCCTTGGTTGCAATGATGATCACTCTATTCTTCCTCATTATGTCGGAGACCGGCAGCGGTGGCTCCTTCCCCGTTTTCTGAGTCGGGGGCATCATTACCAGAAGAATCCTTTCTGTTACTCTGGAGGCCTCCTCGTACAACGCCTGACCCACATCTGCCGTATCCGGGTCGGTAATCACTAGGACGTCCTCCTCCCTCCGGACTTGTAGGCACGTACGAATCACTGATCTTGCTGTTGACAGCATCGCCTCCGAGTTTCCGGGACTTCTACTGCCATCCTTGGTGGCCATAGTGGGCATTCCTAGATGGGGTTCAGTATTGATACTTCACTCGTCCAGTGAGAGCTCTCTGCTGCGATTCGAAATCTCGGCGAAGACGTCCGACACGAATTCATCCAGACCGACCCCCTTCTTCTGATTGCCACCCCTGCCTCTGATGGAGACTGTCCGATCACTGGCCTCCTCGTCACCGAGGATCACCATGTAAGCGGGGCGGGTCTTCCTGTGCATCCTGATTTTCTTGCCGATCGTGTTGTCCGAGTCGTCGACGCGAACTCTAACCCCTGCCACCTCGAGCGCACCTCTTACTTGTTCTGCGTATTGCTTGTGCTTCTCCGAGATCGTGATGACCTGCACCTGAACGGGAGACAGCCAGATTGGGAAGTTGCCTGCCCAGTGCTCGGTGAGGAAGGCAACAAACCTCTCGTGCGTGGAAAGTGGTGCTCTGTGGATGACGAAGACCTCGCCATTGTCGGCCCCTGTCTCATCAGTGTAGGAAAGCCCAAAACGCTCTTTGGCAGCGAAGTCTAGTTGTATTGTGGACATAGACTCCTCCCTGCCAAGCAGGGTCCTGAACTGGATGTCGATCTTCGGTCCGTAGAAAGCAGCCTCTCCGACAGCCTCAACGTATTCGACCCCGAGGTCATCGAGGATCTCCCTCAGATGGTCTTGGGTGGACTTCCAGTTCTCAGGCTGATCGATGTACTTCTCAGTGTTGTCCGGATCCCACAGGGAGAGTCTGAAGTGGTAGTCGTCAAAACCGAAGACTGCGTAGTATTCTTGCACCATCCTAACATTGTCGGCGACCTCGGAAGCTACCTGGTCCAGGGTGCAGTAGATGTGGGCGTCATTCATCGACAGCATCCTGACCCTTAGCAAGCCGGAGAGAGTTCCGGACAATTCGTTCCTGTACACGGTGCCATACTCTGCAATCCTCATCGGCAACTCTCGGTAAGACCTCTTCTCGTTCTGGAAGATTCTATGGTGAAATGGACAATTCATGGCCTTTAACGCATAGGATCCATCATCCATTTCCATTAACGGATACATCCCATCGGCGTAGTGAGGAAGGTGGCCGCTGGTCTCGAACAACTCCTTCTTCCCTAGGGCAGGAGTCGTTACCCTGACGTAACCATACGCCTCCTCGGTCTCGATGGCGAAATTCTCTATCTCGGACTTGAGAGACTCACCATTGGGAAGCCAAACTGGGAGGCCCTTTCCTATCAGTTCGTCAATCATGTAGAGCCCCATCTCCTTTCCGATCTTCTTGTGGTCCCTCCTGGAAGCCTCCTCGATTTGCCTCTCCCTTTCCCTCAGGCCTTCTTTCGAGTCGTAGCACATTCCGTAGATCCTCACCAGTCCCTCTCTTTCCTTGTCTGCTCTCCAATAGGCCTGGCTAGTGCTTGTTAGCTTGAACCACCTCAATTGGGAGGTCCGGGAAACATGAGGCCCCCTGCACAGGTCGACGAACTCACCTTGGCGGTATGCGGATGAGCCGACATCATGGCCGATCTTGTCATCCATGATTTCTAATTTGAATGGATTCGAGGAGAACATGTCCCTCAAAGACTCGTTATCAAGATCCTCCCGATCTATGGTGATGTTCTGCTTAACAAGATCCTTCATCCTCTTCTCTATCTCACGCAAACCATCATCACCAATCGGGTCCATGTGGAAGTCATAGTAGAATCCGTGTTCTATTGGAGGGCCGATTGTTGGTTTTGCTTCCGGGTAAAGTTGGGTCACGGCTTGAGCCAGTAGGTGTGCGCAACTGTGCCTCAGGATGTACAAACCCTCCTCGGAGCTTCCGAGGACAGGCTCGACCTTGCAATCCACCTCAAGAGAGTAGGACATGTCTCTCTCTTCCCCATCTACCAAAGCAGCTACGGCTCCAGACTTCCTCCCGTGTACGTTTTTGATAACTTCTCCAGCGCTGATTCCACTCGCATACTCGTGCGCACCCTCCTCTCCAACGTCAACGGAAATCATCCCCACTGGTATCCCTCTTCGGCTCGCCGACGTCCAGTCGATATGAAGGCCTTGGCCGGAAATAGGTGACAGAGGCATCATTCAATGACGAATTGAGTACCCGAGGTCCCCTCGAACATTCCGGATATTTCAGAGAGAGAGCCGATTACGGCACGCTCTCCAGTCCTTCGGACGAAATCACATGCAGCCTCTACCTTTGGCCCCATTGAGCCTGCATCAAATCTCATTTCAGACATTTCCTCGGGGGTCGCCCGTTCGATCAACTCCGCTGCTTCAGTCCCCCAATTGTCGTAAACCCCGTCAGCATCAGTAGCGAGGATCAGCAACCTTGCACCAAGCTGTCTTGCGAGCAACGCACTTGCCCTATCTTTGTCTATTACGACTTCGACCCCTTCTAGAATCCCCTCTGAGTTGTATGCGGTAGGAATCCCGCCGCCCCCTGCGCAGATTACCACTGCCCCCTTCTCCAGAAGCCAGTGAATGGGCCGCAACTCGAAAATCCTGTGAGGTTCGGGAGAGGGGACGACCCTTCTCCATCCAGTACCATCCTTTGCTATCGACCAACCCCTTTCCTCAGCGATTCTCCGTGCCTCCTCCTCGCTGTAAACCAGCCCGATCGGTTTGGTGGGATTTTCGAATGCAGGGTCATCAGGATCAACCTCGACCATTGTCAGAATTGTCGCGAAAGAAGACTCCGTTGGCATCATGTTACCTAGTTCCTGCTCGATGTAGTAACCGAGCATCCCCTCGGTCTGGGCACCGAGAACATCTAACGGGTACTCTTCAACTTCCTTGTACGATGCAGACTGCAATGCAAGCAAACCCACTTGGGGGCCATTACCATGGGTGATGACTAGCTGCTGCTCCTCTGCCAGGGGGGCAAGGGCCCTGCAAGCAGACCTGACATTCCTCCTCTGATTTTCCGAGGTCGGCTCCTCCCCTCTCTTCAGAAGTGCGTTTCCGCCTAGTGCCACTACGACCCTCATTGTACAGTGTCCCGAGCGTGAACCGATAAGAACACGCTCCCTCTGGGACATGCATGGTGCGCATCGGAATACTTGCAAATCCCGATGCAGGTCTGGGAGGCAGACTCGGCCTCAAAGGATCGGATGGACAGGCAGAGTTGGCCCGTTCAAAGGGGGCTGAGGATCGGTCCGGACCCCGTCTAGAATCCATGCTTGGGCATTTTTCCAGAATTCACAGGGACGATTCAGAACAGATAGAGTGGATTACCAGCAAAGGCAGGATGGGATCAGAGTGGATTCCAGACGAACTCGAGATCGGGACAATTTCCGAGGTCCATCAATCTCCAGGGAAGACCTCGGCATCTGACACCCAAGATGCGATTGCAAGGTTGATTGAGGCTGGGATTGACTTGTTAGTATACTCCGGAGGAGATGGAACAACAAGGGACATCGTCGCATCACTTTCGGATTTAGAAACGCCCGAACTACCTGTGATAGGAGTTCCTTCTGGGGTGAAGATGCACTCGGGTTGCTTCGCCAGCTCCCCTAAGGCAGCCGCCGAGGTCCTATCGGCATGGATCCAGGGGGAACTCCTGGTCTCCTCCACTGAAGTCCTTGATCTGGACGAGGATCTCTACAGAAAGGGGAAATGGGTAGTCAGGCTCTATGCAGAGGCCTTCTCCCCAAATTCTCCGAGATGGATGCAGGGCTCCAAGGAGCTAATCCAGACAGAATCCGAGGAAGAAGTAATCATCGGACTTTCAGATCATATCGAGGAAGCCATAGTAGAAGACGGACGACTAGTAATATGGGGGTCGGGAGGTACTCTAAGAGAGATAGGAGGAAACATCGGCTTTGAATTGACGACACTTGGAATTGATGCGACAATCGGTACAGAGCAAGTTGGGACGGATCTAGCCGAATCTGGTATCATCGACCTTCTTGATTCCCATGATGGGCCAGTAACTCTCCTACTCTCCCCAATGGGGGGACAGGGATTCCTGATAGGCAGGGGGAATCTGCAACTTTCTCCAACGGTCCTCAGTTCGATAGGGATTGACAATATCCTCGGGGTGGTGACCCCCGCAAAACTCCTCACGGTCAGAGCACTGAGGATTGAGACTGGTGATGATTCTCTGGACCAAGAATTTGCCTCCAAGAGGTACATGAAGGTACTACAGGGATATAGGACGACAAGGATACTTCCAGTTTCAGTCGATTAAACATCCATCCCCGAGGCAGCCATCAGGAGACCCAGGAATGGGGGGCTCGGCCTATCAGGCCTAGACTTGAACTCGGGGTGGTACTGGGTTCCGACGAAATACGGGTGCCCTTCTAGTTCCATGATCTCGCACCTCTCTCCGGTCTCATCCTTGCCCACATACACAAGACCGGCTTCCTCGATTTTCTCAATGAGCTCTGGATTCACCTCGTACCTGTGTCGGTGCCTCTCATCAACATGACCAGCATCTCCGTACAATCGCTTTATTTTGCAGTCTTCCACAAGGAAGGGGGTCGGCTTCGTCCCCAGCCTCATAGTCCCCCCCATATGCGTCTTTGATATCTCGGGCATGAAGACTACAGCCGCATGAGGTGGCTCTTCCTCGAATTCAGTGGAATTCGCTCCCTCGAGACCCAACACGTTCCTGCAGAACTCTATTGTCGCAACTTGCAATCCCAGACAAACACCCAGATATGGTACGTTATTCTCCCTTGCATACTCTGCCGCCTTTATCTTGCCCTCGATTCCCCTGATGCCGAACCCACCGGGGACAAGTATGCCATCTGCTGCCTTGAGTAGATTCCAGGCCTCGTCATGAGACTCTCGGTCTGACTTCTTCGCTTCCTCATCCAGAACCGAAGACTCGATCCAATCTATGGCAAGCTTCCTATCGACCTTGAAAGATGCGTGCTGAAGTGCCTTAATCACACTGAGGTAGGAGTCCGAGAGATCGGTGTATTTCCCGGCAACCGCGATATGGACTTCCTCCGCATCCTCCAGGGAATCGACATGATCGGCCAACTTCTTCCAGTCTTCCAGCAACTCCCTCTTTGAAGAGAGTTTGAAACCAAACTTCTCTGCCAGCATCTCTGTGACGCCCTGAGACTCGAGCATTATCGGGACTTGGTAGATATTAGAAACGTCGTGAGCCGATACTACCGCCTCGGGGGGAACGTGACAGAATGCTGAGATCTTCTGACGCGTTTCGTCAATCAAAGGGCTCTTTGACCTGCAAACTAGCATATGCGGATTGATCCCCAGTCCTCTGAGATCCTTCACGGTGTGCTGTGTCGGTTTCGTCTTCTGCTCCCCTACTGGGCCCATTACTGGAATTAGGCTAACATGGACGAAGCAAACGTTCTCTTGCCCCACTCTGAATTGGAACTGCCTCAAAGCCTCCACGAAAGGCGCACTTTCAATGTCCCCAACCGTCCCACCCAGCTCAATTACACAAGCGTCCGGCTCCTTTCCGTTGCCATCGCTCGGGATATGGGCAACTTCCTCAATCCAGTCCTGGATCTCATTTGTTACATGGGGGATGACCTGCACCGTCTTACCAAGGTAGTCGCCCCTCCTCTCCTTCTGAATCACGTTCTCATACACCTTTCCTGTGGTGATGTTGTTCTTTCTTGTCAGACACACGTCGAGAAACCTCTCGTAGTTTCCAAGGTCTAGATCCACTTCTCCACCATCATCCAGGACGAACACCTCACCGTGTTCGAATGGGGACATCGTCCCCGCATCTGTATTCAGATAGGGGTCAATCTTGACTGCAGTTACTCTCAGTCCAGCGCTTTTGAGGAGAACTCCAATGCTACTTGCAGTCACTCCTTTGCCCAATCCGGAGAGCACCCCACCCGTCACTACGACATACTTCATATCATCAACGGGGTCAGAATCAGTCGCCCATCCCCTATCAACATTGGCCAAAAAAATCCTGTTTGCCTTTTCTTTAATTTCAAGTAGCGTCAGAATTACGGTCGCACATGTCGGGCACCTCGGGAGACAAGGTGCTCGTCACCGGGGCATTGGGTCAGATTGGTACTGACTTGGTCCAGGCACTGCGAGAAAGACATGGAGGAGACTCCGTCATAGCATCGGACATCAGGGAGTCGTCAGGGCACTCATCAGTAGAAGGTGGCCCATTCGTGATACTAGACGTCCTAGATACAGATGGGATTTCCAGAATATGTCAGAGTGAGGGAGTTGGTACGATATACCACCTCGCTGCACTCCTTTCGGCGGTTGGTGAGCGTGACCCGGATTTGTGCCGCAGGATCAATGTGGGAGGGACGATATCAGTTTTGGAGGCCGCCAAGGAATGCAACCTGAGGGTTTACTCTCCGTCATCAATAGCTGTTTTTGGCCCTGACTCACCCAGGAACGCCACTCAGGAATCACCACTCAATCCTACCACGGTTTACGGCGAGACCAAGGTCACCGGCGAGGCCCTGGCTCGCGAATACCTAGAGCGATTCAACGTCGACACCCGAGGTATTCGTTATCCTGGCCTAATTTCCTACAAGGCGCCTGCTGGAGGTGGCACCACAGATTATGCCGTAGAAATATTCCATGCCGCACTGAATGAAGGACACTACCAGTGCTTTGTCCGTCCTGACACCAGACTTCCTATGCTCTACATGGATGACGCAATCAATGCCACCCTGTCTCTAATGGACTCAGGTGCAGACGATCTCGGAGACTCTCGGTCGGGATACAATATCCCCTGCCTTTCTTTCTCAGCAGGTGAGCTAGCCGATGCAATATCTGACAGGGTCGAGGGTTTCACTTGTGATTTCGTCCCCGATGTTAGGCAGGAATACGCCGACTCTTGGCCAGACTCGATAGATGGATCTCTCGCTGAGGAGGAGTGGGGTTGGACGCCGGAGTACGATCTCATATCCTTAGTTGATGAGATGCTCAGGGGAATCTCCAGCCCTTAGTCCTCCTCTTCATCTCCCCAATCAGGGGTACTCGGATCGGTCCGAGCCCAAAGTACATCATCGATTCTAAGCACTCCGATTGCGGCTTCAGTAGCCCCTGAAAGAGCATGCTTTACTACAAACTCAGTATCCAGTACTCCTATTTCTCCCATATCGCAGTTCTCACCGCTCTGCAGGTCGAAACCAATCCAAGCACCCGACTCCATTTGATCTGCCGATAGTGAGAGAATAACTTCCACTGGGTCCCTGCCGGCATTCTCAGCAAGTATCCTTGGAATCGACTCAAGCGCAGAAGCATACGCCTCTATCGCAAGCTGTTCCCTCCCCGACTGTGTTTGTGAAAATGACCTCAGGTGTCTTGCAAGGTGGGACTGTATTGCACCTCCGCCAGGCAGGACTCCCGGCCTGCTGTTCAGGCGGTGAGACACTCCAATTGCATCATCAAAGATCCTGATCCCCTCTTCCCTAACTGCGGGAGATGATCCTCTGACAACTAGGGTCATCCCGCCACCGTCTCCCTCTATCAGAGTGTGCTTTACATCTGCAATTCTTTCTTCGCTCCTCTTTGAATAAGCTCCCAGATCACCTTCTCCAAGATCACCAACTCTTCTTGTCTGCCTGGCTCCAGTAATTCTAGACAATAGATCCATGTCGCTCCTCTCCAATCTTCGATATGCCACTATTCCCGCCTTTGTCAGTTGCGTTATCGCTTCGTCAGCAATCCCGTCTCTGACTACCAGAAGGTCAACACCGAGTGATGAGAGGTGCGAAACTTGCCTTTGCATATTCTCTCTTGATCTTTCGTGGAATTCCTGTATAATTCCGAGACTGCTTACCTCGATCGATGCATCGGTCTCCAGTTTGGCATCTTCCAAACCACCATCAATAATTGCAACCACTCCTCCGTCAGAATTCTCCGGACTGGTTGAATCTACTCTTGATTTTAGCAGCATTAGCCCATTGACCAAGGTTGAGTCCATGACGCTACCCTCCCTAATCTGCAGACGCTTCACAACCATTCTTTCCAAATCGTCTCCTCCCTCCAAATCCACGAGGCTGTCTGCAGCCTCTATTGCCAGGTTTGCAATTAGTCCGCATACCGAAGAATCCCCCTTACCTTGGAGGGAGGTCCTAACCACCTGAGATTTCTGCTTATCATCAGATTCTCTTGACACTTTCTCGATTTCTTTTAACGACTCCTCCAAAGCAATCGAGTACCCATTGACGATAATCGAGGGATGAACCCCCATTCTCACGAGTTCCAGAGCGTTCTGCAGCATCTCTGCAACCAGCAGAACAGTCGTAGTCGTACCGTCTCGAGCAGCCCTATCCTGCGATGATGAGGCATCGATAAGCAGCCTAGCAGTGGGGTGTTCCACGTTTGCCTGCTCTAGAACGGTGACGCCATCATTGGTAACCAAGGCCGTCCCATCACCGTCGACGAGCATTTTGTCTAGCCCCTTCGGACCCAGGGTTGAACGAATCGCCCCGGCAAGAGATGAAGCAGCCTTGACGTTGTTCACTAGAGCTGTCCTACCATGGATTCTATCCGTGTCTTCTAGAGCTACATCGTGATCAGACTCGACCATCTGTGCCCTTCCAATCAAGCCTCTGTTTTCAATACGCTCATACCCAATCAGCCCCATTCTTCTCGGAGGGCATCCGTTCCATTCAAATACCACCCATCTTTCCCACTATACAACTAGAGGTTGATTAGTGATAGTATGACTGATGAGAATTGGGACAATTTCGACGAAGAAGCCATTGAGGAAATGGCAAGGATGTTCGAACAAATGGGGATGCCAGTCGACATAAATACCCTCAAATCGATGATTAAGCAAGTAAGAAGTCAATTCGAGGAAATGGGCATAGATCCCGAGAAGGTCTCGATGAGTGAAGTCAAACTCGGACTTAACTCAGACCCAGAGGAGTTCATGAAGAACTTCGAGTCTATGATTAGCGGGCCTCAGGGTCTCGGAGATTTCCTAAAGAAGATGGGTGTAGATATACACATCAAACCCTCTGTTTCAGAAGTTAGAGTCGATGTAGACGAGAGTCAGCATGAATCGAAAGATGACTCAATACCAGAGGAGGATGTGTATGTCAACAATGACCAGATGTTCGTGACCATAGATGTATCAAAGTTCGATGACATCTCTTCTGACAATCTTGAATTGAGTCTTACCGGAGAAGGAGTTGTTCTACAGATGCTAAGGATCAATCAGATCAGACCGTTCAGAACATTCGTACTCCCACACGCATCATCAGAGGTCGCCAATTGGGAGATTAACAACGGCATCCTCGACATCACATTCGAACTGAAGTAGTTTGGAAAAAACAGGAGAAATGAAAATGGGATCTGCAGTAATAGGAATTGACCTAGGAACGACAAACAGTTGCGTAGCGACAATAGAAGGGGGCAAGGCGGTAGTGATACCCAACTCCGAGGGGTCTCGGACCACTCCCAGCGTGGTCGCATTCACCAAGGATGGAGAGCGCCTGGTCGGAGTCACTGCGAAGAGACAGGCAGTAACCAACTCGGAGCGCACTATCATCTCAGTAAAGAGGGAAATGGGCACCGACTGGAAGAAGGACATTGACGAGGACGACTATTCCCCTCAGGAGATTTCTGCATTTGTCCTCCAGAAGCTCAAGGCCGACGCTGAAGAGTACCTGGGTACAGAGGTCAAGCAAGCAGTAGTGACTTGCCCGGCATACTTCTCGGATTCACAGAGGCAGGCAACCAAGGACGCAGGAAGGATTGCAGGATTGGAGGTTCTACGGATAATCAACGAACCAACCGCCGCAGCACTGGCCTATGGTGTAGACAAGGAGGAGGATCAAACGGTACTAGTATACGATCTGGGAGGTGGGACATTCGATGTCTCTATCCTTGAGATTTACCAAGTTGATGGCCAACCACAGATTGAGGTCAAGGCAACCAGCGGAGACAACAGACTCGGTGGTGACGATTTCGATGAGGCCGTAATGAAATGGATTGTTTCCGAGTTCAAGAAGTCTACTGGAATAGATCTGGAGAAGGATCTTCAGGCTATGAGCAGGATACGTGAAGCAGCAGAGAAGGCGAAGATTGAGCTTTCTGGGACTCCATCTACTCAGATCAACCTCCCGTTCATCACCATGAGGGATGGTCAGCCGGAGCATCTGGACATGCCCCTCTCCCGCTCTAAGTTTGAGAAACTCACATCCTCATTGGTAGAGAGGACAATGTCACCTACCCGCCAGGCTATGAAGGATGCCAGCATAAAGAAGGGGGATGTGGACAAGGTATTGCTAGTCGGGGGTTCGACCAGAATTCCAGCAGTTCAGCAGGAGATCGAGAAGGAGGTCGGCAAGGCTCCCTTCAAAGGGATAAATCCCGATGAGGCAGTTGCAATGGGGGCTGCTCTGCAGGCAGGAATAATCGTTGGTGACGAGGGCGTCACCGACGTCCTACTTCTGGACGTCACACCCCTTACTTTGGGAATTGAGACGCTTGGCGGCGTAACTACTACCATGATCGAGAGGAACACAACCATCCCTTCAAGGAGGTCTGAGACTTTCTCAACCGCTGCAGACAACCAGCCTGCGGTAGAGGTTCATGTTCTTCAGGGAGAGAGGGAGTTTGCAAAGGACAACATTACCCTTGGAAGGTTCCACCTAATGGGGATCCCAGCAGCCCCAAGGGGAATCCCTCAGATCGAGGTCACATTCGATATCGACGCAAACGGCATAGTAAACGTCTCTGCTAAGGACCTTGGAACCGGGACAGAGCAATCGATCAAGATAGAGAGCCAGACCTCACTCTCAGAGGACGAGATAAAGCAGAAGATAGAGGATGCCGAGAAGTTCGCCGATGAGGACAAGAGGAGAAAGGCAAAGGTCGAGATGAGGAACTCAGCAGATAGTGTAGTCTACCAGACAAGGAAGATGATCGAGGAGAACGAGGAAAAGTTGTCCGAGGATGACACCAAGCCAGTCCTTGAGAAGTTGGACGAACTCGAGTCCCTGATCGTCAAGGAAGAGACCCCCATCCCACTGGAAGACATCGATGAGGCTGCGATACAGGCAAAGATGTCGGAACTGGAGCAATCAATGCACGCAATTTCGACAAAGCTCTACGAAGCAGCAGCAGCTGAGATGGCAGAGGAAAAGGAAGATAGCGGTGACGATGGAGTAGTGGACGCAGACTTCGAGGTCGTCGACTCCGATGACGAGGACCAAGAATGACTACTCTTCAGTGATAAGCCTGTGAAGAGTCCTAACGTGTACCCCCGAGGTCCCGTACTGGAAGAGGGGGTTGACTCCCTCAGAGCGAGCCTTGGAACCCGGGCCCCACGCACTTCCTGCAATGTCCAAGTGAACCCAGGGTATCTTCTCTGAATCTTCGTCGAACCCTCTGTGAGGGACGAAGAACTCCAAGAATGATGCAGCTGCGTTCGAGGAACCGGCACGCCCACCTATCGATCCGTTGCGGATGTCCGCGAAGGCTGAGTCTGTCATGTACTTCCTGAACTGGGCGTTGAGAGGCATCCTCCAAACTGTCTCTCCGGAGCGGTTGGCTGCCTTCTTCAGCCTTCTACCGATTTCATCATCATTGGCCCACATCCCGGTAATCTGGTTGCCCAGGGCGACTACGATGGCTCCTGTCAGGGTGGCCAGGTCAACGATATACTCTGGATCTAACTCGCCCGCCTTCCACAATCCGTCAGCGAGGACATTGCGCCCCTCCGCATCTGTGCTGAACACCTCTATGGTTTTGCCCGAGTATGTCTTGAACACGTCTCCGGGACGGTATGCCCCCGAGCCAGGCATGTTCTCAGCCAAACAGGCGATTCCGTTCACCCTGCGACCATAGCCGGTTGCGTGCAGTGCTTCCATCAGTCCGAATACTGTCGCAGCACCGCACATGTCGTATTTCATATCCCACATCCCTCCGGTCGGCTTGATTGAGATTCCACCTGTATCGAATGTGATGCCCTTGCCAACAATGCAAGGCCTCTGGATGCCCTCATCGGCGTCTGGATTGAGTGTGAACAGAACCATGCAAGGCTTCCTGTCGCTGCCCTTTCCAACATTTATCAGACCGCCCATGCCCAGTTCCTGCAGCCTATCCCAATCGTAGACTTCTACCGAGGCATTATTCTTGCTCGCAGCCCACTCTTCGGCTCTGCGGGCGTACTCCATTGGGTACAGAACATTGGCCGGCTCATTTCCTAGGTCACGTGCAAGATGCACACCACCGGCAATTGCATTGATTCTACTGAGCCCTTCTCTGAGAGACTCCTGATGCCTCGGGCTCGCTTGGAATTGTACAGACCATTGGTCTGAGATGTGCTCTTTATCGATCTCTTGATGCTCTAGGAATTCGTAATCTCTCAGCATCATGCCCTCTGCGAAGTCAAGCATGCGCTCACCCGTCCACCCGGAGGTGAATCTCACGCACACCGAGAGTCCTTTCTTCTTCGATAGCGAAGCCATGACCCGAGCTCCAGTGTTGCGAGCTAGACGGTGACCCAGTGAATCCTTCTCACCCATGCCGATGAGCATGACTCTGCAACCAGGTGTCCAAACGACCATTCTCTGACCTTTCTTGCCCCCGAACTCATCGGATGAGATCGCTTCCTTGACCAGATTCCTCTGGCTCCTACCAAGACCTGAAAGTGCGTTGTTGGGGGCTCGGCTGACTCCCTCGAAGAGGGGTATCAGCAGATGTTCGCAGGCTTCATCGAATTCGCTATTGGCCCAATTCATCTTATCCCGTAGACTGCGATTTGGTAGTAATATACAAACAATTCCTCTGAGAATTAATACTTTAGAGTCCTAATTACTAAAATAAAAACATAAATTAATGCTCAAATATACTATTTCTTCTATTAATCGCCGCTAGAGAGAATGCGATGAGAACAAGTAGCATCGAAGGGGCCGGAAGCAGACCCGAGCCACCAACCGGAACCTGTACCTTGCTCTCATTGACAGATTCCCAAACGAACTGGGAGGAATCCACCACTCTCTTCTGGTAGAATATGTAGAACTGTCCCTCGCTACTGGAAATCGGAGCATCCCCGAAATCGATGGTTGTTACGGTGCTATTAGTGGCATTGACTCCAAAACCGCATCCTGGGATGGAGAAGTTGTACTCTGACTCATCACTCAAGCATAGGGACTCGCCCTCGATAACCCACTGATCTGATAGTTCCTCAATTGGGGTCCCACCAGGCAACCAAGTGTAATCGCTATCGCTCGTCCTCCATACTAGAGTGGCATTTGACGTGCTCGCGTGTCCCAGATTCGAAATGCTCAGATGCACTTTCCCATCTTCTATCTCTAGGGAATCAACAACAAGACGAGCTCTCCAGTACCATACATTCTGAATCAGATAGTGCATCACATCTAGCTCCTCNCCCAATCTGTCCGAGATCGCTTCCACAGAACCCAATAGGAATTGCTCATCATCGGTCTCNAAGGTGAATGTGGGGTATCCCATAACCCCGTAGCCGTAATCGCGACTAGTTCCACAATTCGGGTATAGGCCTTGGTTTGCATTCCGGATCGGGATCTCGGAGATGTTGGTATTCACCTCATCGCGTATGGAGTGATACATCTCCCAGTCTGATGGCTGTTCGGGCCATTTGCCCCATGGGTATAGCATAATCCAAACTCCCGTGTGCATTGTGATATACAGGTCAGCATGAGGCACTACTTCGTTCATGTAAACAGAATTTGCAAGAGTTTCTGACTCACTGAACGCCGCACTTCCGGGCTGTGTCGTTGGACAGGTGTTCCAGTAGTGGTCGTAGTTTCTATTCAGATCTACTTGGTTAATGTTCCACCTTGTATCGAAGTCATTGCCATCGGCATTAAGCATGATGAGGATATGCAATTCAGTTGTTGCCAAGACGTCTAGTACCGCTTGCTCGCCATCTGCCCAACCCTCGATGTAATGCTCGGCTACTAGGAACGCTAGTTCGGTGCCCAAATGCTCGTTACCATGATGCCCACCATCGATGTAAACCACCTCTTTGGAAGTTCCATCTGGTTTTGTTTCCTGACTCCAATCAGAAATCTGTAACATCCATAGATTCCTGCCCATTTCTGTTTGGCCTACTACTAGCAGATTGACAATTTCCGGGTATTCGTCTTCCCATGCATTCACATCCAGCGTCAGTGTGGCATAACTGTGGTACCAATGTTCCTGGATGATGTCCGGCTGACTAATCTGACCAGAGGACATAGGGGATGTCGATGCCACCATAAGTGAGGCCAGGACCATCACTGCCAGTGAGCGGCGCATAGCGCCGCTGTAGGGGAAATAAGATACAATCCTTATCCCTTTTTGCTCGAAAGCTCAGCGATATGGCATGCCATCATCTTGGTCGCAATAAGCGCAGCGCTGAACTGTGTTAGCGAACCTTCTGCGTCCGGAACGATTTCATTGACGTCCGCTCCGATCACCTCGCAACTCTCAGAAGAGAAAAGATTCTCAATCACCTCAACCGCACCCCAGTGACTCAAACCTCCTGGAACTGGGGTCCCCGTAGATGGAACCAAGGAACCGTCGAGACCATCTACGTCGAATGTGAGCCACACCGGTCCTGAGATTCCTGAAAGACTTCTAATCATCCTACTCCACTCGAGATTGCCGTCTGAGACTGATAGCAGGTCTCTCGCTAGCCATGTCTCAATCCTATCCTCGGACTGCATCAACTCTTCTTCCTCCAGGCTGAAAGCCCTAACTCCGATTTGGATCACCCTTCCCACTCCAAGATCTAGAGCTCTGCGAATGACAGTTCCATGTGAGAACCTCTCACCATTCAGTCGATCTCTCAGGTCTGCATGAGCATCTATCTGGACTATTGTGAGGTCAGAGAGATCAGCAATCATATCATGATCCGATAATGATTCCACAATGGGGAGAAGAATCCCATGCTCCCCACCAAGAACCAAGGGGAATTGGCCGCCGGCTATCCATGGACTGATGTACTCCCTAATCGAGTCCAACTGATCCCTCAGGCTCGGAGCATCCGATGCCCAAGGTTCAGCAGTGTGAATCCCTGCTCCACATGGTAGATCCTCCGGTAGAACCGAGTCACGTAACTCGACTTGCCAACTAGCCTCTACACACGCTAAGGGTCCATGCTGGGTACCTTCCCCGTAACTAGATGTCATTTCTAGAGGAACTTGCAAAACGACGATGTCCCATGGTCCAGAATCAGATTCCTTGAGGCCGAGGAAATTGGTGGAACCGGACTCATCCATGGGGCTTCGAGAAGCACGTCAAGATTAATCGCTTCGGGACTCTCAGACTGTGTAATCAGAGCAATTAGCAAGATGTTTGAAATAACCTCGGCACCTAACGTAGCCCGGTGGGAAGATGGGACTGACCTTGGCGCAACTAACTCAGGCAATCAAGAGCAAGGTCGATACCAGCATGGAGACCCATGTCGCAGAGTCCATCGCTGAGCACGCTTTGGGGTTCTTCGGCTTCTCAAACAGAATAATCGACAATGCACTGGAACCAACGGATAGGAACATGTTCTACCAATTGCAGGACTATGACTTGCTTACAACTGAATCCGAGGAGACCACCCTATGGGATGGGCGCGAGTGGAGGATTCACTATTGGAAGTTCAAACCGAACGCTGAGAACTTCGCAAATCTGGCAATGCAGAATGAGAAGGACAAGGGAGATGAAGACCCCTATGCTGACATCTACGATGGAATGCCAGCTGGCCTATGGAGGGAGAGGTCAGGGGTCGATGACGATTACGAGGAACCCCTGTTCTAGTTTTTCCAGTCAGCATGTCGGGAATTGTTTGAAATGC
This sequence comes from Methanobacteriota archaeon, assembly GCA_002723045.1. GTDB lineage: Archaea > Thermoplasmatota > Poseidoniia > Poseidoniales > Thalassarchaeaceae > UBA36. The sequence continues at coordinate 2,928 of PBNI01000015.1, read as the reverse complement.
CTCCGTGGGTGGAGTCGTACATGAATAGGGGATTGGCAGCCTTAGTCGTCCTGTCTATGCTAGGCTCGTACATCCCCTCGTCTATTGCCTCTACTGAAGATAACCAGGCAAACAGTTGCGAGATTATAGCAGATTGGGGGCAGCAATGGCATTGGACGGAATCAGGAGACTCGGAGATTTCACTAATTCACCGCTATCGGGTGGTTTTCGAACCACCATTCACCAATGGCTCTTCTCCTACAGAAGTCAATGCCACTATCCATCACTCCAGGGACGCTTCGGAAATTCCAGTATCAAATACCACAATCTTCGTTGCTGGAGGAGAGATCGACATAATAATAGAAGAAGAACCACAATTTGGGGACTCCCTTTCGATTCAAGTCCAAACCGCAGAGTCTTCTTGCAGCCGTGTTCTAAATATCACAAATTGGAACCAACCAATATCCGATCACGAGGTCACCAGGGAGACTCATTGGTCGCTATCTGACATGGATGGCGAAGAACAAGGAGTTACCTTCGATGGAAGGGGGTGGCAAAAGAGAACAGGAAGCATTCTGGAGTCAAACGAACTTGGGAACGGGACCCTTCTATTGGACATGTCAAATGGCTCCGAAGGAGCAGCAATTGACCTCGTGCTAGACAGGATTTGGCTCAATGAGTCATATGACGGAACCGAATTGATCAGCCAGGATTTCGAGATGATGGGATCGGGAGGTCTGTTATTCAACACGGATGAGGGAGGCGAGGGGGCATCAATCAATGCAGATGTAAACGACGCCTACGTCCTCAGATCGTTCCAAGATGGAAAGGTAACAGAGAGGATGATGTTTGAGGGGGATGGGTGGATTTCCATCAACGGGGGGGACAACGAGAGCTCAGGCGGCGTTTACGGCGAGGTATTCTTGCTATACTTTGAGATATGGGACGAGGATGGATTCCGAAGATTACAGGATATCCAGGTTGAGGCAAATGCTTCAGCAAGAGTTTCCGCAGTAGGGGAGGCCTTCTCTTTCGAACTGGATGAACTAATCTTCCGAGAGAAATGGGAGGAGGGCGTTAGGACTGACCAGTACTCGAGGATATTCGGAAGCGGGCAGTTCGACTTCATCGCATCCGAGGATTCCCCATACATCGAAGCCAATGGGACGATTCCCCTGATTCACTTCCAATCAGAGGGAGGAGAAACTGTCGCTGACACACTGATCGTGGATGGTACGTATGATGGAGATGCCGAGGGGTCCTTCGGCCTAGTTCGCCAGATAGTTGAATCAGGGGTCTATGAGAATGCAACGGGGGCTCCCTTTGAGGCTGACAAAATCAGGAACGAGTTTTGGTTCAATGTTTCCGCTACCCCCTTCGGCCCGATCGATCAGGAGTTCGGAGCCGAACACAACCTCACGTACGAGTATGTGGTCCCACAGGATGACTGGCTTAATCGAACAATCCGCTATACATTCGTAGAGGACAATGGATCCACTGAGGACGAATACCCAGAAAACTCCCCGATAATTCAGAATCCGGAGGCACCGGAGGCCAGCTCGATTTTCTCTACACACATCTCCAGAGAGACAGGGGTATGCCCTCAGATCCTGGCTATTGGGGACTCATTCTCTCTAGTTGGAAATACGGACATGATTCTGGATGTAACCGTTCATGGGACTAGCATAGACTCAATCGATGGCCACACCGTCTCTATTGCTGAGTGGGAGGGATCCTTCGGAGAAATGAGCTCAGCAAATGGCAGCATCATCAACGAAGGGCCGCTATCAGGACTCCTGAACGAAGTTAGTAGATTAGTCACAATAGAGCTGGGAGAGGGCTCAGAAATATCTCTGATCGAGAACCAGAGAATGGATAGGATACTTTCTCCATCGATAGTAACATTCGATGAGAACACCCCTCCATCATTATCTGACGAACCTGGTTCCTCGATAAGGTTCCGCGAATCCGCCCTATCGACAGAGGGTGGAGTGGCTCATCTGGAGGTTGTAGTGAATGACGTTGACACGGACATCAAATCCGTCAGCGTAGACCTCTCCTCGATCGGTCTAGGGATAGTCGGTCTTTCTGATTCTGGTCTACAGGGGGATCAGGTGATACATGATGACACCTGGACTGTCAGAATTATCCACAACGGACTCCAGAGCGGGGACCTCCCAATCTCCGTCATAATGGAGGACTACTGGGTTACTGTCCAGCAGAATACTAGTATCCAGATTTCTAACGCTCCTCCTCGGTTAATTCACGTCGAATTCAGTCCAGAAAGTACGTTCAGGGGTGAGTCGATAGTAGTAACAGTCGGGGCATACGATGGCCATGGAATCAAATCAGTAGCGGTGAACTTGCAGTCAATTGGGGGCGGCTTAGTACAATTGACCAACACCGGTCAAGAGGACTGGGACTGGCAGCTTGCCGGCGAGCAACGAACCTCCAGCATAGACACTTGGTCCGGCATTTTCGAAGTTCCACCAAGTATTTCTCCAGGCAGGCAAAACATCCCGATTCTACTAGAAGACATTGATGGGGCGTCGATCTCGACGATACAAATTGGTGGTGTCCACACAAGTACCATTGGCCAACAAGCCGCGAAGATCCTAGTCGGAAACCAACCACCTTCTATCACAAATCTTACTTTCCTCAAGGATGGTAATGAGGTAGAAAAGATCACTTCCTTGACATCAGGAGGCGAGGAGGATTATACAATCGAAGTTGGGATACATGATTACGATGGGATATCTTCGGTCCAAGCTAAGATTGGCCGCTTGGCCCCAATTGGACAGTCAGAAGCATGGCTCTTGTTGGTAGATGATGGGACTGGCCCTGACAGGGTTCCTAAAGATGGGATTTTCTCTCTCTCTTTCTCCGCTAGGTCATCATTGAGCGAGGGCGAGTTGTCTCTATTGATCAGAGCAACGGATGTATTTTTGT